>JAYVUV010000058.1:0-21657 GCA_043787615.1 Janthinobacterium sp. | reverse complement strand
GTCGGCGCCGGCCGGGCCGAGGTGGGCGCGGTGATGGTGCCGGGCCAGATGACGGTGACCCAGTCCAGCCAGAACGTGGTGTTGAACTGGAGCAGCTTTAACATCGGCCGGGGCGAGGCCGTCACCTTCGTCCAGCCGAACGCCAACGCGGTGGCGCTCAATCGGGTGCTGGGACCCGATCCGTCCAGCATCCTGGGCGCGCTGAAGGCCAACGGCAAGGTGTTCCTGGTCAATCCGAACGGCATCCTGTTCGGCCAGGGCGCCTCGGTCAACGTGGGCGGCCTGGCCGCTTCCACGCTGAGTATCTCGGACGCCGACTTCATGGCCGGCACATACCGCTTCAGCAATCCGGGCCGGGGCGCCATCTTGAACCAGGGCAGCATCAACGCCGCCGCCGGCGGCTATGTCGCCTTGCTGGGCGCGAGCGTGAGCAACGAGGGCACCATCAGCGCGCGCCTCGGTTCGGTGGCCCTGGCGGGCGGATCGGCCATCACCCTGGACCTGGCCGGCGACGGCTTGCTCAACGTGGCGGTGGACCGGGGCGCGCTGCGGGCGCTGGTGCAAAACAGCGGCCATATCCAGGCCGACGGCGGCCAAGTGCTGCTGAGCGCGCAAGGCGCCGGCGACTTGCTCAAAACCGTGGTCAACAACACCGGCTTGATCGAGGCGCGCAGCATCGACAAGCGCGCCGGCGCCATCCGCCTGCTGGGCGACATGGGGTCCGGCACGGTGCGCGCGGGCGGGCGGCTCGACGCCGGCGCGCCCGATGGCGGCGACGGCGGCATGGTGGAAACCTCGGCCGCCCACGTCCGGATCGCCGACGATCTGCGCGTGGTCAGCGCCGCCGCGCGCGGGCTGGCCGGCACCTGGCTGGTCGATCCCACCGATTTCACGGTCGCGGCCTCCGGCGGCGACATCACGGGCGCCACCCTGAGCGCCAATCTGGCCGGCGGCAACGTCACGATCTTGAGCAGCAGCGGCGGCAGCGGCACGGCCGGCAATGTCAACCTCAACGACAATGTCAGCTGGTCGGCCAACACCCTGACCTTGAACGCGCAAAACAATATCAATGTCAACGCCGCCATGCGCGGCTCCGGCACGGCCAGCCTGGCGCTGCAATACGGCCAGGGCGCCGTGGCGGCCGGCAACACCAGCGTCTTCACGGCGCTGGCGGCCATCGATTTGCCGTCCGGCGCGCATTTCAGCAGCAAGCAGGGCAGCAACGGGGCGCTGGTCAATTACACCGTCATCAACAGCCTGGGCGCGCAGGGCAGCGCCACCGGCACCGATTTGCAAGGCATGGGCGCCGCCTTGGCCGGCAATTTCGCGCTCGGCAGCAATATCGACGCGCGCGCCACCGGCGCCTGGAACGCCGGCGCCGGCTTCGCGCCGGTCGGCGGCGGCGGCGGCAATTTCACCGGCGCCTTCGACGGCCTCGGCCACGTCATCACCGGCCTGGCGATCAACCGCACCGAGGCCGACGTCGGCTTGTTCGGTGTGATCGGCGCGACCGCCGCGGTGCGCAACGTCGGCTTGGTGGGCGGCAGCGTGGCCGGCGGCAGTGGCGTGTATGGTTCCAATCTGGGGGTGGGCGGCTTGGCCGGACGCAATTTGGGTAGCGTGAACAATAGCTATAACACCGGCACGGCGGTGGTGGCCGGCGCCTACGCGAACGGCGCCGGCTTGGTCGGCAATAACGTCGGCAGCATCAGCAACAGCCATGCCAGCGGCGCCATCAGCGCCAGCAATTATGGATCGATCGGCGGCTTGGTGGGTCAAAACTCGGGCACGATCTTAAACAGTTACGCGACCGGCAATGTCACCAGCAGCGACGGTTACGCCGGCGGCCTGGTGCTCACCAACGTGGGCGGCAGTATCGGCAATAGTTTTGCGACCGGTAACGTGGTGGCCAGTTCTTACGGTGGCGGTCTGGCCAGTGGCAACAGTAGCGGCGGCACCATCATCAATAGCCACGCCAGCGGCACGGTGTCGGGCAATAACGGCACCGGCGGCCTGGTCGGCTCGAACGCCGATGCCGGCACCAGCATCGTCAACAGTTACGCCACCGGCGCGGTCAACGCCACCGGCACCTTCATCGGCGGCTTGGTCGGCATCAGCAACCAGGCCACCATCAACAATAGTTACGCCACCGGCCATGTGACGGGGGTCAACACGGTGGGCGGCCTGGTCGGCTATAACATCGGCACCGTCGGCAATAGTTACTCGGCCGGCTTGGTGACCGGCACCACCCGTTTCGGCGCCGTGCTGGGCGATAACTACAACGGCACCATCACCGGCAGTTACTTCAATTCCACCGTCAACGGCGCCACCGGGGGCATCGGCTTCGCCCGCGCCGGCCACTTCACCGGCACCGCCGGCTTGACCACGACGCAGATGAAGACGGCGTCCAATTTCAGCAGCTTCAGCTTCACCACCACGCCCGGCGCCACCGGTAACAAATGGGTCATGATCGACGCCGACGGCAAGCTCAACAACAATGGCGGCGTGCTGGGCGCGGCCTATCCCATGCTGTCGTCCGAATACTCGACCACCCTGGGCAGCCCCCATCAATTGCAGCTGATGGCGATGGACCTGGCCGCGAAATACACCGTCAACAACGATATCAACGCCGCCGCCACCGCCACCACGGGCGATGTGTGGCATGGCGCCACCTTCATCCCGATCGGTTATTCCAGCAATACCGCCAACGCTTTCAGCGGCTCGCTCGACGGCGCTTACCACGCCATCGGCGGCTTGACTATCAATTTGCCGTCCGCCACCGGCAGCGTGGGCTTGATCGGCGTGGCCAGCGCCGCCGCCAAGATCGGCAAGGTGGAATTGGTGGGCGGCAGCGTGCGCGGCGGCGCCAACAACACCGGCGGCTTGGTCGGCCTCAACTATGGTTCGGTCAGCAACAGCTTCAGCACGGCCGCGGTGCAAGGCGGCAACCAGGTCGGCGGCTTGATCGGCTATAACAGCGACGGCACCGTGCGCTCCTCGTATGCCGGCGGCGCCGTGTCGGGCACCATGTATGTCGGCGGCCTGGTCGGCTACAACGTGGGCGCCAGCGCGATCGCCGACACCTACGCCACCGGCGCCGTGTCCGGCACCGATAGCGTGGGCGGCCTGGTCGGCTTCAATTACGGCGCCATCGGCACGAGTTACGCCCGGGGCGCGGTGAGCGGCGGCACCGGTCTGGGCGGCCTGGTCGGCAATAACGACAGCGGCAACGGCACCGTCAGCGCCAGTTTCTGGGACAGCGCCACCACCGGCCGCGCCACCAGTTCCGGCGGCGGGCTGGCGCTGGGCACGGCCAATATGCAAACCCTGGCCAATTTCACCAGCGCCACCGGGGCCAACGGCAGCGTCAATCCAGCCTGGAACACCGCTACCACCTGGACCTTGTACGACGGCCATTCCTACCCTTTGCTGCAAGCTTTCCTGACCCCGCTGACCATCGCCGCCAACGCCGCCGTCAAGACTTACGACGGTGCTTCCTTTAGCGGCGGCAATGGCGTGATCTATTCCAACGTACCCAGCGGTGCGCTGCTCGGTTCGCTGGTCTATGGCGGCTCGTCCCAGGGCGCGGTGAACGCCGGCAGTTACAGCATCGCCCCCGCCGGCCTGTATTCCACCAGCCAGCAAGGCTATCTGATCAGCTACGTCAACGGCACCTTGACGGTCAATCCGGCCGCGCTCAGCGTGCTGACCGTGAGCGGCACGGTGGCGGCCAACAAGGTGTACGACGGCACGCTGACCGCCTTCCTCAATTCCGGCGTGCTGGTGGGGGTGGCGCCGGGCGATATCGGGCAGGTGAACTTGCTGCAATCGGGTCTGTTCGCCTCCAAGAACGTGGGCAACAACATCGCCGTGACGGCCACCGACAGCTTGAGCGGATCGGCGGCCGGCAACTATAGCTTGACCCAGCCGACCGGCTTGACGGCCAACATCACCGCCGCCACCATCAGCAGCGTGAGCGGCATCACCGCCGCCGGCAAGATTTACGATGGCTTGTTGAGCGCCAGCTTGACCACCTCGGGCGCGGTCTTCAACGGCATGGTGGGCGGCGACACGCTCACGGTGGGCGGCGCCAGCGGCGTGTTCGCCAATAAGAACGCCGGCACCGGCAAGACCGTGTCGATCAGCGGCATCAGCCTGGGCGGCACCGACGCCGGCAATTACACGTTGGGCAGCACCACGGCCAGCGCCACGGCCGACATCGGCGCCAAGGCCTTGACCATCACCGGCATGACGGCCGTCAACCGCGACTACGACGGCGGCGCCATCGCCGGCCTGCTCGGCGGCGTCTTGAGTGGCTTGGTCGGCATGGAAACCCTGAGCCTGTCGGGCTTGAGCGGCGGCTTCGCCAACAAAAACGCCGGCGTCGGCAAGGTCGTCACCGTGACCGGCGCCACGCTGGGCAACGCCGGCAGCGGCGCCACGGCCGGGCTGGCGGCCAATTACACGGTCGCCAATCCGACCGGGCTCAGCGCCACCATCGCCCGCAAGGCACTCAGCTTCAGCGGCGCGACGGTGGCCGACAAAGTCTACGACGGCGGCGTCGCGGCCGGCTTGTCCGGCGCCGTGTTGAGCGGTCTGGTGGGCAGCGAAACCCTGCTCGTCAGCGGTCAGAGCGCGGTGTTTTCCGACAAGAACGCGGGACTGGGCAAAACCGTCACCGTCAGCGGCAGCACCCTGGGCGACGCGGGCGTGGGCGCCACGGCCGGCCTGGCCAGCAATTACACGGTGAACGAGCCGACCGGGTTGAGCGCCAACATCACGCCCAAGGCGCTGAGCGTGACCGGTGTCTCCGCCGCCGACAAGGTGTACGACGGCGGCGCCGGCGCCGCGCTGACGGGCGGCACCCTGGCCGGCTTGGTGGGCACCGAAACGCTGACCCTGTCTGGCTTGAGCGGCAACTTCGCCGACCGCAACGCCGGCGTCGGCAAGACGGTCACGGTGACGGGCGCCGCGCTGGCCGACGCCGGCACCGGCCCGACGGCCGGCCTGGCCGGCAATTACAGCGTGAGCAATCCGACCGGGTTGACGGCCGCCATCACGCCCAAGGCGCTGACGGTGACCGGTTTGACGGCCGATAACAAAGTCTACGACGGCAGCCGCGCCGCCAGCTTGAGCGGGGGCGCGCTGAGCGGCTTGGTGGGCGCGGAAACCCTGGGCTGGTCCGGCTTGAGCGGCCAATTCGGCGACAAGAACGCGGGCCTGGCGAAAACCGTCACTTTGGCTGGCTTGACCTTGAGCGACGCCGGCGTCGGCGCCAGCGCCGGCCTGGCCGCCAATTACACGGTCGCCACGCCGTCCGGCTTAACGGCCGACATCGGCGTGGCCGTAATCGGCGCCGTCACTGGCATCGTGGCCGCCAACAAAGTCTATGACGGCGGCACGGCCGCCAGCCTGAACACGGCGGGCGCCGTCCTGGCCGGCAAGCTCAATGGGGACAGCCTGTTCGTGACCGGCGCCAGCGGCGTGTTCGCCGACGCCAACGCCGGCCTGGGCAAGAGCGTCGCCATCGGCGGGCTGGCGCTGGCCGGCGCCGACGCCGCCAACTACAGCTTGAGCAGCGGCGTCGCCGGCGCCACGGCCGACATCGCGCGCAAGGCCTTGACCGTGGTCGGCGCTAGCGCCAACGGCAAGGTGTATGACGGCGGCACGGCCGCCAGCGTCACCGGCGGCGGCTTGAGCGGCTTGGTCGGCACGGAGACGCTGGGCTTTTCCACCGCGCTATCGAGCTTCGCCGACAAGCGCGCCGGCGACGCCAAAGCCGTCACCGTCGCCGTCACCCTGTTTGATACCGGCGCCGGCGCGACCGCCGGGCGGGCCGGCAATTACAGCGTGGTCGCGCCCAGCGGCTTGCACGCCGATATCACTCGCGCCGCGATAGTCGGCGTGTCCGGCATCGTCGCCCGCGACAAGGTCTACGACGGCGGCACCGGCGCCAGCCTGGACACGGGCGCCGCGGGCTTCACCGGCATGGTCGAAGGCGACGCCTTGTCGGTCGGCGCCGCCAGCGGCCGCTTCGCCGACAAGAACGCCGGCGCCGGCAAGGCCGTCGCCATCAGCGCCATCGCCCTGGCCGGGGCCGACGCCGGCAACTACACGCTGGCGAGCGACGTGGCCGGCGCCACGGCCACCATCGCGGCCGCGCCGCTGGTCGTGCGCGCCAGCGCCGCCAACAAAGTCTACGACGGCGGCGTCGCCGCCAGCGTGGTGTTGGCCGACAACCGCATCGCGGGCGACAGTTTGACCCTCGCCAGCGGCGCGGCCAGCTTCGCCGACCGGCACGCGGGCAGCGCGAAGACGGTGACGGTGTCCGGCATCACGCTGGGCGGCGCCGACGCCGCCAACTACCTCGTCAACGCCAGCGCCGTCGCCAGCGCCGACATCACGCCGGCGCCGCTCACCATCACGGCCAACGACGCCGGCAAAAACGCCGGTCAAGCCAACCCGCCGTTCAGCGCGCGGTATTCGGCCTTCTCCGGCGACGACACGGCGGCCTCGGCCCTGAGCGGCGCGCTCGTCTTCGACACGGCGGCCGGCGTCAACTCGGCGGCCGGCACGTACGGCATCACGCCGTCCGGGCAGCGCGGCGGCGACTACGCCATCACCTACGTCGATGGCACGCTCAAGGTCGATGCCGTGGCCGCGCCCGTCGTGCCGGTCGTGCCTGTCGTACCGATCGTACCGGTCGTACCGGTCGTTCCGATCGCGCCCACGACGCCGGCCGGCGCGGTGGCCCTGGAAAGCGCCGTCAACAGCGCGATCGCGATGACGGCGGTGGCGCCCTCGCTGGGCAATATGGTGTCGCAGGAGCAGCTCAGCTTGAGCGCGCCGGGGACCTCCGGCGGCGCGGGCGGCACGCTGGTGCTGGCCTCGAACGACAGCGTGCGGCCGTCGTCGTCATCCTCGGCCTCGGCCTCGGCCGGCGGCGATACCGCGCCGGCGGTGCGCGCCACGGTCGGCGTGGTCAACAACATGCTGCCTGGATTAAACTTGACGGTGATCGATTCAGGCCTCAAATTACCCAACAACGTCAAGCGTGACAATTGACCGCCGGAGCCACATGAGCCACTTGAGCAATTTGAACGCCCCTCAGCCTTTCCCCCGGCCGCGTCGATGAGCGCCAACTTCATCGCCGTGACCGGCTTGCCGCGCGCCGGCTCGACCCTGGTGTGCCAGATGCTGGCCGAGCATCCCGAGATCCATTGCGAGGGACACAGTTCGCCGCTGTGCAATAGCTTGCTGGCCATGCGGCGCATCGTCAGCGACGACCAATTTTTCCTGTCCCAGCTCGACCACGCCTTCGAGAACAGCTACGCCCACCTGAGCTCGGCGATGCGCGGTTTCTTGCGCGGCTGGTATCACGATTGCGACAAGCCCGCCGTGGTCGACAAAAACCGGGCCTGGCTGCATGCGGTGGAGTTGTTGCTGCGCCTGGCGCCGGAAGCGAAACTGGTGGTTTGCGTGCGCGAACTGGGGCAGATCTACGGTTCGATCGAGGCCCAGCACCAACGCACCATCCTGGTCGATTTCGTCGATCATCTGGCCGACTTCGACCGCCTGGGCCGGGCCGACATGCTGTTCGCCAAGGACCGCGCGATCGGCGCGCCGCTCATGTCGCTGCACGCGGTGCAGGATTTGCCGGCCGAGGTGCGACAACGCCTGTACTTCGTGCGCTTCGAAGACTTGATGGCGCGTCCGGCCGCCTGCATGTCGCATCTGTTCGCCTGGCTGGGCATGGCGCCCTTCGAGATCGATCCCGACAACTTGACGGTGGGCGCGCGCGAGAGCGACAGCCACTATCACATGAAATACACGCACCGCCAATTCGCGCGCGTCGGCGCGCCCCAGCGGCACGAGATTCCCGCGCGCATACAGACCCAGATCGAGACCGCCTGCGCCTGGTTTTACGCGCTGTATTATCCGAACAAGGCGTGAGCGGACGGCGAGGCCGTCGACCGTGCCCGGTGTCAAGCGCCGAGCGCCAACGCGCCCAGCACGATCACCACGCAGGCGATCAGCTTGGCCGCGTTCAATTTCTCGCCAAGAAAAATCCGTCCCAGCAGGGCGGCGAACAGCACGCTCGTTTCACGCAGCGCCGACAAGGCGCCCATCGCGCCGTGTTGCATCGCCCAGATAACGATGCCGTAGGCGCCGATGGACATCAAGCCGCCGACGCCATAGATCGCCAGGTTTTTCGGCGCGGTGCGCAGGGCCGCTACGCCATTTCTGGCGACAAAAATCACCGGCGTGAACAGGAAAAACAAAAACAACCATGCGGTATAGGACATGGCGGCGCGCGCCGTGCCGCCCGCGTGCCGCACGCCGATCCCGTCGATCACCGTGTACAGCGCGATGGTGGCGCCCGTGAATAACGCGGCGGCCAGGCCGCGCCGGCTCACCCGGCCGCGTTGCAACGCGAGCATCACGATGCCGGCCGAGACGAGCAGGGTGCCCAACACATGGAGCGGCGTCAACCGTTCACCTGCGAACAGCAAGGCGCCGCAGGCGACCAGCAAGGGCGAGGAGCCGCGCGCGATCGGATACGCGGTGCCGAGGTCGCCCGTTTGGTACGCTTTCACGAGAAACAGGTTGTACGCGACATGGACAATGGCGGACAAGGCGATATAAGGCCAGGACGCGGATGCCGGAAGCGGCAACGCGATCACCGCGAGGCCGCCCAGGGCGCTCATGCATAGACAAATCCAGGACATCGATAGATAACGGTCTCGGCTCCCATGCAGCATGGCGTTCCAGCCGGCATGCATAAAGGCGGCAAGCAGGACAATCAAGCTAAGCGGTGTAAACATGTGAACCGATACCAAGGTGTATGGTGTCGAGCCGACGCTGCGGGCTCTCCGTTTTTCTCACGGCCGGGCCGGAAGGGCGCAGGTCGATCAGCTTGCGTGCCGCGCCGTCAGCCCGAGCAGGATCAGATCGATCCCGGCGAGAAAATCGCCCCGGTCGTCGTGGCCGCTCAACAGTCCGGCCACGCTGCGCGTGAATGGATAGGTATCGGGATCGAGCCGGGACCACATGGCCGCCACCGTGTCGAGCAAGTCTGTGCGGTCGGCGCCGTGGGCGCGGGCCAGCCGCGTGTTGGCCGCGTTTTGCCCGGCCACGCCCAATATATAGTGCAACAGCGCGGACACCGCCGTCCACTGCGCAGCGCCCGCCACGTCCAGCGCGCGTACCTGTTGGCCCAGGCCTTCGAGAATGCGCACCATGGGCAATTGCCCGGGCGCGCGCGTGAGTGCCGCGCCGACCCACGGATGGGTGTCGATGGTGTCGAACAAGCGCAGGGCCAGGGTACGAATCACGGCCCTGGGCGCCGGATCGGCGAAGGGCGCCTCCAGCGCGCGGGCGACGACGGCGTCGCTGGCGGCGGTGAGCAGATCGTTCTTGTCGTCGACGTGCCAATAAATCGCGCCGGCGCCGGTGGCCAGCCGTTCGGACAGGGCGCGAAAGGTCAAGCCGCCTTCGCCATTGGCATTGAGGAGTTCGATCGACGCTTCAATGATGCGTTCGCGTGTGAGCGAGGTTTCCCGCCGCTTGGTACCGCCTGCTTTTTTTTCCATCCATTATCTTGACATAGTTCGCACGCCCCGCTCAAGCCCGCCGCCCTATGCGTCGGGCGGGCGCTCACTCGGGCCGCACCTGCAGGCGCGCGATCTTGCCGCCCTTGTTGAAGGTGATATCGACCATGGCGCTGCCCTGGCGATAACGGGCGCGGTAGCGGTACAAGCGGTCTTCACCGTCCGTGCCGCGCTCGAGCAATTCCATTTTGTCCAAGTCGCCGTACGCGCGCAGCCGTGCGGCCGCCGGCCCGGCCTGGTCGGGCAGCACGCTGGGGCCGGCCCGCTCCGTCAAACGTTGCGGCGCCAGCGTGCCGTTGGCGTACTGCGCCAGGATCTCGCCCACTTGGGTCGTGACCTCCGGTTCCTGATCCGGAATCGGCTTTTGCGGCCGCGCCGCTTCGGGCGCCGCCGCCGCCGGGCCGACCGGCTCGACCGGCCCGGCCCCGGCGCAGCCGAAACCGAGCGCCGCGACCATCATCACCACCACACCATTGCGCATACCGCCTCCTTTTACCCGTTCCGATCCGATTCGCGCGACGCGCCCGCGCGCCCGCGTCGCCAGTCAGTATCGCTCCGCAAGCACGCGATGCGCGCCACGTCAAACAATGCTGTTGTTAATTTAATACAGTGGCAAATGATTCTACTAGTTCTTACACTTAACCTTATACTCTAAGTCAAATTGTTTGAAATGTAAGGTCGTGTCGATTAACTTGGGAGAGAAGAGCATATGAAGCATTATCAGCGTACGATTTTGGCAACGTTATTGGTTCTGGCCTATGGCGGCGTGGCGCAGGCCGCCAGCGTCACCACCGACAATTTGACCGTGTTTTCCGCCACCCAGGCCGGCTCGGCGCAAGATGTGTTGCGCCAGCACGCCGCCCGCTTCGGCCTGCCGGTCAATCTGGATAATTTGGTGCTGAGCCGGGTGCAGGAATCCTTGACCGGCAAGCATTACTATTTCCAGCAAACCTTGCGCGGCTTGCCCGTGGACCGGGCCGAGATCGTGGTCTCGATCGGACATGACGGTCAGCTGCTGAAAATTTTCAACGAAACCAAATACATTTCCCAGCAAGTGGACGCGGACGCCGTCAACCAGCTGTACGTGCAAGCCCGCATCACGCCCGAGGCCGCGCTCGAGCGCGGCTGGAACAATATGAAAGTGCAACACCCGCTGGTGGCCGCGCCGAGCAGCAATCTGGTGTGGGTCAAGACCAAGCAAGGGGTGCAACTGGCGCAAAAGGTGCAGATCGAAGCCCAAATGCCGACCGGTGGTTTTGTCCAATACATCAACGCCCACAACGGCGAATTGCTCGATTCGTATTCCACCTCGCTGCCGCGCACCAATAAGAACGGCGAGCGCAGCATCGCCGCCCGCGCCGCCGTGGCCGGCCCCGTGCTCGACCGCGCCAGCGCCACCGCCTCGGCGCTGGGCCGCATCGAACCGCCTATCGTCAACAAGCAAGGCGTGGCCGCCTCCACGCTGGCCGCCTCCGGCGTCAACGGCATGGGCCTGGTGTTCGATCCCGATCCGCGCACCGCGCTCAACACCGAGAACTTGACCGACACCTCGGCCGCCTCGGCCTTCGACGCGGCCTACGCCAATAAAAGCTTGCGCGACCTCACCGTGACCGGCGGCGTGTATAAATTGTCCGGCCCCTTCGTCAACATCACCGACATCGAGGCACCCAACACGGCGCCCAGCACCACCAGCAACGGGGTCTGGACCGCCAAGCGCGGCAACAACGCCTTCGACGACACCAATGTCTACTTCCACCTCGACCAGAGCCAGCGTTATATCCAATCGCTGGGCTTCGTCGGCGCCAAGTCCATCATCAACCGGCCGTTGAACGTCGACACCGACGGCGTCAACGGCGATGACAATTCCCATTACAGCGGCGGCTCCAGCGATTACCTGGCCTTCGGCCACGGTTGCGTCAACGATTCGGAGGACGCCGACGTCATCCTGCACGAATACGGCCATGGCATCCAAGCCAACATCAACTCCGGCTGGAGCGGCGGCGACACCGGCGCCATGGGCGAGGGTTTCGGCGACTACTGGGCCGTGTCGTATTCCTACAGCACGCCGAACGGCAAGTCCTTCCATCCGGATTGGGTGTTCAGCTGGGACGGCCATAGCGATTGCTGGGGCGGCCGCGTGACCAGCCGCACCAACGCCACGTACAACAGCAACAAGAGTTACAGCGCGCATCAGTCGGTGACGGAAAACGGCGTCAGCTTCCAATCCGACGAACTGTGGTCGGCGCCGCTGTACGAATCGATGGTGGCCTTGCTCAACGCCGGCAAAACGCGCGCCAATATCGACAAGATCATCCTGGAGGCGCATTTCGGCCTGGGCTCGAACATCAAGATGCCGGCCATGGCCACCGCCATCGTCAACGCGGCCCACACGCTGTTCCCGAGCGACGCAACCTACGAGGATACGTTCCGCGCCAAATTCACGGCGCATAAGATCCTCGGACCGGTGATCGCGCCCGGCCCGACCATTTCCGAGGTGGAAAGCAACAACACCATCGCCACGGCCAATGTGATTAGCGTGAGCAACACCATCGTCAACGCCACGGAAAGCAGCAGCAGCGATGTCGATTACTTTAAAATCAGCGTGCCGGCCGGTAAATCCGTGAACGTCACCATGACGCCCAACGCCAGTTCCGACTATGACCTGGAACTGTACAGCGCCGCCGGTGCCAAGCTCGGCTCCAGCATCAACGGCACCGGTTCCAGCGACGGCATTGCATATGCCAACTCGAGCCGGGTCGCCATGGATGTCTACGCCAAAGTGATTTATTACGGTGGCGGCGTCGGCGCCGCCAATGGCAAGTACACCCTGCAAGCGAACTGGTAGTTGTTATATCGGCCGGGCCTCACGGCCTGGCCGCCAAGAACCGGCCCTCCGATCCCCCGATTTTACGTCGTCCCGCTTTGCTGCCATACTGCGTCTTTGCTTTCCGCCGACCCGGCCGGACCTCTGTTTCGACAAATTATGGCCACCGTTTCCGAACTGACCCTGTATCCGATCAAATCCTGCGCCGGCATCTCGCTCGACGCCGCCATCCTCACCCGCGCCGGCTTGATGAGCGAACAGGTCTACGATCGCGAATGGATGGTGGTCGATCCCGACGGTCGGTGCCTGAGCCAGCGCACCCATCCGCGCATGGCCTTGATCACGCCGCGCCTGCGCGCCGAGACGATGGCGCTGCGCGCGCCCGGCATGCTGCCGCTCGACATCGCCTTAGGTTTGCCCGACCCGGCGCTGGCGCCAACCCTGGACGTGTTCATTTGGGACGAGCGCCTGAAAGCCTACGATTGCGACCAACTGTGCGCGACCTGGTTCTCCAAGGCGCTCGACACGCCGTGCCGGCTGGTGCGTTTCCATCCCGATGCGCAACGCCTGGCCAGCGACAAATGGACCGGCGGGGTGGCCGCGCCGACCTTGTTTTCCGACGGCTATCCGCTGCTGGTGCTCAGCCGCGCTTCCCTGGCCGACTTGAACCACAAATTGCTGGCGGCCGGACGCGCCGCCTTGCCGATGAACCGCTTCCGCCCCAATCTGGTGTTGGACGGGGTCGACGCTTTCGAGGAAGATTACAGCGCCAGCTTCCAGTTCGGCGATACCGTCTTGAAACCCGTCAAACCCTGCCCGCGCTGCCCCATGCCGTCGGTCGACCAGGCCAGCGGCCAATTCGGCCCCGATCCGCTCGACATCTTGCAAAGCTACCGCCGCAAGCCGGAGCTGGACGACGCGGTTTGCTTTGGTATGAACAGCATCGTGGTGCGAGGCGGCG
Source organism: Janthinobacterium sp. (assembly GCA_043787615.1). Classification (GTDB taxonomy): domain Bacteria; phylum Pseudomonadota; class Gammaproteobacteria; order Burkholderiales; family Burkholderiaceae_D; genus Janthinobacterium. The sequence continues at coordinate 8,261 of JAYVUV010000058.1, read as the reverse complement.
CAGAGCGGGTGTACGTGGGCCAGGAAGTCAGCATCGAGCTCGCTTTTTGATGCATGGCCCTGGCGTGCGTGCCGGGCCGGCCAATCCCGCTACCATGAGGCCAGGCGCCGCGGCCCCGAGTTCCCCAGTAAAAGGTTGATATGACGCACAATGAAATAGACAACAGCGCGCTGGAAGCGGAAAACCAAGCCTTGAAGGCGCGCCTGGACGGCTTGCTGGAACAGGCGCGGCATAATCACGCGATCATGTGCCGGCATCAAGCTTTCGATCTGGAAATCGTCGGCTCGGCCAATTTTCCCGAACTGATCGACACCATTTTCCGCACCTTGCCCGTCATTTCGGAGCTCGACAGCGTCACCTTGAGCCTGCTTGACGAGGACGAGGACATCTCCACCGTGATGGGCAAGCTGGGAGTCGATTTCGACCGTTTCCCGGATTTGATTTTCGTCCGCGACGAGGCCGCGCTGGGCTTCGCCCGGACCGGGGCCGGGGCCGACGAGCCGCCCAAGCCCTTGCTGAGCGCTTTCGATCCGGCCTCGCACGGCGCCGCGTTCCGCTCCGACCGGCTGCGCAGCGTGGCCCTGGTGCCGCTGTTGCGCAACCGGCGCCTGATCGGCAGCTTGAATCTGGGCAGCGCCGATCCGGCCCGCTTCACGCCGCGTCTGGGCACCGACTTCATCGAGCACATGGCGTCGATCATCGCCATTTGCCTGGAAAACGTGATCAGCAACGAGATGCTCAAGTATATCGGCTTGACCGATTCGCTCACCGGCGTCTACAACCGGCGCTATATCGACCGCCGTCTGCAAGAAGAGGTGGCGCGCGCGCGGCGCCAGGATTACCGCCTCTCGTGCATGTATATCGATATCGACCATTTCAAGCGCGTCAACGACAGCGTCGGCCACCAGGGCGGCGACGAGGTGTTGCGCGAGGTGGCCAGCCGCATCAAAAACGAGTTGCGCCTGTCAGACGCGCTGGGCCGTTTCGGCGGCGAGGAATTCGTGGTGCTGCTGATCGACGCCGATCTCGACAGCGCGGCCCAGGTGGCCGAGCGCATCCGCGCCAACGTGGCCGGCTTGCCGATCGAACTGCCGGCCGGGGCGCGCCTCCAGGTCAGCGTGTCGGTGGGGGTGGCTTGCCTCGGCCCGGTGGCCGCCGACTGCGCCATCGACGTGGTGGCCCACGAACTGATCGCCCATGCCGACGCCGCGCTGTACCAAGCCAAGGGTAACGGCCGCAACCAAGTGGTGGCTTACCGCTGAGAAGCCGCGTGTTTCGCTTTCGAAGCGAAAGTTTTCGACGAATTTCTACTTTCTTCTGATTGCGATTTTTATTTTTTGCCGGGGCTGGAATAAGAAAATCGGCGATATGGTTAATTAAAAAGAGAAAACGAAAGCAAAATATGGTGTACTTCCCTTTCGCATCGACATAGAATCGAGCACGTCCGGCGCCTGCCGTACAAGCGGCGGCGCCCGGTCTGCCGCCTCGATCGATGACCACAAGGGAAATAAACATGAAACGGGTACATCAGAAACTGCTCGCCATCGCGGCGTCGATGCTGGTCGGTGCGGCCTTTGCCGGCACGGCGGCCGCCGACAACAGCTCCAATTTCGGGATGGTCGCATACTGGGGCGACGTGGCCAGCACGTACGGCGGCCAGATTCCCCACGGCGCCTACGTGGTCGTCAATCCGAACAGCGGCGCCTTGGACATGAACCAGCGCCAGATCGACAATTACAAGGCGGTGATCGCCAATATCCGCGCCCAGGGCGGCAAGGTGCTGGGCTATATTCCGACCGGATACAACCACAACACGGCCGACGAGCAAGCGCGCTATGGCGCGATCGAGCGCAACGTGCGCGCCTATCGTGACACCCTGGGCAATGTCGATGGCTATTTTTTCGACGAGGCGGCGTTCGACGAAGCCGGCATCGACGAGCAAGCCAGTTGCGACGGCACCTCGCTCAAGTGGAACGCGATTCGAAACACCTTGAGCACGCTGGGCGAGCGCGATGCCGTCAAAGTGTGGAATTCGGGATGGCCGGGCAGGAACGGCTGCTTCATCGGCGCGGCCCGCTCCGGCGAGCACGCCATGTTATACGAGGCCGGGTATGCCGAGTACGCCAACGCGGCGAGCTGGCTGAACGGGCCGGTGCAAGATCTGGCGAACGCGAACGGTGTCAACACCTGGCTTCTGATCCACTCCGCCGACCAGTCGCAAATGCGCCAAGTCTTGCAGGGTTCGCGCGCCAATTATGTGTATGTCACCAGCGTCCCGTATAACGCCGGCTTGCCATGGGGCGGCCCGATCTGGAACTACACGCCCTCGTACTGGGGTAACGCCAGCACCGGCGGGACCGAACGCGGCTGCCTGCAAAATCTGAAGGACGGCGGCTCCTGCTGAGCCGAAGGCGGCCGGTTTCCTAGCGCAGCAACCGCATTTCGGCGCGCGCCACCGCTTCGGCGCCGCCGCGCAGCACCACCACGTCGCCCGCCTCGAGCACCGTGTCCGGGCCGATCTCCAGCCTGGCCTTGCCGCGTCGGATGGCGCTGACCTCGGCGCCGGCCAGGTCGATCCGGCCCAGCGTCTCGCCCACGCCGCGCGCGCCCGGGCTCAGGATCACCGAATGCAGGCGCACCAGATCGGCCTCGTCGCCGGTGTCGCTGGCGCCGTGAAAATAACCGCGCAGCGAGGAATAGCGTTCCTCGCGCGCGCTTTGCACCCGGTGCACCACGCGCCGCAGCGGCACCCCCAGCATGATCAGCGCGTGCGAGGCCAGCATCAGGCTACCCTCCAGCAATTCCGGCACCACCTCGGCGGCGCCGGCTTGCTTGAGCAAATCGAGATCGGCGTCGTCATGGCTGCGCACGATCACCGGCAGGGTGGGCGCCAGTTCGTGCACCAGGTGCAGCACCCGCAGCGCCGACGGCGTGCTGGCGTAGGTGATCACCACCGCGCTGGCGCGGTAAATCCCGGCCGCGATCAAGCTTTCGCGCCGGGCCGCGTCGCCGTAGGAGACGTTGGCCCCGGCCGTCTGCGCCTCCTGCACCCGTTGCGGGTCCAGGTCGAGCGCGTGGTATTCGATGTGCTCCTCGCTCAGCAGGGTGGCCAGGCTCTGGCCGCTGCGCCCGAAGCCGGCCACGATCACGTGTTGTTGGGCCGCCATGGTACGGGTGGCGATGCGGGTCAAGGCCAGCGATTGCATCATCCAGTCGTTGCTGGAGATTTTCATCACGATCTGGTCCGACTTGGCGATGATGAAAGGCGCGGCCAGCATCGACAGCACCATCGAGGCCAGCACCACCTGGATCACGAACGGGTCCATCAATTCCACCCCGCCGGCCAGGTTGAGCAGCACGAAGCCGAATTCGCCGGCCTGGGCCAGCGCCAGGCCGGTGCGCACCGAGACCCCGTCGGAGGAGCCGAACAGCTTGGCCAGCAGGGCGATCAGGGCGAACTTGAGCAGCACCGGGCCGCACAGCAGGATCAGCACCAACCACCAGTTGTCAAGCACCACCCGGATATTGAGCAGCATGCCGACCGTGATGAAAAACAGGCCCAGCAGCACGTCGCGGAAGGGTTTGATGTCTTCCTCGACCTGGTGCTTGAATTCGGTTTCGGAAATGAGCATGCCGGCCACGAAGGCGCCCAGCGCCAGCGACAAGCCGGCGCGCTCGGTGATCCAGGCCGCGCCCAGGGTGATCAGCAGCAGGTTGAGCATGAACAATTCCTGCGAGCGGCGCTGGACCACGATGGTGAGCCAGCCGCGCACCAGTTTTTGGCCGATGAACAGCAGCAGCACCAGCACCACCACCGCCTTCAGCCCGGCCCAGGCCAGCGTTTCGAGCAAGTCGTGCGGATTCTTGCTCAGCGACGGGATCAGGATCAGCAGCGGCACCACGGCCAAATCCTGAAACAGCAGGATGCCGATGATCTTGCGGCCATGTTCGCTTTCCAATTCCAGCCGCTCGGTCAGCATTTTCGACACGATCGCGGTGGACGACATGGCCAGCGCGCCGCCCAGGGCCAGCGAGGCTTGCCAGCTCAGATGGATATAAGAAGGCAGTTGGAACGCCAGCAGCCAGCCGAACACGATGGTCGAGGCGATGGTTAAACCGACCTGGGCCAGGCCCAGCCCGAACACGATGCGCCGCATCGCCATCAGCTTGGGCAGCGAAAACTCCAAGCCGATCGAAAACATCAGGAACACCACGCCGAATTCGGCCAGGGTATGGCTGGCCTCGTTCTGCTCGGCCAAGCCCAGCGCGTGCGGGCCGATCAGGATGCCCACCGTCAAATAGCCTAGCATGGGCGGCAAGTGCAGCATGCGGAACGCCACCACGCCCAGCACGGCGCTGCCCAGCAACATGAGGGTCAGTTCTAGCGATGAAAACATGGCCTTGATCAAGTCCGTGAAGGGAGGCGGCGGCTCGCCGTAACTGGCAAGTTTTTTGCTTTAAGAATTCGTTTATACTCTGGGCATGAGTGTAACCCATGAAAAAACAATGCTGAAAGCTTTTGATGCACACACCGCGGGGCGCGCCCTGCAATTGGCCCGCGCCACCTTGCAAATCGAAGCCGACGCCATCATCGCCCTGCACGCCCGTCTGGAGAGCGACGACAGCGTGGGCCGCGCGGTTGCCATGTTGTTGAACTGCAAAGGCCGGGTGGTGGTCTCGGGTATCGGCAAGTCGGGCCATATCGCCCGCAAGATCGCCGCCACCCTGGCCTCGACCGGCACGCCGGCCCTGTTCATCCATCCGGCCGAGGCCGCCCATGGCGACCTGGGCATGGTGCGCGGCGAGGACGCCTTCATCGCCATCTCCAATTCCGGCGAAACGGCCGAGCTGATGGCGATCATGCCCACCATCAAGCGGATGGGCGGGGTGCTGATCGCCATGACTGGCCACCCCGGCTCCAGCCTGGCGCGCCTGGCCGATGTGCATTTGGACGTGTCGGTGGCCAAGGAGGCTTGTCCGCTGAATTTGGCGCCCACCGCCAGCACCACCGTCACCCTGGCCCTGGGCGACGCCCTGGCCGTGGCCCTGCTCGACCTGCGCGGCTTTCGCGAGGAAGATTTCGCCCGCTCGCATCCGGGCGGCGCGCTGGGCCGGCGCCTGCTGACCCATGTGCGCGACGTGATGCGCAGCGGCGCCGACGTGCCGGCCGTCACGGCCGAGGTGGCGCTGCCGGCCGCCTTGCTTGAAATTACACGCAAGGGCATGGGCATGACGGCGGTGGTCGACGCCGACGGCCGCCCGGTCGGGGTCTTCACCGATGGCGATTTGCGCCGTATGATCGAGCGGGTCCAGGATTTCGGCAAGGTGGTGATGCGCGACGTGATGCACAGCAATCCGCGCAGCATCGGCCCGGACCAGCTGGCGGTGGACGCGGTGGCCGTGATGGAGCAATTTCGCATCAACCAGATGCTGGTGGTGGACGCCGACGGCAAGCTGGTCGGCGCGCTGCATATCCACGACTTGACCCGCGCCAAGGTGATCTGATGGATAGCATCGCCGACAACATCGCGCGCGCCGCGAAAGTGAAACTCATGATCTTCGACGTCGATGGCGTGCTCACCGACGGCAGCCTGCATTTCGGCCCCGACGGCGAAATGATGAAGACCTTCAATGTGTACGATGGCCTGGGCATCAAGCTGTTGCAGGAATCGGGGGTGCAAACGGCCATCATCAGCGCGCGCCAGTCGGCCGTGGTCACGCGTCGCGCCGCCGACCTGGGCATCCATCACGTGCACCAGGGCGGGCACGACAAGCTGACCCCGTTCGCCAAGCTGCTCGAGACCACCGGTTTGACGGCCGAGCAGTGCGGGTATATCGGCGACGACGTGATCGACTTGCCGATTTTGACGCGGGTCGGTTTCAGCGTCAGCGTGCCGGGCGGGCGGCCCGAGGTGCACACCCGCGTGCATCACGTGACCCAGGCCGGCGGCGGCGCCGGCGCGGTGCGCGAGGTGTGCGAATTCGTGCTGCGCGCGCAAGGCAATTTCGAGCGCGTGATCGCCCCGTTTTTGGCATGACGCGCCGCCGCTTCCCTTTTGGAGAGGATTGATATGCCCATGCGTAAGCAAAGAACCGCGCATCGCACCCGTTTGCTGTTGACCATCCTGGTCGGCGTGCTGCTGGCCTTCGGCACGTTTTGGCTGGGCCTGGTGATGGAGCGCGGCGGCGACGGCAAGCAAGCCGACCAGCGCAACGAGCCCGATTACATCGTCGACAATTTCAGTTTCGTGCGCATGAACCAGATCGGCCAACCGAGTTATCTGATTTCCGGCACCCGCCTGACCCACCGCCCGCTGGACGATTCGTCCGAGGTCGACAAGCCCTTCATGCGCAGCCTGAAACCGGGCGAGCCGCCGATGGACATGCACGCCGACCGCGGCCGCATCGACCAGGGCAACAGCCGGGTCCAGTTGAGCGGCAATGTGTTGATCGACCGCGCCGCCGCGCCCACCGTCAAGCGCATGGCCATGCGCACCGAGGCGCTCACCGTGCTGCCCGACGAGGACCGCATGCTGAGCGACCGGCCGGTGGCGATGCGGGTGGGCGATTCCTTGATGACCGGGATCGGCATGGCCGCCAACAACGCCACGCGCCAGATCGACATCGCCCAGCGCGTGCGCATCACTTATCCGCCGGCACCGTGAGCGCCATGCGCGCCGGGCCGGCCCCTTTCGCATTTGGAGTAATCATATGAAAAATATCGCGCTGTTCGCCTTGCTGTCGCTGGGCTTGACCGGGATCGGCCATGCCGAAAAAGCCGATTCGACCAAGGAAACCGTGATCGAGGCGGACCAGGGCTCGGCCGACGACGTCAAGCAAACCCGCACCCTGGTCGGCAACGTGGTGCTGACCAAGGGCACCCTGGTGATGAAGGCCGGGCGCGCCTTCATGACCACCGATCCGCAGGGTTACACCTTCGTCACTTTCTGGGCCGCGCCCGGCGGGCGCGCCACCTTCCGCCAAAAGCGCGACGGCGAGGGCGACCTGTGGGTCGAGGGCGAGGCCGAGAAGGTCGAATACGACGACAAGGTCGATATCGTCAAGCTGTACTCGAAAGCCAAGCTGACCCGGCTAGAAGGCAAGAAAATCACCGACCAAGCCGAGGGCCCTTTCATTTCCTACGATAGCCGCAAGGAAGTGTTCGCGATGGAAAACAGCGCCAGCGGCGAGAGCAAGACCGGCGGCGGGCGGGTCAAGATGGTGTTGCAGCCGACCGACAAAAACGCGCCGGCCGCGGCGGGAAAACCATAATGGCCGACCAACGCTGCGGCAGCACCCTGATCGTGCGCGGGCTGCAAAAAAGTTACGGCAAGCGCCAGGTGGTGCACGACGTGTCCCTGCAGGTCGAATGCGGCGAGGTGGTCGGTTTGCTGGGGCCGAACGGGGCCGGCAAGACCACCTCCTTTTATATGATCGTCGGCCTGGTGCCGTCCGACGCCGGCACCATCGATATCAGCGGGGTCGATATCTCGCGCCTGCCGATCCACCGCCGCGCCGTGCTGGGCTTGTCCTACCTGCCGCAGGAAGCGTCGGTGTTTCGCAAGCTGACGGTGGAAGACAATATCCGCGCCGTGCTGGAGATCCAGACGGTGGACGGGCGGCGCCTGAAAAAGGCCGAGATCGAGGAGCGCCTGGACGCGCTGCTGGCCGACTTGCAGATCGAAAAACTGCGCGGCAACCAAGCCCTGTCCTTGTCCGGCGGCGAGCGGCGCCGGGTCGAGATCGCGCGCGCGCTGGCCACCAATCCGCGCTTCGTGCTGCTCGACGAACCGTTCGCCGGGGTCGATCCGATCGCCGTGATCGAGATCCAGCGCATCGTGCGCTTCCTCAAGGAGCGCGGCATCGGCGTGCTCATCACCGACCACAATGTGCGCGAAACGCTGGGCATTTGCGACCGCGCCTACATCATCAACCAGGGCTCGGTGCTGGCCTCGGGGCGGCCGGACGACATCATCGCCGACGAATCGGTGCGGCGCGTGTATTTGGGCGAACATTTCCGGATGTGAGCCATGAAACAGTCCCTCCAACTCCGCACCTCCCAACATCTCGCGCTGACCCCGCAATTGCAGCAATCGATACGCTTGCTGCAATTGTCGACCCTGGAGTTGCACCAGGAACTCGAACAGCTACTCTCCGATAATCCGCTGCTCGAACGCCTGGACGATCCGCTCGACCGTTCGGTGCGCTTGCTGGCCGACTTGCAGATCGAAAAACTGCGCGGCAACCAAGCCCTGTCCTTG
>JAYVUV010000057.1:0-9063 GCA_043787615.1 Janthinobacterium sp. | reverse complement strand
GCAAGATCACGCCGCGCACCAAGGCCATCGTGGTGGTGCACCTGTGGGGCATGCCGTCGAAGATGGACGAGATCCTGGCCCTGGCCCGAGAGCACGACTTGAAAATCATCGAAGACGCTTCCCACGCGCAAGGCGCCGCGTGGCGCGGACGGCCATGCGGCACCCTGGGCGACATCGGCGTGTTCAGCCTGCAGGGCAGCAAGCTGGCGCCGGCCGGCGAAGGCGGCATGCTGCTATGCCGCGACTACGCCTATTGGGAACGCGCGGTGTGCTTCGGCGACATCACGCGCATCATCGAACTGAAGACGCCGGCGCGGCGCTTCGCCGCCACCAGCTTCGGTATCAAGACGCGCATCGCGCCGCTGTCGGCGGCCATCGCGCGCGGCCAACTTCAGCGCCTGGACCACAACAACCGCGCGCGCAACGCCCATCTGGCATACCTGTCGGCCGGGCTGGAGCCGCTCGGTATCCACACTTTTTTGCCCGCGCCCCCTATCACGCGCGTGTATTTCGAGTATCTGGTACGGCCCGACCTGGGCGCCATCGGGCTGCCGATGGCGCTGCTGCTGGCGGCGTTGGCGGCGGAAGGTTGCACCGTCAGCGCGCCGCGCTATCCTCTGCTGCACCAGCAACCTTTTTTTACCGAGGGCGCTTTTCTGGACGTCATGCGCCCGCCGCCGGGTATGCCCGTGCCCGACTACGCGGCGCTATCGCTGCCGATGACGGAGACGGTGAATGGAGAACTGATCAAGCTGCCCTCTTTCCCCTGGGCCTCGCAAGCGCTGCTGGACCAATACCTGCATGCCTTCCGCAAAGTCATCGCGCATGCGGCGGCGATCGCGCGCCACGCGGTGTCGGCGGACGCATGAGCGCGCGCGACCGGACGCGGCCCGGCCTGGCGCGGCCCGGGCTGGCGCGGCCTGGCCTGACGCGGCGCGGCCTGACGCGGCCCGGCCCCCTCTACCAGTTGCTTAACGCCGCCTTCCACGGCGCGCACTGCGCCATCATCTTGTTCGCGATGCTGGGCTGGACCGTCCCGGCGCTGCTGCCGTTCCACTTAACGCTGATAGGCCTGACGCTCACTTCCTGGTTCGTGCTCGGACGATGGCTGGGCCAGGGGTATTGCCCTATCTCGGATTGGCACTGGCGCCTCAAGGCTGTGCTCGGTGAGGGCAAGCCGGCCGGCAGCTATATTTTCCATGTGCTGCGAGCGCTCGGCTGGCGCACCCTGGATGCGGCGCGGCTCGACACCGTTGTGCTGGTCGGCACGGTGTCGCTGGCTGCGCTCTCGCTCGGCTTGAACCTGCTGCACTGGATGGGCATCCTGAAATAAGCACTCGCCCAGGGCCGGTGCCGGATCAGCGTTTTAACACGTTGAGCACTTCGTAGCAGGCGCCCATATTGTGATAATCGACCTTGCCGGCCGGACTCTTGTCGTCGGTGAAGGCCGTATTATCGGCCCGCAGGATGCGGAACCAGGCGCCATGGCGGTGGTCGACGAAATGCTCCCAAGCATAGGCCCACAGCTTGTCGTACCAATTCCAATACTTGGCCTCGCCGGTGCGCTCGGCCAGCACGGCGGCGGTGGCCAAACTTTCGGCCTGCACCCAGTGATATTTTTCGCCGTCGCAAATGCTGCCGTCGGGCGCGAAACCGTAGTGGATACCGCCGTGGACATGGTCCCAGGCGCGTTCCATGGCGGCGTCGAACAGGGCCGCCGCGCGCGGCGCGATCCAGTCGGCCGGCTGGCGCAACCGCGCCGCGTGGCGCTCCATCAGCAACAACAACTTGGCCCATTCGGTCAAATGGCCGGGCTGGAAACCCCAGGGACGGAAGATATTGCTGACGTCGTCCTTGTTATATTCCCAGTCGACCGACCAGTCCTGGTGGTAATGCTCCCAGATCAGGCCGCCGGCCAGCGCGGCTTGGCGCACCGTGATGTTGTGGGCGACGACTTCGGCGCGATGCAAGAAGCGCAGGTCGGCGGTGGCCTCGAAGGCCGCCAGCAAGGCTTCGACCCCGTGCATATTGGCGTTCTGGCCGCGATACGGCGCCAAGACCGACCAGTCGGCGCTAGCTTCGTCGCCATATAAACCGTCGCTCTCGTTCCAGAAACGCCGCTCCATCAAGGCGAAGGTTTCATCGATGTGGGCGCGCGCTTCCGTCACGCCGGCCATCAGCGCATGCGAATAGGCCAGCAGCACGAAGGCCAGACCATAACAATGATTGGTGGCGTCGGTGACGCGCTTTTCACCATCGCGCCAATCCAGGGTCCAGGCATAGCCGCCGGTGACGGGATTGCGGTGCGCGTCGCGCAAGAAGGCCACGCCACGGCGCGCCTGGGCCAGGTAATCCTCGCCGCCCAGATGGCGCGCCGCCATGGAATAGGTGAACACATAGCGCGTGCTGCTGACCAGGTGGCGCGTGTGGCGGTCGTAAATGCGGCCGTCATCCTTGAAGAATTGGTAAAAGCCGCCGCTCGGGTCGATGCAATGGGGATGGTAAAACGCCATGGTGCTGCGAATATGCTCCAGCACGGCGGCACGGGAATGGAAATCGGGAGGAATGGCGGTCATGGGCTTGGGTCGAATGTGGGCGATGGGTGGGGGTCGGAACGGCGAACGGCACGGTCCGCCAAGTCGAAGTTGCGCCAATTATAGAACGCAAGAATCGCGTTGTGCGCACATTTCGGCCGGGCGCCCGGGCCAGGCCCGGCTAACGTGGCTCGTCGACGATTTTCAAGGTCTCGTCGAAATTCCAGGCGCGCCGGATCTCGATCACGTCGAACTTGGCGGCGATGTTGGGCGGAAAAGCGGCATAGCGGGCGTTGACGCGCACGATACGACGCACCGCCTCGTCCAGATCGGCGCGGCCGCTGGAGCGCACCACGGTGATCTCTTCCACGCTGCCATCGCTGCGGATGGCCACGCTCACCACCGGATCGTTGCGCGCCAGTTCGCGCGACAGCTTGGAATAATTCATATTGCCGTTGCGCTCGATTTTTTGACGCCAGCTATCGACATACATGCGCAACGGCACGTCACGTTCGATGCTGCCCACCAGCGCGCGCCGGCCTTGCCGCTGCGGATCGTCTTGACGGGCGGGCATGGGCGGCACGCCGCTCAACAAGTCCAAGCCCTTGAGCTGATCCCGGGCACGCCCGCCTAAATCGACGCCGACGCTTTTCTTGGGCGTGTTGCCGCTCCCGCCGGTACCATCCGGACCGAATGCCGCGTCCCGGCCCGCGCCGTCGACAGCCGGTGTAGACGGCACGGCATGCTCGCGTCGCGCGGCCGCCTGTTCGCGCGCCAGAGACTCTTCGGCTAGCCGCTGCGCCGCCACCTCCCGCATTTTTTGTTCCTGGGCTTTCCGTTCTTGGGCGATCTGCTGCTGAGCCAATTCCTGTTCTTTTTGACGCAGCGCCATATCCTGCGCCTGTTTTAAATCCAATAACTCCTGAGCCTTGCGCTGCCGCGCCAACTCTTGCGCTTTCTCCCGCTGCGCCAGTTCCTGGGCCTGACGTTCGGCTAATTCCAGCACTTTTTGCAATTGCGCCGACTCCTGCTCCTTGCGCTCCTTTTGCCGAACCAGTTCTTCCGCTTGTCGCCGCTGCACTATAGCTTCCGTTTTCTGCTGCTCCGCCAACTCCTGCGCTTTGCGCTGCTGGGCCGATGCCTGCGCTTCCTGCCGCCGAGCCAGGTCCAGGTCCCGCTCCTGGCGTGCCAGTTCTTCGGTCCGATGAAGCGTCGCCAATTCCTCGGTCTTTCGCTGCTGCGCCAATTGTTGCGCCGTTTGCCGCTCCATTTCTTCCCGCGCTTTTTGCTGCTGCGCCAATTGTTGCGCCGTTTGCCGCTCCACTTCTTCCCGCGCTTTTTGCTGCTGCGCCAGTTGCTGCGCCGTTTGCCGCTCCGCTTCTTCCAGCATCTTTTGCTGCTGCGCCAATTGTTGCGCCTTCTGACGCTGCGCCCGATCCTGGACTTCTTCTTGCTCGGCCAATTCCCGCGCCCTTCGCTGCGCCAGTGATGCCTCGGCTACTTCGCGCGCGGCCAACGCTGCTTCACGCCGCGCCACCGCGACCCGCTCGGACTGCGCCTCGGTGCCGGACTCGCCATCGATTTGGCGCGCGTCGGACACCGTGACCGGCAACTCGTCCGCCGCCGGTTCCCCCTCCGCGCCATCGGCCGGCACCGCTTCCTCCGCGGGCGCGAGCGGCACGGTGAAAGTATCGCCAACCCGGTCGAGCGCGATCACCCTGGGCGGCGGAGATCGAAATGGAGAGGGCGCGCGCCGGGTCTTGCGCGTCACCGACTTCGTTGTCACGGCCGGCGGCGGCCCGACCGGAGTCGGCGCAACCGGATCGAACAAAATGAAACCGGCAACGGGAGACGCCGCGCTTGGATTCGGCGTCACGACAGGGGGCGGCGCCGCGATGGTCTCGCGCGCGTCCGAGGCCGGCGGCGTTGCAGTGACGGCACGCTCCGGCGCCGGCGATGGCACCACGGTGGCCCCCGGCAGATCGGGCAAGCCGCTCAGCGCAACCCGCAACGATGGCGCACGCCAACCCGGCAAACCCAGATCGGGCACACCGAAACGCAAAGACAGCAACATGCCGTGGAGCAGGATCGATAGCAACACGCCGCCCAGCAAGCGCTTATTGAAAACATCGACAGATTGAAGAGAGCTGGTATGCAGGGCAACACTCATGCGCTGGGATGAAGGGGACGGTGGCCGCGAACGCCCACCATCGGCGAGAACCCATCATATCCACAAGCCCGGCGGAAGTCTCGCTCTATCGCAGGGTCCGAACGCCTCGCACACAAGCCCGCCCGCCACGACGGACCATCGCCGTGCCAAATGCAACAATGCCCGCGTCGGCGGGCATTGTTTGCGTCAACTACGGTAGCGATTAAACAGCTTGCTTGGCGACCTTGCGGCGGGCGGTGAAACCGATCAAGCCCAGGCCGGCCAACAGCATGGCGTAAGTGGCTGGTTCCGGCACGGCCGAGACGCCGAAGGCTTGAAATTCACCGACCGAATACAGGCGGTCGCCGCCGGTGCCGGTGATGCGCAGCGTATCGGTGACGATGGCGGGCAGCACGCCCGAGCTGCGGCTGGCCAGGCCCCAACCGGAAACGGCATTGGCTTGCCAGGCGTTTTGCCACGTGCCGTTGCTCAGGTATTGCACTTGATAATTGTCGTTATTGTCGCCTTGCAGGGCGAACTGGGTCAGCGAGTATTTACCGCCCAAATTGATCTGGATGCTGCTGTTGGCGCTGACGGAACGGCCGGCGTCCCACCAGACGGCGTGGTCCCATTGGGTCGAGTCGGCCAGGTAGGCGCCATCGGTGACGGTGGAGGCGGCGATGTTCGAGGCGCCGTCCCAGCCGTACATGGCGAACACGCCGTTGAGCGTGACGGCCTTGTTCAAGGCGACGTTCTGGACGGCGGCGGAGGCGGACCCGGCGGCGGCGAGCGACAGGAGGGCGACGGCGGTAGCGATTTTCTTCATATTGTTCATGGGTGCTCCAGTTCGAGATGATGGGATAGTGTGGCGTCGGTCAACCGCACTCCTTCGTGGCTTGGGAAGCTTGCAGTTGCCTCATTCTGACATACTTTCATTTAAGTAACAATAGTTTCCCATAGTTATCTATTTAATCGCCCCGCGCAAAAGCAAACAGCCCGCGTTGAGCGGGCTGTTCAAGGTGTATCGCGTAGCGGTCGCGGCTCAAGCCGATGGCGTCAAGCGCGCGGCCGGCCCAAGCTTACTTCTGATACACGCGCACGAAATCCACTTCCATCCGTTGCGGGAAGGAGGTGTTGCCATCTGGATTGCCGGGCCATTGACCGCCCACCGCCAGATTGAGCAAGACATGGAAGCGCTGATCGAAAGGCGCCGGATACGCGCCGCCGGCCGACCACCAGCTGGTCTGGGTGGCGTACAACACATCATCGACATACCAGCGGATCGCGGTCGGTTCCCACTCGACGGCGTAGGTGTGGTAATTATCCGACACGCTGCTGGCCGGGCTGAAGGAATTGCCGGTGTGGGTGTTGGCCGGCCAGCCGCCGCCGTAATGCAGGGTGCCGTAGACGCGGTTGTCGGACGGGCTGGTGTTGACCGCTTCCATGATGTCGATCTCGCCGCTGGCGGCCCAATTGCCGTACTTGTTATCGGTTGGCAACATCCAGAACGCCGGCCACATGCCCTGGCCGCGCGGCAACTTCATGCGCGCTTCCATGCGCCCGAAGGTCCAGTCGCCCTTGTTCAAAGTACGCAGGCGCGCCGAGGTGTATTGACGGGAACCGTCCGGACCCGAGTAATTTTCCTTGCGCGCCTCGATCACCAGATGGCCGTTTTCGACGCGGGCGTTTTCCGGGCGCGAAGTGTAATACTGCAATTCGTTGTTGCCGCCGCCATTGCCGTTGGTCTCGAACGACCACTTGCCGCCATCGATGCCGTTGCCGTTGAATTCGTCACTCCACACCAGGTGGTAGCCGGGCGGGTTTGGCGGCGGCGGCGGGCTGCCCACCGGAACCAGTTGCCATTGCTGGGCGGCGCTACCGTTCGCGCCCCAGATGGCGACATTGCTGCCGTCGTTGGTGGCGGCGGCGAACACATCGAGCGCCTTGTTGCTGTTGGCGTTGATCAAGGTATAGACATCGCCGGACACTTGGTTCAAGCGCCATTGCTGGGCGCCGCTGCCGTTGCGGCTCCACAGTTGCACATTGGCGCCGTCGTTGGTGCCCGACCGGTTGACATCCAAGGCCTTGCCGCTGACCGGATTGATCAGGCTATACGTGCCATTGTTGTTGTCTTCGAGCCGCCACTGCTGGGCGCCGGTGCCGTTCCTGGTCCAGATCTGGACGTTGGCGCCGTCGGCGGTCGAGCCGCCCGCGATATCGAGCGCCTTGCCGCTGTTGGGATTGACCAGGGTATAGGTCTGGCCCGTCGAAAAAGCGGACACGGCCAATTGTTGCGATACGCCAGAAGCCGCCGCGGCCGAGCCGGCGCCGCCGTTGTCGCCGCTGCCACCGCAGGCGGCCAAGATCAAGCTGAGCGAGCAGGCCAGGGTCAAGCCGCCGACGCGCTGCCCCATGTTGGAAATTTGCATTGATGAACTCCTATCCGATACGACAAATAATGGTCCGGGCGACACACAGCCCGGTACCGCCTTATTGCTATCGGCCCAACTTTATGCAGTTGTTTGGCCCCCGCCTCCTCCTCCTGCCGTACGGCGCGCGAGGAAGTGGCCCCTGTCGAGAATACGGCACTGTCGAGTGTCCGTTGGATGCACCATTATAGAAGAAATATTGCCTGAAGCGAATGTTGCTTACCTCAACATTGATTTCCGGCGCGGCGTTGCGCTCCGCCCGCTATTTCTGATAGACACGCACGAAATCCACTTCCATGCGCTGCGGGAAACTGGTGCCGCCATCCGGGTTGCCGGGCCAGTTACCACCCACGGCCAGATTGAGCAAGACATGGAAGCGCTGATCGAAGGGCGCCGGATAGGCGCCGCCGGCCGACCACCAACTGGTCTGGGTGGCGTACAGCACCTCATCGACATACCAGCGGATCGCGGTCGGTTCCCACTCGACGGCATAGGTGTGGTAATTATCCGCAATGCTGGTGACGGGATCGTAGGCATTGCCGGTGTGGGTGTTGGCCGGCACGCTGCCGCCGTAATGCAAGGTGCCGTAGACGGTATTGTTGCCCGGGCCGGTGTTGACCGCCTCCAGGATGTCGATCTCGCCGCTGGCCGCCCAACTGCCGTATTTATTATCCGTGGGCAGCATCCAAAACGCCGGCCACATGCCTTGGCCGCGCGGCAGCTTCATGCGCGCCTCCATGCGGCCGAAGGTCCAGTCGCCTTTGTTCAAGGTGCGCAGGCGCGCGGACGTGTATTGTCGGGTGCCTTCCGGACCGGTGTAATTTTCTTGGCGCGCCTCGATCACCAAGTGGCCGTTTTCGGTGCGGGCGTTTTCCGGCCGCGACGTGTAATACTGCAATTCATTGTTGTAGCCGCCATTGGCGTTGACCTCGAACGACCATTTATTGCCATCGATGCCATTACCGTCGAACTCATCGCTCCACACCAGATGGTAGCCGGACGGGGTGGGCGAGGCGCCCACCGGCACCAATTTCCATTGTTGGGCGGCGGTGCCGTTGGCGCTCCAGATGGCGACATTGGTGCCGTCGGCGGTGCCGGCGGCGGCCACGTCGAGCGCTTTGCCGCTGTTGGGGTTGATGACGGTGTAGACATCGCCGGACACTTGATTCAAGCGCCATTGCTGGGCGCCGCTGCCATTGCGGCTCCACAATTGCACGTTGGCGCCGTCGTTGGTCTGTGCCGCGTAGACATCGAGCGCCTTGCCGCTGGCGGGATTGATCAACACATAATTGCCGTTACTATCGGCTTCGACCCGCCATTGCTGGGCGCCGCCGCCGTTGATGCTGGCGATTTGCACGTTGGCGCCGTCGTTGGTGGCGCCGGCCGCGATATCGAGCGCCTTGCCGCTGTTGGGATTGACCAGCACGTAGGTCTGGCCCACCGAGTAGCCGGCCGCCGCCAACGCGCGCGGCGCGCCCGCCGCGGCCGCGGTGGCGGTGCCGCCGTTGCCGTCGCCGCCGCAGCCCGCCAGCAGGACGGTGAGCGAACACAGTACAGTTAAACCACCGACCCGCCGTCCCATGATGAATGTGTTCATTGTGATACTCCTCTCCGATAAGACAAATATTGGCCCGGACCAGATGCGTCCGACCCTCCTTGTTGCTATCGGCCCAACTTTATATAGTTGTTTGGCCCCCGCAGCCCTCGCGCGTCGGCGAAAGCGGTCCCTGTAGAGAAAACGGACATCCGAAGATGTCCGCTGGCATGCCACTATAAATTAATTACTGCACGAAACGAATATTTCTCAGCTGGTATTTAACGCCCTGCTGATCGCCCCATTTCGGCAAGCTGCCGAAAGGCATGCCGATATTGTGCAAGTCGAAGCAGGGATCGGCCGCCGCGATCATGTCGCCGATCTTGACCGACACCGGTACCCAGCCGCCGGCCGCCG
>JAYVUV010000056.1:0-8758 GCA_043787615.1 Janthinobacterium sp. | reverse complement strand
CGCCACCGCCTGATTGACTTGTTCGATGCCGGTGTGCTGCTCGTCGCTGGCGGCGGTGATCTGGGTCATGATGGTGGCGACCCGGCCGATACTGTCGACGATTTCGCTCATGGTGCGCCCGGCCTTGTCGACCAGGGTCGAACCGCTCGCCACTTTCTGCACCGAATCGTCGATCAGGAACTTGATTTCCTTGGCGGCCGAGGCGGAGCGCTGAGCCAGGTTGCGCACCTCCGAGGCCACCACCGCGAAGCCGCGCCCCTGCTCGCCGGCGCGGGCCGCTTCCACGGCCGCGTTCAAGGCCAGGATGTTGGTTTGAAAAGCGATACCATCGATCACGCCGATGATGTCGACGATCTTGCGCGAGCAATCGTTGATCGAGCCCATGGTGGCCACCACCTCCGACACCACCGCGCCGCCCCGGCTGGCGATGTCGGACGCGTCGATCGCCATGCGATTGGCTTGGCGCGCGTTCTCCGCGTTGAAGCGCACGGTCGAGGTGAGCTGTTCCATCGAGGCGGCGGTCTCTTGCAGCGAGCTCGCTTGTTGCTCGGTGCGCGAGGACAGGTCCAGGTTGCCGCTGGCGATCTCGCCGGAGGCCGTGTTCATGGTGTCGGTGCCGGCGCGCACCTGGCCGACGATGTGGACCAGGCTGTCATTCATCAGTTTGAGCGCCGTCATCAATTTGCCGGTTTCGTCCGATTGATGCACTTCTATGCTGCTGGTCAAGTCGCCGCGCGACACCGTCTCGGCCACGCACACCGCGCGATTGATCGGTACCGTGATCGACTTGCCGATCCAGTACGCCATGCCGGCGCCCAGCGCCATCGCCACCCCGCCCAGCACGATCAACAGCGTGCGCCCGCTCTGGTAGCTCTGCTCGACCTCGGCTGCCACCCTGTCGAGCGATTGGCGCTGCGCTTCGGCCAGCTGGTTGATGGAAACCAGGTAGAGATCGCGTTTGACGACCATGTCTTCGTTGAATAATTTTTTACCCAGCGCCATGTCGCCGGCCGCCTTGGCCGCGAACACCGCCTTGCGCGCCGCGACATAAGCCTTGCGTGTGGCCAGCACATCGGCGTATTGCGCCAGCAAGGCCGGCTCGGTCAATATGGTGCCCAATAAATCCTGAATTTCGGTGGCGCGGCCGGACGACTTGCTCATTTGATCGTCGAACAGCTTTTGATCGGCCGGCTCGGCCACCATCCAGGCGGCGGTGGAGCGGGCCGCGTTGACCTCGATCACCTTGAGCCATTCGGCGATCAGGCGCTCGTGTTTGACTTTGACATGGACCAGCATCGATGTCATGTCGCTGGCCTCGCGCAAACGGAGATAGCCCTCCACCGTCATCGCCACCAGCAAGGCCAACACCACGGCGAAACCGGCGCCCAGGCGGGTCCCGATGTTGAAATTTTTCATGCGCGCATTCCTTCCGATCAGACGCGGGCGGCGGCGCGCCGGCAGGCGCGCGACCACGGCGGGTAGAGTAGGTGCGGATAGAGCTAAATCGCTAGGGCGACGATGGCGCCGGAGCCCCGACTACTGACGAGCGCGGCCGTAAGGCGCCATCATCGCTTGGGTAGTGTGAGCCGATTAAGTCAACATTGCAACGAATAACGATTTTCGAGGCCGGGCCGTGTGGCGCGGGCGCCAGTGGTTGACGCTGGGAAGCGGCGGGCGCGGGCGGCATGCCGGAAAATCGCGCGCCGGGCCGTGATGGGCGGCGCGGTGGCGAGAGGCCGCCCGCTTCGCCGCGTGCCGGCCGGCCGTGCGTGCAGGGCGCGACTCGGCGCGGTTCCGACTCGCCGCGCGCACGACGCGCACGCCGCGCCCGCTCCGCCGGCACGACGATTAAGATCGCATGCCATCGGCCATCGCGGCGCCCGGCGACACGCTTGCTCGCCGGACTTGGACGTGGCCGCGCCGGCGTCCTATTTCAGCACCTCGAACGGGCCGCCGGAAGTGACGGCGCTGCCGCCCAGACTGCCCAGGCCGGCCGATGGAAGCCTGGGCGCCAACAGGCCGGAACCGATTTTCTTGGCTTGCGGGGCGATCCGCCGGATACCGTATTGGCCGTCGTCGACCACGCTGGCGCGCAATTGCCTGGCCAGCTCCAGCGCCTCGGCGCGCAACACGCCGCCCACATTGTTGTAGCGGGTCAGTTCGCCCAGCGACTTGGTGCCGAGCCGCACGCCGCTGATCGCCACGATATTGTTGGCCGCCTTGTCGTCCGGATCGCGGCGCAGCGCTTCGAGCGCGTCGCCGATGGCTTCGCCGTAATTGGCGTGGTCGAAGCGGGCCTGCGCCAGTTGCACCCATGGCGCCTTTTCGGCAGGGTAACTGGCCGCCACCGCTTGCAGCAGGCGCAGCGATTGCTCGTACTGTCCGGTCTTGCCGGCCAGCTCGGCTTCGGCCATCCGATGCTCGAAGGTGCTGCCGGCGAGCTTGGCGGCGGGATGGCCGCCATCGGTGGCGCAGGCGCTGAGCAGCAAGACGCAGCCAAGATAGGGTAGGAAACGATTCGACTTCATGGTCATCATCCTCGGTGAATGGTAATGGTGCGAAAGTCTGGAGGCGGGCACGCCGGCGACTGCTCGCCGCCCTGACGGCCCTGTCACGGTTGTTTCGTGATGTTAATAATTATTGTCTTTTGGAATGTTTAAAAATTGCGCTTACTCAAGGAAGCGCGGATTGGGCGGCCGACCGGAATTTTTGAACGCGTCGGCCTGACGTAGCGCACGCCGGCGTGCGGGCGGGTGTCGCAAACGCCACAGAGGCGGCGCTTGAGTGAGGTCAAGCCAGCCGGCGTTCGTTAGGCGCGGCGCGGCGTTGCGCGGCTCGGGACGACTAGAATGGGATGGCAATTCAGACAAGGAGATGGCCGACCCCGCCATGGCGAGGGCGGGTTCGCGGCTCGCCACCGGCCGCCACCAACTGGAGCATGTAGCTTGCAGTCATCACCGGACCACAGCACGCCCGACGCCGAACCGACGCCGTCGCCACCCGGCGCGACCACGCCGGATGTGAACCTCGGCGACCCCGCGCCCGGCGCCGTCGCGGCCACCGGGGCCGACCCCGACCGGGCGCCGTGCGCGACACGGTCGCCCGAAGCGGACCTCGGTCGGTCCGCCCTGGCCGGCCCCGGACCCGATTTCGGGCCGCAATGCGATCCAAGCTCGGGCGCCAGCGTGAGCCGGACCCGGATTTTTCTCGGCATGATCGCCTTGCTCGGCGGCAGCGCGCTGCTGTTGTCGCTCCACCCGCCGCGACGCGGGACGGACACGCCGGTCACCGTGGTCGGGTCGGCGGGGGCGGAAACGGGCCAGGCCGCCGCGCGGCACAGGCCGGCACCGATGCGCAGGCCGGCACCGGCGACGGAAACAGCGGCCGTATCGGGAACGCCGACTTCCGCGGTCGGGGCGCCGCTCGCATCGGTGGCGCCGGCCGGAATGCCGACGCAGCGGGCGCCGGTCGCACCGGTCGCGCCGGTCGCGCCGTCGAGCACCTTGGAAACGTCCGCACCGGGGGCGCCAAGCGCATCGACAAGGTCCTCATGGAAGTCCGTGCCGGCGCAGTCAGCGGCGGCGGCATCGGGCATGGCGAGATCGAGGACAATCGCGCGAGCCGACTATGCTGCGCCTGCCGCAACCCGCGTCCTGGCGACGGCGGCACGCGTCACGGCTAAACGGCCTCTCCCGGCCCGCCGCGAGCGGCTCGCGCAGCGCTCGGCCAACGGGCACCGCACCGTCGCCGTGGCCGTGGGCGCCACGCCCATCGCCTCCGGCACCGCCGAGCGCGACGTCGCCTTGCTATCGGTGCTGCTGGCCCACTACCGCAATCGCCCGCTACCGAACCCCGCCTCCATCGAAATGGAAGGCGCCCCATCCACCATCGCCGTTTCCGCTGCGGGCCAACACCGGACTGGCGCCCGATCCGCGCCGTGTCATGGCCCGGGCGAAGCGCGAGCCAACGCGTGCCGCGCCCGCTTATGCGTCAACCCGCGCCTCGGCGCGGCATGCGGGCGGCGCCATGCGAAATAAGGCCGCGCGACCGGTCGCGCCAAGGGTCGCGCCATGGGTCGCGCCGTGGGTCGCGCCACCATTTCCGCGCGCGCCGGCGCGCGCTTCCCAGCGCGCCTTCCCGGCGCCAAAGCGGGGTCGGCCGCTCCGCGCGCGCAAGCGGGACGGCCACGCGGCGGCGCGCGCGGCCAGGCCGACTTAGCTGTATTTCGAGGCGCCGCGCGGCCCCATCGAAGAGGGTGGCGAATACACCACACAATGCCGCAAACGTGCGCCTGCGCGCGATCGAATGCCGTAACTTGAAATGCTCTCAGCCACTTCCAGCGAGGTTCGACCATGCCAAAAAAAATGCGCATTTGTGGCTTGCTCATGGCGCTGTGCGCGCCCACCCATGTGATGGCCCAAATCGGCATGACGGGCACGCTAGGCAGCACCGGTGTCGGCGCCCAACTGAGCCTACCCATTCAGCCGAACCTGCACGCGCGCCTGGGTCTCAACTACATCAATTACTCGTACAACAGCAGCACCAACAACGTCGACTACGACCTCAAACTGAAGCTGCGCACCTTCGAGGCCTTGCTCGACTTCTTCCCCTCCGATAACGCGCTGCGCCTGAGCGCCGGCCTGATTTATAACGGCAACAAAATCGACGCCGTCGGCGTGCCCAGCACCAAAGGCACTTACACCTTGAACGGCACCACCTATACGGCGGCCAACGCGGGCACCGTGGTCGGCCGCATCGATTTCCGCAAAGCCGCGCCCTACCTCGGCATCGGCTGGGGCAATCCCTTGCAGGCGCTCGGCTGGGGTTTCTCGGCCGACCTGGGCGTGATGTTCCAGGGCGAGGCCGAGACCACGCTGCGCAGCACCGGCTGCAACGCGCCGGACTTGTTGTGCGCCCGGCTGGCGACCGACATCGCGGCGGAAAACCGCTCGCTCTCGGACAAGGTGGACGATTACAAGGCCTTCCCGGTGGTGCGGGTCGGCGTCAGCTACCGCTTCAAATAGCGGCCAGCCGCCGCCGACCGCGCACGCGTCAGCGCGCCGGCGTGACCAGCCCCTTGGCCACCGCCGGCCGCGCCTCGAACGCCGCCAACACGCGCAACAAGTTGGGGCGGCTGGCGATATCGACCAGTTCGCCAGCGCCATAAAAGCCGACCAGGTTGCGCACCCATGGCCAGGTCGCGATGTCGGCGATGGTGTATTGCTCGCCCATGAGCCAGTTGCGCCCGGCCATGCGCTCCTCGAGCACGGCCAGCAGGCGTTTCGCCTCAGCCACATACCGGTCGCGCGGACGCTTGTCCTCGTAATCCTTGCCGGCGAATTTATGGAAGAAACCCAACTGACCGAACATCGGTCCGATCCCGCCCATCTGAAACATCAGCCACTGGATCGTCTCGTAGCGGCCAGCCGCGTCCGCCGGAATGAACTGGCCGCTCTTTTCGGCCAAGTACAGCAAGATGGCGCCCGACTCGAACAGCGCCAGCGGCTTGCCGTCGGGACCGTTCGGGTCGATGATGGCCGGAATTTTGTTGTTTGGATTGAGCGACAAGAACGCGGGCGAATTCTGATCGTTGCTCTCGAAATTGACCACATGCGGCTCGTAAGCGATGCCGGCTTCCTCCAGCATGATCGCGACCTTGACGCCGTTCGGGGTCGGCAGGGAATAGAGTTGAAGGCGCTCGGGCGTGCGCGCCGGCCATTTTTTCGTGATCGGGAAGTGGGAGATATCGCTCATATTGATCCTTGATGGGGAAAGGCTGGCGGTGATTATCACCCAATCCGGACCGGGGCGCCGACGCGACGCGAAAACGCGCGCGCCGCCGTGGGTCGCCATGCGTTGGACGTATAACGGAAGTACGCCGGGGCCCACTACCGCGCGGCGTCGCGCAGCGCCATACTCCAAACCGAGGCGCGCAACAGCGAGTCGCGGGCATGACTAATGAAAGGTAAAAAAATGGATATCGGATTTATTGGGGTAGGCAGCATGGGCGCGGCCATGGTGCCCAATCTGGTCAGGGCGGGCCATCGGGTCGGCGTGTGGAACCGCGATCCGGCCGCCGCCGCCGCGCTGGAAGGCGTGACGGTGCTGGCGTCGGCGGCGGCGGCGTTCCAAAACGATGCCGTCATCACCATGTTGTCCGACGACGCGGCGGTGCGCGCCGTGATCATGGCGCCGGACGGCTTGTCGCAGGCGCGAAGCGGCTGCGTGCACGTGATGATGGCGACCATCTCGCCGGCGCTGGTGGACGAACTGGTGACGTCGCACCGCCAGGCCGGTGTCGCTTTCGTGTCCGCGCCGGTGTTCGGCGTGCCCGCCGTGGCCGCGAACGCGCAATTGAACATTCTGGCGGCCGGCGACGCGCGCGCGCTCGCGCTGGTGCAACCGCTGTTCGACGTGCTGGGTCAAAAAACCTGGCGTTTGGGCGACGAACCGAAACAAGCCAACGTGGCCAAGATCGCCGGCAACATGATGCTCGCCCTCGCCATCGAAGCGATGGCCGAGGCCAGCGCGCTGACGGAAAGCTACGGCTTGAAAGCGGCCGATTTCCTCGACGTGGTCACCAACACGATTTTCGCCAGCCCGAGCTACAAACGCTACGGCGATTTCATCGGCAGAAACAGCTATGAACCGGGCTTCAAGCTGCGCTTGGGGCTCAAGGATGTCGACCTGGCCCTGCAAGCGGCCGACAGCACCAACACCGAGCTGCCGTCGGCCCGGCTGGTGCGGGCCAACATGGCCGAGGCCATCGAGCAGGGCCTGGGCGGCCAGGACTGGTCGGTGTTCGCCAAGGTGGCGCGCCGCCGCGCCGGCCTGGCGGCGGACGTGGCCTAAGCCCGTTTCAGGGCGCGCCGAACCAGCGATACGCGGCCCGGGTCGCCCCGTCATGGTCGGGTGCGGCCTCGCCGGCCCAGGCCACCACCCCGTCGGGACGCGCCAGCACCGCGCTGACGCCGAGCGTGTCCGGGGCCGCGCCGGCCAGGTAGGCGATCCGGCCGCGCCAGCGCGCCGCCAGCGCTCGCAGCGCGGAGTCGGCCGTGAAGTCCAGCAGCACCCCCTGGCCGGTGCGGAAATGGTCGCCCAACCTGGTCCCGTCGGCCAGCGCGAAATCGGGCGCGGCGCGCCCCACCAGAGGGTGCGCGTCGCCCAGATCGTAGCGCAGCGACACGCCGCGCAGCCGTTCGGCGAAGTAACTCGCGCCGTCGCGCGTGACGATCAAATCGCGCAAAATCGCTTCCAGCGCGCGCGCGCCGCGATGGGGCCGCATCAACGCCACTTGCGCGCGCGACCAGTCGAGGACCTGCGCCCCCACCGGATGCCGTTCGGCGTGATAGCTGTCGAGCAGGCCGTCGGGCGCGTCGCCGCGGATGGTGGCCGCCAGTTTCCAGCCCAGATTGATCGCGTCGCCCAAGCCCAGATTCAAGCCCTGGCCGCCCAGAGGCGAATGAATATGCGCGGCGTCGCCCGCCAACAGCACCCTGCCATGGCGATAGGCCGTCGCCTGGTGCGCGCGGTCGGTCCAGGTGGCGGCCAACTTCAACTCCGTCAGCGTGACATCGGTGCCGGAAATATGGCGCAACACCGCCTGTACGGGTTCGAGCGACAGCGGCCCGGCGCGATGGCGCGCGCCGCCATCGAAATCGACCATCGCCACGATGCCCGGCTTTTGATAGGTGTACATGCCGGTCGCCGTGTAGTGCCGGCCCGCGACCAGCCGATCCGGGTCGGCCATGTCGACTTGAACCGAATAGCCGGTGAATTCCGGCTCGGTGCCGGTGAAGGCGAAGCCGCCCGCCTTGCGCACCACGCTGCGCCCGCCATCGCAGCCCACCAGCCAGCGGCCGCGAAAGATGGCGCCGCCGGCGCTCACGCTCACTATTTCGCCGGACCGATCGACGCTGTCGACCGCCAGGCCGCGCCTGATGTCCACCCCCATCGCGACGGCGCGCGCGGCGAGCACGGACTCGATGCGCCCCATGCTGGTGGCCAGATGGGTGGGCAGCGGACCTGGCACGCGATACGGCCACGCGCTGTCGACGTCGTCCTCGAAAAACGCGATGCCGGCGAAATGGCCGCCCGGACGACGCCCAAGCGACGTCGCGGTGGCGCGCGCGCCCGCCCCATCGGCCGGACCGTCCTGGGCTGACGGGGCCATCACCTCCTCGAGCAAGCCACGGCGGTGGAAGGCGTCGAGGGTGGGCGCGGACAAGCCGCGCATGCCGAACGGCGCCATCTTCAAAGGGGAATCCGGGTGCGCGGCGCGCTCGAGCACCAGCACCGAGAGACCGGCCAAGCGCAACTCGCAGGCCAGGAACAAACCGACCGGGCCGGCGCCGGCGATCACCACATCGTGGATAAAAGAATCGGGCATGGACTACTCCTTGGTGGTCGTCGACCGGAGCGGTTCATCGTTTTGAGAACCACACGGACGAACGAGAGACGCCGTGACAGCGTCCGAGTTCGTCGTGGGGTACATGCGCGAGGCGTGACAGAGCTTCCGTTTCCGAAAGGACTTGGGCTGACCATACCAAGTCGGCCTTTTCCGACCGGGATAATATAACCCGGCGGCGCCGGAAGCGCAATCGCGCATAGGGCCGAAAACGACAAAGGGCTACGCCGTGACGTAGCCCTCCGAATATTCTGGCTCCCCGACCTGGACTCGAACCAGGGACCTGCGGATTAACAGTCCGTCGCTCTACCAACTGAGCTATCAGGGAAAAGAGGCCGCATTATATACGGC
>JAYVUV010000055.1:0-19053 GCA_043787615.1 Janthinobacterium sp. | reverse complement strand
GCCGCGCTCCTGGCTCAGGCTGACGTTGGCGGCGCGCGCGGCCGCCCCTTCGGCCTCCAGCCGGAGGTTGATGCGGCCCAACTGGTCGCTGGTGTCTTGCAGGCGGCGCTCTTCGCGCACCCGGTTGGTGGTGTCGAGCACGGTGCACAACACCCCGGCCACCGCGCCCGATTCGTCCCGCACCGGGGTGTAATACAGGTCGAAGCAAATCTCTTCCGGCACGCCGTTGCGCAGCACCGTCATGGCGTTGCGCTCGAAGCGCTGCACTTGGCCGCGCAAGCCGGCCTCCAGCACCACCCGATTCCAGGCCCACAGCTCGGGCCACACCTGCGGCACGGTGCCGCCCAGCGCTTGCGGATGGCGCGCGCCGGCGATCACGGCGTATTCGTCGTTGTAGAGCATGACGTGGCGCGGCCCCCACATCAGCACCATCGCGATCGGCGAATTGAGCACGATGTCGACGCTGGTGCGCAGGCTGGCCGGCCAGCTCCCGATCGGCCCCAGGCCGGCGCCGGCCCAATCGAAAGCGCGCAGCAAGTCGCCGGTGGCGCCGCCGCCTTGCGGCAAATAGGGCGCCATCTTACAACCCCGCCTGGTCGGACCGCGCGCCCGGTCGCGGCATGTCGACCCGGAACACGGTGCCCCGCCCGGGGTCCGATTCGACCGTCACCAGGCCGCCATGGGCTTGCACGAAAGTGCGCACCGTGTACAGACCCAGGCCCAGACCCTGGGCGCTGTTGCGGCTGTCGCTGCCCTGGTGGAAGGGCTCGAAGATGAGCGGTAACAACTGGGGCGCGATGGCGCCCGAGTTGGCCACCGTGAGCAGCACCCGGTCCGGCGCGCGGCCATCGATGTCGAGCAGCACCGGCGCGGCCGGGTCGCCATGGTGCAGCGCGTTGCTGAGCAGGTTGGACAGCACTTGCGAGAACAAGCCCCGGTCCAGCACGCCGCGCGTATCGCCCCGGTGCGACAAGGCGATGCGTGCCTCCTGCTGGTCGCGCTCGGCGCCCTGGAATTCGTCGACGATGGCTTGGCACAGCTCCACGTAATCGTGCTCGCCGCTGCGCAGTTGCATGCCGCCGGAGCGGATGCGCGCCAGGTCGAGCAACTGGTCCACCATGCGCGCCATGCGCCGTGCGCTGGCCTGCATGCGGGTGGCGGTGGCGATCACCTTGGGCTGGTCGCTCATCAGGGGCAGCAGGGTGGCGCCGTTCATCAGCACCGACAGCGGGGTGCGCAAGTCGTGCCCCAGCACGGCGGTGAACATTTCATTGAGGTGCAGCGCGTGCTGCAACTCGGCCAGCTGGGCCGACATGGTCAACTTTTGCTGATACAACTCGACGAACACATTGACCTTGCTGATCAGGGCCTTGCCGTCGATCGGCTTGAACAGGAAGTCGACCGCGCCGGCGTCGTAGCCGCGAAAGCTGTAGCTGGGCTCGCGCGTGGCGGCGGTGAGGAAGATCAGCGGAATCGCGCGGGTGCGCTCGCTGCCCCGTATCAGCTCGGCCAGCTCGAAGCCATCCATGTGCGGCATTTGCACGTCGATCAAGGCCAGCGCCACTTCCTTGACCAGCAACAGCTCGAGGGCGGCGGCGCCGGACGAGGCGGTCAAAATGGCGATCCCGGGCCGGGCCAGCAAGGCCTCGGCCGCGATCAGGTTTTGCGGCACGTCGTCGACGACCAGAATATGGATGGGGGCGCTCACAAGTCGGTTTCTTCTATCGAATGATCAATACGGGGTCGGGTTGCGGCCATGGCGATGGCGACGCGGTCCGCTCAAGGGTCGGGGTCGGGATCGGGCTTTTCCTGGCCAAGCCTTTCCTGGCCGGGCCGGTCCTGGCCGGGCCGGTCCTGGCTGGGCCTTTCCTGGCCGGGCCTTTCCTGGCTGGGCCCGGCCAGCGCGGCCAGGCCGGCGCCGAGCCGCTCCACACTGGCGATGCGGTCGGCGCCGGCCCGGGCGATGGCGGCGGCCGGCATGGTGCGGAAGCGGGCGCTGTCGGGGTCTTGCACCCAGGCCAGGCCGCCGCGCCGGCGCACCAGCGCCAGTCCGTCGGCGCCGTCGGCCGACGCTCCGCTGAGCACGACGGCCAGCAGCGCCGCGCCGTAGGCATAGGCGGCCGACTCGAAAGCGACATCGATGGCCGGGCGCGAAAACAGCACCGGCGCGTCCAGCGACAGCGAAAACGTGCGGTCGGGTTCGACCTGCATATGGTAATCGGGCGTGGCGAAATACACCACGCCGTCGCGCACCGGCTCCTTGTCCTCGACTTCCTTGAGGGGCAGCGCGCACTGGTCGGCATACAGTCGCGGCAACATGCTGGAACGGCCGGCCGGCAGATGCAACACCACCGCCACGGCGGCCGGACAGCGCGCCGGCAGCGCCCGCAGCAACACGCCGAGCGCCTCCACGCCCCCGGCCGAGGCGCCGATCACGATCAAACGGATCGCGCCCAAACGGTCGGCGTGATTGGCGTGATCGGGCTGGTCGGCGCCGGTGGCGGCGAACTGGGCGAGTGTAGGCGGCATGGGACGACGCTAGCGTGCTGCCGCGTTCATGGGGGAGCCGATAAAAACAGGCGATGGCGCGCCACCGCGACCGGCGGGCGCACATGGGCTACGAAGGCACATTTTTATGATCCAACAAGAATGCAACACGACACAAGCTCCGTAAGTGAGTGGCGCCGTCATCGACGGCCCGCGCGCGGTAAAGCGCGGAACAGGAAAGTGGCCGATAACATGTTATCAGTTTCCCCATTACCTTTCTCACACGATTGCCGCAGCGCCATCGGCCGATCGCGGCCGGACCGCACTTCGGCTACCATAGCGGCTTCCCGTCACGCCAGCGCGGCGGCGGCCAACCTACTCAGCCATCATGACATTTACTCTCAGCGCCACCCCTTACGGCCGCGACAGCACGGCCGCCAAATTGACCATGTACGAAGAGCTGCGCGCGCAGCTGCAAGGCTTGCTGGCCGGCGAAACCGACTTGATCGCCAATAGCGCCAACTTCAGCGCCCTGGTGTTCCACGCCATGCCGGAGTTGAACTGGGCCGGTTTTTATTTCGTCCAGGGCGAGGAATTGGTGCTGGGACCGTTCCAGGGCAAGCCGGCTTGCATCCGTATCAAAAAAGGGCGCGGCGTGTGCGGCGGCGCGTTTCTCAAGGGCGAGCCGATCCTGGTGCCGGACGTGCATGCCTTCCCCGGCCACATCGCCTGCGACATCGCGTCGCGTTCGGAATTGGTGGTGCCGGTGTTCGCGGCCGGCGCCGTGATCGGGGTGTTCGATCTGGACAGCCCGGTGACGGACCGGTTCGACGCGGTCGACGCGGCCGGTATCGGCTCGCTGGTGCGCTTGCTCGAAGCGAGCCTGGCCGGCGCGGCTTGACGCGGCCGCCGGCGCCGCGCTCAGTCGCGCGCCTTGACAGCGATGAACTCGCCCTTCCCCACCGACGCCAGGCAACAGGTGAAGGCGGGGTCGGCCCGAATCGCCTCCAGGAAGCCGGCCATTTCCCCGTAATGCGAGCTGGCGTTGTCGACCACCAGCGTGCCGCCCGGCGCCAGCACCCGGCGCAAGGCCGGCCACCACGCCGGGTAGGCGGCGCGCTCGGAATCGAGGAAGATGAAGTCGAAGGCGGCGTCGGCGCTGGCGGCCAGCACGGCGCCGGCGTCGGCGCGCAACTGCCGGATCACCCGCTCCAGTCCGGCGCGCGCGAAATTGACGCGCGCCAGCTCATGCTTGTCGGCCGCCAGCTCCACCGTCGTCACGTCGCCGCCCGAAGCTTGCACCGCCTGCGCCAGCCACAAGGTCGAGTAACCGTTCGAGGTGCCGATCTCCAGCACGCGCCGGGCCGCTCCCGCCTGGATCAGCACCGCGAGCAATTCGCCCGTGTCGCGCGTGATATTGAGCATGCGCGCGCCGCGCTGGTGGTGGGTGCGGTCGTGTTCGATGCCAAACGCTTCCAGCTCGCGCATCAAGTCGGCGGTAGGGTGCATCGCTGATTCCTGTTGGTTATATGGGAATGGTTAATAACAGTAATACAAGGCGCTGGCGGCCGACACGATTGTCACACCGGGATCGGAGGCCGGCGACACGAAGTTGCAAGCGTTGACACAGCTGTTATCACCGGCATCATCCGGGTTTCGGGAGCGAAAACGCGTCGAACGCAGATTGCATATCCAGCAATGATTTTATTCTATCATCGGAGCGAACCATCAGCCATACTGGCGCCATTCATCAGCGGCACGCGGCATGGCGTGCGCGGTTTTTCCCTTTGAAAAGGTAGCGATGGTCATTTCATTCAGGTTCGCCAGATCGACACCGGCCACCCCGCCGCAGCCGGCCCAGCCGGCCGCGACGGGGCCGGTCGGGTCCGCGCCTGCGTCGGCGCCCGCTCAAACGGCGCCGGCGGCGACCGCCAGCCCGCGCTCCCAATTGAAATACATCGGCGCGCCGGCGCGCGCCATGCTGGCCGGCGCGCGCCGCCTGCGCCCCAACGGCGTCAGCGTCACCGGCCTGGTCAATATCCTGGCGGGCGAACGCAGCGCCCAAGGCGGCATGCCGATCAGCTCCAGTCGCGCCGGCGCGCGCCGCAAGCCGGCCGCCGAACGCGACGCCACCTATCAGGCCGAGATCACGCAGGGCGGCGTCAACCAGGGCGGGCGCCATGCGCGCGGCGCCGTGCGCGTGGCGATGCAGCAACTGTTCCGCAAGGACACGGGCGCCGCCGCCATTCCGCTGCCGATGCCCGGCGACCTGTTCGCCAGCGCCCCCGCCGCCCCGTCCGAACCGAGCGAGGGCGAAGCGATCGAGGGCGAGCCAAGCTATCCAGACGTGGCCACGCTGCTGTCGTCCGACGCCCAATTCGACCTGGAGGCGGCGCGTCTGTTCGCCGGGCCGGGCGGCGCCCCGGAAACGATGGCGCCCGACCAAGCGCTGCTGCGGCAATTGCTGGACGCCTTGAAGCGCAGCCGCAGCGGCGAGGCCGACCGCCTGTCCGGCCCGCTGGAGCGGCCCACCATGCTGCTCGACGCCCTGGCCGCCAGCACCGGCGGCGACCTGCGCCAAGCCATCGAGGTGCTGAGCGTGTTGGGCGACGGCCTCGATATCACCAACGCCCCGCCGGAGCCGGCCCCGCCAAGCGCGACGGCCGACCCCGCCACGCCCGCCGCCGCCGCCACGCATGGCGATCCCGCCATCCCCGCCGCCGCCGCGCCAGGCGAACCCGCCACCCCGCCGGCCGCCGGTCAAGAGGCCGGCGTCCAGCGCGCCTGGCACACGGCGCGCCTGCTGGCCCGGGCCGGCGGACCCGGCTTCGAAGCCTTGCTGACCCTGTCGCCGGTGCCGGCCGGCTCGCCCGCCGAGCGCGAGCGGCGCGAACAATCGCTGCGCATGTTCCTCGAATGCGGCGACCGGGACGCCCCGCCCGAGATGGCGCGCCTGGCCAGCCAAGCCGCCGTCAAGCTCTGGCGCGAACCGGCGCTGGCGCGCGCCGGCCTCACGCGCCTGGAAAAGTCGGCCCACTTCAACTGGCGCCAGCACCTGCGCCAACCGGGCACCGAAGGCGACCTGTCGAAGGCCCAGCAGCGCACCCACAAGAGCCTGATCTGGCTGCTGCGCGCCGAAGATCGCGGCGGGCGCCAGCACCACTGGACCTTGAACCCCTCGCGCTACATCGCCCAGGACAAAACACCGTTCGCGGCCATGCGCGACGGCACCCTGGGCGCCCATCTCGACTCCGATCAAAAGGAAAGCTTGAAGTTCGACCTGCCCATGGGCGAAGCCATCGCGGCCTTGCGCGACGCCGTGCGCGGCCAGCTGGCCGGCCTGCCCGACGGCGACAGCGCCATGCGGGGCGCCCTGATGCTGGCCAAGCTGAACGACTGGCAGCGCCAGCGCGACCGGGGTCTGGCGCCGGAGGCGTGCAGGTTCGACTCCGGCCAGGCCGGCAACATCGTGATGGACGCGCTGGCCCTGCTGCGCGCGAACGGCAAGTTGGGCGCCGAGCGCCGCCTGTCCGGCGCGGCCGAGCGCGAGCGGCGCGCCGTCGGCAAGGAAGCGTGCAGCTTCGAGACGCTGCAACGCTGGGGCCGCGAAGCGCAGTTGACGACCGGCGGCGCGGGCGGCCCGTTCCACGAGAAAATCGACGCCGCCCTGCAAGCGCGCGCCGCCCGTCCGGCCGGCTTGAGCGGCCTGTTGCAACGCGTGCAGAACGGCGGCGCGGCCCGCATCGCGGCGCAACAGCCGCTGGCCGATGCCGTCGACGCCCTGCACGACGCGCTGGACGGCGGCCTGGCCGAGGTCGAGGCCGGCCATCCGGCCGTCCAGCGCGCGCTGCTGCACGCCAAGCTGGGCGAATGGAAGCGCCAGCGCGCCCTGGGCCGGGCGCCGCAGGATTGCCGTTTCGGCCCCGAGGAGGCGGGCGCCGTGGTGCGGCGCGCCATGGCCGCGCTGCGCATGGCCGACCAGGACGCCGGCGCCTTGCTGCTGGCCTCGGCCCTGCCGCGCCACCAAAAGGCGATCCAGAAGGAAATGTGCGGGGTCGACACCCTGCAGCGCTGGGGCCGCGAAGCCCGGCTCGAGGTGGACGGCGCCGGCGGCCCGTTCCGCGACAAGATAGAGGCGGCCCAGGCCGCACTCGACACCCTGGTGATGAAACCGGAGGATTTGTCGGTCGAGTCGCTGCGCGTGTATCTGAAAAAATACATGCGCGTGGTCCCGATGGGCAATCGGGTGCGCCACTTCGACGGCGCCACCATGGGCTTGAACAACACCGGCCTGCCCTACCCCACCTCGCCCGACGTGCGGGTGCGCAAGAGCACCATGGCCGGCGCCGAGATCAACACCAGCGGCCACGCCCACGAAATCGCGTTTTACAAGCAGCAAGTGTATCAAGAGCATCTGGGCGCCCAGCACACCTTCGGCATGAAACTGGCGCAGCTGATCCAACTGGGCACCACCGAGGGCGGCAACGCCGGCGCCGAGCTGGCCATCGTGCAGGGGGTGCGCTACCGCTTCCTGCGCCGGCTCGACGCGGACCAGGTCGGCACCACCGAGCACAAGGTCATGGCCGAACAATTCATCGACCACTTTTGCGACGCCGCCCTGGCCCTGAAAAAACAGCCGCGCGGCGCCACCGAGGTGTGGGACAGCATGATCGTCGATAACTATTTCGACTCGCCCGATTTTTCCGTCAGCTGGCAAGACCACCGCCAGCAAAGCAGCAAGGTGCAACTGTACTCGGTCAACGGGGTCAGCCTGCAGGCCGGCGGCGCCGAAAGCGACGGCGACGCCGCCAACGCCGGCGCGGCCCACACGCGCACCGGCGGCGCCTACATCGGCGCCTCGGCCACCGTCGGCTACGAATACAATCCCACCATCGGCTTGAACCGTTCCGAAAACACCGGCTCCTTGCAACGCACGGTGGTGCAGATGGGCGCAGGCGGGCGCGGCGTGGCGCGCGCCGGGGTCGGCGTGTCGCCGCCGGGCGCGACCCGCTTGAACGTGGCCCAGGTGGCCACCACCTTCGGCGGCCACGGCAAGGTGGCGGCGGCCCGGGTGATCGAGGAAAACGGTCGCATCCGCCACGGCGACACGTATCAAGACGTCGAGTACGAAACCTTCCAAGCTTATGACGAGGGGATGCGGGCCAACCTGGGGATTTGGCAAAGGCTGATGGGCGAAGGCGATTTCGAGGCCCACATGCGCGAAACGAAAAATAATTTCCAGCCCAATCAACGCCCCGCCGAACGCTGGCGCATACGGGAAGACGCGGCGCGCCTGTTCGACGCCCTGCGCTCCCGGGTGGTGTTACGCGACGCGGCCATCGACGCGGCCACCGACCCGGACCGGCGCGCCCACATGCAGGCCGAGCGCGACCGCATGGTGGCCGAGGGCGCCGCCTTGTTCAACGATTTCAAACGCTGGTGGGAACCGGTCGGCAGCTGGAACCTGGAATTGAGCAACACCACCCATTCCTTGCTGGGCTTGAACT
This sequence comes from Janthinobacterium sp., assembly GCA_043787615.1. GTDB lineage: Bacteria > Pseudomonadota > Gammaproteobacteria > Burkholderiales > Burkholderiaceae_D > Janthinobacterium. Next base: position 11,059 of record JAYVUV010000055.1, on the reverse strand, counting down.
ACTGGGCGCAACTGGGGCCGGCCACCAGCACCTCATCGGACCACGAGGACCGCTGGCAAGGCGCCAGCACCAAGACCATGAACCAAGGCAGCAACGCCTTCGGCGGCCGGCCCAAGGCCGCCGCGCAAGCGGCCGACCCGGCCTGAACGCCCGGCCCGCTCAGCCGGGCTGCGCGTCGAGCGCGCCGCACACCCGGTTGCGCCCGTCCGACTTGGCTTGGTAGAGCGCGTGGTCGGCGCCCGCCACCAGCTTTTGCGCGTCGCCCGCGTCGGCCGGCACCAGCACGTGCACCCCGGCGCTGATGGTGACCACCCGGTGCGGGTTGCCGGCATGGGTCAGCCCCTGGCGGCACACCGCGGCCCGAATGCGCTCGGCCACCATGGCGGCGCCGGCCTCGCCCGTTTCCGGCAACAGCACCGCGAACTCCTCGCCGCCGTAGCGGGCCGCCAGATCGCAGGGCCGCCGCACACAGGCGCCGATGGCGGCGCTGACGCGGCGCAGGCAGTCGTCGCCGGCCGGATGTCCATACAGGTCGTTGTATTTTTTGAAGCAATCGACGTCCAGCATCACCAGCGCCAAGGCCGAGTGATTGCGGCGCGCCCGGCGCAGCTCCTGTTGCAACACCTCGTCGAAGTGGCGCCGGTTGGCCAGGCCGGTCAAGCCGTCGGTGCGGGCCAGCCGGGCCAGCGCGGCGTTTTGCGCCTCCAGCGACAACTTGGCCGCGTATAACTGGCGCTCCATGCGCTCGCCCAAAGCGATCTGGCGCAGCAGGCGCAGGCCCAGCAAGGTCAGCGCGCCGCCCAGCAGCGCGATGCCGCCCAGGAATTGGTAGGCCGAGGCCCACCAGGCGGCCAACAATTCCGGCTGCGACAGCGCGGCGGCCACCATCAAGGGGTGACGGCCCACTTGCCGGTAGCTGTACAGCCGTTCGATGCCGTCTTGCCCGGAGCGCAGCATGGCGCTGCCGGTTTTGCCGGAGCGGAAATATGCGCGCAGCAGGGCGCCGTCGACCGGCGCGGCGGCGCCCGGCACGGCGGCGCCCGGCGCGGCCTCGGGCTGGCGCAGGTACACCGTGCCTTGTTCACCGGCCAGCAACAGCGCGCCGTGCCGGCCGATATCGAAGCCGTGGTAAAAGTCGACCAAGCGGTCCAGGCTCACCGTGCCCAGCGCCACCCCGGCGAAACTGCCATCGGCGTGCTCGATGCGGCGCGACACCGGCATGATCCAGGCGCCGCTGGAACGGCTGCGCACCGGCGCGCCCACGTGCGGGCCGCGCCCGGCGTGGCTGCGGTGGTAGATAAAATATTCGCGGTCGGCGTTGTTGGCGCTGGTGATCGGCCGCTCCAGCGCGTTGACCACCCAATCGCCGCGCTGGTCGTAGACAAACAAGCCTTGCAGCACCGGCGACTCGGCGACCCGCCTGCGCAGCAAGCGGTGCAGGCGAGACAAGGCCGGCGCGCCGGTGCCGTCCACCTCGACCCGCTCCACCAGATCGAACAGCACCGTATCGACGGTGGTGATGGTGGTGTCGGCGTGCTCGGCCAGCGCGGCCGCCATGTTGGTGGTGGCGCGGGCCGCCTCGGCGAAGGCGGCCCGGCGCGCCGACCAGCTGCTCCAGCCCTGCACCGCCAGCAGCGACACGCAAGCGGCCAGCAGCAAGAACAGGGCGATCGCCTTGGCCGAACGGCCCGACTTGCCGAGCCAGGCTAAACGGGTTGGCAATTGTTCCGATAGCAACATGACAGGCATTCCTGAACAGGTGGAACAGCGGGAAGTCACACGGCGCGTGAGGGCGCCATCAGAATATAGCTTTCCGCAGATCAACAGTTCCTACGCTTGCGCAATGTCCGTGCGCGCCGTCGGCAATACTTCAAGCTTGTTTGACGATGTTGCGATACGGAAATTAGTAGCGCGGCCCTTCCCCTATTCCGGCGCCGTCGCGGCGTCGCACAACGAGGTTCGTCATGAAACGCACTGTGAGCCTGATATGTCTGAGCATCGCTATCGCCGTGCTGCGGCCGGCGCCGGCCGTCCACGGCGCCGAGCCGGGCCGCACGCCGCCCGGCACGCCGTACGAGAAGCCGGCGCCGCTCCGGACGCTGTCGGCGACCGGCGCCGCGCTATTGCGGCGACTCGGCGTGATCGGCCCGGCGTATCGTTTCACGGCCGCGCTTTCAAGCCACGTCGCGGCGCAGATACCGGATCGACACGGCGCCCGGCTCCGGTGAGAGGCGGCGCCCGCGGCATCGATGGCTGGGGGAGTGATCGAATCGGGCCTGGCGAACGCGCACCGGTGCAAGTGCCGTCTGGGCCGTGGGCAGAAAGACGATATCAGGTGCGCGGCGCGGCGATGCCAAGGCGCGAGGTGCGTTGGGGACGCGTCATTTCATAGGTGATGCCGCCGTCGACTTCGGCCACGCGGCGCCAATTATTGCGCTCCATGAAGCGAATCGCCTGCGGGTTGCCGCTTTCGATGGTGGTCAGGATGGGGTCTTTGAAGGCGAATAGCCATTCGAGCATGTCTTTGAGCAAAAAGGCCCAGCGTCCGTGGAAGGCGGGCAGCACCGCCATATGGGCGCTTTCGCCATCGAACAGCACGCCGCCTATGGGCTGGCCGTCGTAGAAAAAACCCAGCGAAGGATGCGACTCCAGCACGGCGATGCACTTGGCCCTGTCGATGCCGTTATCGATCAGCCATTGCGGGTCGTAGCGCACGATGTCGATATCGTAAATGAGGGCGCAATCGGCCGGCTCGGAAGCGGTCAATCTGGCGCTGTGATGTCTAATGCGAGGGGAATGTTCCACGATGTGCAGTGCCTGGTGGCGAATCGGCTTGCACGCAGCCTGAACAGATGACAGGTGCAAGCCCGACTACGCTGGACTTAAGCGTTACGTTGGTTTTGCGCCGGCGGGATCGAATCTTGGGTGCTAGGTTCGTTTTGAGCAGGCGACAACATATTTTTGATTGGCTCGGCGATCATATTGGTGGCAACCGATTTGCCAACCGATTCAGCCATCGGCAAGGCGGCTTTGGCCAGTTGTGGCAAGACGGCACGACCAACAGCGAGAGCGATTGCAGGCATAATTTTCTCCAAGTATTAAGTGAATAATGTTTGCACCAGAGTGGTTGCTTTTATAGGTGGAGCAAAAGGTCCTCTTTGTTCCAAGAAAATGAAAATTTAAGAGCGACTAACAAAACCTCCGGACTCACGCGTATAAATGCCGACCGATTTGCCGTATATCTCGGTTTCCGCTTCATAAATCAGTCCAAGTCGCCTGGCGACCCGCAGCGATGATGCATTGGCTGAAGCGATGAGCGCCCGAACCTTTGCTTCGCGTCGAATCTCGAGCGCATGGTTCAAGGCTGCGGCCGCCGCTTCGTTCGCGTATCCCTGGCTCCAAAAGGCACGATAGGTATTCCAACCAAGCTCCATCACGGTGGAGTCCTCGCGAAAAAACGCGCCAACATTGCCGACGAGTTGAGCGCTCTCCCTTTCCTCGACAGCCCACCATCCGGCGCCGTGCATGAGCCATAGACCTGCTTGTGAACAAAAGATTCGCCATGCAGCATGGCGGTCAGCCGGGACCAAGTGAGCCGCGCTGACAGGGTCGGCGCAATGCGCTGCGAATACGTCAAAGTCTTCTCGTCGATATTCACGCAGCAGGAGTCGTTCCGTGTGAAGGTAGGGAACAGAAATGATGAACTCGCTATTCATGCGCTAGATTCCATGTACTGGTCGTCCGTCGGCCGCTTTGGGCCGATAGCAGACCATCGGTATGGCTCAGTGTACGAGCTTGTTGCCATCAAGGCAAATAACGGCGGCCGCGCGCAACCAAAAAAAAGCCCGCCGACGGCGTGCAAGCTGTCGACGGGCTTTCTGAATGAAGCGGCCGGCCCAATACGGCGGCCGCCGCCTCGCTTCATCTCACTGCTTTACTTTGCGTTGAACACCTGGAAATCAAACAGCGAGTAGCCGTAGCCGGTGTTGCGCAACACGCCTTGCATCCGCACATAGCGCGCGATTTCCGGCGTGAAGGACAGGGTTTCCACCCCGCCCACGCCATTGATGCGGGTATAGACCGGCTTGAAGGTTTGACCGTCTTGCGACACTTCGATCCGGTATTGACGGGCCGAAGCCGCTTCCCAGGTCAGTTGAACCTTGGCCACGGTTTGCGCCGCGCCCAGGTCGACCGTGATCCAGGCCGCGTCGTTGTTCAAGTCCGAAGCCCAACGGCTGGTCAAGTCGGCATCGAAGGCATTGTCCGCTTTGCCGAAAATCTCGTTTTCGACGCCGCTGGCTGTGCCCTTCTTGTTCAAGGCCAGGTTGACGTTGGCCGCCGGTGGCTCGGCCACCACCTGCAAGGTCGCGGCCGAGCTGGTGATGCTGCCGGCCACGGCGCTGCTGCTGACGGCGACGGTGAAGCTGGCGCCGTTGTCGGCCGCCGTCAACGCCGGCGTGACATAGGTCGCCGCGACGGCGCCCTGCAGCGCTTGGCCGCCGCGATACCATTGATACTTCAGGGTACCGGAACCGGTGGCGACGACCGAGAACTGCGCGGTCTTGCCAACGGTGGCGGTTTGGCTGGCCGGTTGGGTGGCGATCGCCAAAGGCGTGGTGGGCGGGGTCGGGTTGCCGATCACTTGCTTCGGACCGAACACCTTGAACTCGAACAGCGAGTAGCCGTACACGGTGTTGCGCTGCACACCTTGCATGCGAACGAACTGGGTGGTCACGGCCGGGAAGGTCAAGCTTTCCACCCCGCCTTGGCCGTTCGCTTGCGTAAACACGGGCGTGAAGACCTTGCCGTCGGACGACACTTCAATCCGGTATTGTTTACCGGAAGCGGCTTCCCAATTGAGCTCGACCTTGTTCACGGCCAGGGCTTGGCCCAGGTTGACCGTGATCCAGGCCGCGTCGTTGTTGGCCTCGGAAGCCCAGCGGCTGGCGGCATCGCCGTCGAAGGCGAAATCCGCCTTGCCGAAGATGTCGTTTTCCACACCGCTGGCGCTGGCCGCCTTTTTCAAGGCCAGGTTGACCGTGTCCGAACCGACCGCGTCCTGCACCGTGACAACGGCGGCCTGGCTGGTCACCGTGGCGCCGCCGGCGCTGCTGCCGACGGTGACGGTGTAGCTGTCGCCGTTGTTGCTCAGCGCCAGCACCGGGGTGGTGTAACTGGCGGCCGTGGCGCCTTGCACCGCCTGGTTGTTGCGGTACCACTGGTACGTCAACGTGCCGTTGCCGGTGGCGCCGACCGAAAATTGCGCGGTCTTGCCGACGGCTACCGATTGACCGACCGGCTGGGTCGCGATGACGGGCGCGCCGGGGCCGGGATCGGCCGCGGTCACCGTCAGGGTCACGCTTTGGCTGGTCACTTCACCGCTGCCGTTGCGCACTTTGACATAGAACTTGGCGCCGTTGTCGGCCGCCGTCGTCGCCGGCGTGTCGTAGGAGGCGGACGAGCCGCTGACCAACTGCACGTCGTTGCGATACCAGGTGTAGGTCAAGGTGGTGCCGGTGGCGCCGACCGTGAAGTGGGCCGACTTGCCCGCCGCCACGGTTTGATTGCCAGGTTGGGCCGTGATGGCCGGCGCCTGGGTTTGGGTGGTGCCGCTCACGCACAGGGCCGAACCCGGGGCGTTGGTGGCCAGACTCTGACCGAGCGTGCCGTCCGAACCCATGGTGTAGGCGTAGTTGGCGTCGACCGCGGTCGAGGTCCAGGTGTTCCACTGGCCGGGGAAAGCGCAGGCGGCGGTGTTGAACTTGCTGATCGCGGTCGCTTCCTCGCGGGTCGGCAGGCGCATACCTTTCGCTTCGCAATACGCCTGGGCCACCGGCTGGGTGAATTGCGCGCCCTGGTCGGTGTAGGTGTAGGAACGACGGGTCCAGGTCAAGCCGCTGGTGTTGTCGACCACGTTATCGGCGTTCAACACGTTGTAGCGTTCACCGGCGCCGCAAGCGGGCACGTTGTAGATCTCGGCTTCGAACAGCGAGTAACCGTAGTCGCTGCCGCGCGCGATGCCGGTGAAGCGCACATAACGCGCGGTCACGATCGGGAACGCGAAGTCCTCGATTTTGCCCACGCCTTGCTGTTGCAGATAGACTTGCTTCCACGAGCCGGCGTCGTCCCGGTTGTTGGTCACTTCGATCTTGAACTGCTTGGCGTAGGCCGCTTCCCAGCGCAAGATCATGCGGTTGAACGCGGTCGGGGTGGCCAGATCGATCACGAAGCTGGCGTTGTCGACCTTGTCGGCCGAGGACCAACGGGTTTTACCGTCGCCATCGGTGATGGCCGAAGCCGGCATGCCTTGCGGGTCCTGGAAGCTGGTCGCGTCGACCTTCTTGCGCAGGGCCAGATTGTCGCCCGGCGGCGCCTGGATCAGCGAAGCGACCGCGCTGTTGACGCTGTCGTTGCCGGTGGCGGCGTTGCGCACTTCAAGGGTGTAATCGCCCAGATCGGTGGCCTTGACGGTGTCGATCTTCAAGCTGACGCTGTTGCTACCCTCGATGTTGCCGTCCGACTTGGCGACGCTGACGCCGTTGTTTCTCCACTCGAAATGCATCGGCGCCGAACCGGTCACGGTGGCGCTGAGCGTCACCGATTGGCCGAGCTGGGCCACGGTGTTGGCCGGCTGCACGGTGAAGGCCGGGCGGGCGGCGGCGAACACCGTCAATTTGGCCGGGGCCGAATTGATGCTGCTGGCGGCGTTCGACACGGTGACGCTGAACGACACGCCGTTGTCGGCGGCGGTGGCCGGCGGGGTGGTGTAGCTGTCGCCGGTGGCGCCGGCGATTTCCACGCCGTTACGCAGCCACTTGTATTTCAAGGTCGGCGAACCGGCCGCCTTGACCACGAACTTGGCCACTTGACCGACCGGAATGCTGACGGCGGCCGGACCGGTGACGATGGCGGCCGGCGAGGCGGTCGCCACTTGCAGCAAGGCGCCGTTCGAGACCGTTTTCGCCACGCCGTTCGACACCGCCACGCTATACGTGCTGTTGTTGTCGTTCAGGGTGGTGGCCGGGGTGACATAGCTGCTGCCGGTGGCGCCGCCGATGTTGGCGCCGTTTTTCATCCATTGGAAGGCCAGCGGACCGGCGCCGGAGGCGGTGACGCTGAAGCGGGCCGATTCGCCGGCGCTGATGGACAGCGGCACCGGTTGCAACACCACTTGCGGGGCGGCGCCGTCCTGGGTCGGCGCTTGCGGCACGGCCACCACCTGGAACGTGGTTTGGGCACCGGCCAAGCCGGGCGCGGTGGCGCTGACGGTGACCACGCCGGGCGTGAAGCGGCTACGCACGGCGACGCGTTGCAAGCCGCCTTCGATTTGCAGCTCGGGCGAGTCAGGCGAATGGTAGGAGGCGATCTTGTGTTCCAGCGCGGCGCGATTCGGGCCGGCCGGATTGTTGTAGTCGGCCAGTTCGCCGGCGCTCAGATAACCGATCTGCGCCAGTTCCGCCGGCGAGGTCACGCGTTGCTGCGTGCCGCCACGGTAATTACCCAGCGCGCTCACGCTGAAGGTGATGTTTTGACGGGCGGTCGGCACCAGGATGCCTTGGGCGTCGACCACGCGGGCCGTGATGAAGGCGACGTCGGTGCCGTTGGCGGTGACCTGGAACTGCTGGCCGTCCGGTTTGATCAGGCCGGGTTCGGCGATCAATTCCAGATGGTCGGCCGGACCGGCGGTTTTGCGCTCGTCGATCACCGGCTTGCCGTTGAAGACCACGGTTTGCGCGAAGCGGTCGGTGTTGTCCAGACATTCGGCGGTGACGGTGCCGGCGACCCAGGTGATGTTGTCCCAATGGGCCTGGAACGGCAACTGGGTGGTGTTTTGGGTCACGTCGTTGACTTTGGAGTCGATCGGGTTCGGCACCACGATGTCGCCCACCTGGGTGCCGTTCACTTTCAAGCGCACGGCCGGGCAGTTGCTGAACGCGTTCACGCGCACGGTGCCGCTGCGGTTCCAGTGATGCGCCAGGCTGACCACCGGCTTGATGTCATACGGGGTCCAACCGGCTTGATAAGCGTAATACATCAGCTTGGGGAAGCGGTTTTGATCGACCATCGAGTCGGCCAGGCCGCGGATCAGGTTCGGATCGGTGCCGTCGGCTTGTTCGCCGGTCTCGCCCGGGGTGTCGGCCAGATACCACTGGGCCAGGCCGAAAGCCTTGACGGCCACGCCCTCGCTCCAATCCTTGAGGAAGGAAGCGATGAATTTGACTTCGTAATCGTAGGCTTCGCGCACGCTGCCGCCGCCCCACGATTCCGCGTTCCAGGTTGGCACGGTCGGATTGGTGACCTTCAGATTGATCTCGCAGCTTTCGCGGGTGCAACTGAGGAATTCGCCGTTTTCCGGATGCTTGGCGTCGCGGTTGGTGGTTGGACGCGGCAACACTTCCGGCAGATCGTTCAAGGCCGGCACGCGTTCCAGGCCGCGGCTGATGTCCTTCAAGGCGTTCGCCAGGGCCGGATACATGGCGCCGTTGTTCGCTTCCCAGGCCAGGATCGATGGATTGTTACGGTCGCGCACCACCATTTCGCGGTGCAATTCGAGCTTCAGGTTTTGCTTGTTGCGCTCGAAGGTGCCGCAATCGACGGTGTAGCAATCGTGGCCGAAGCCGTCTTCGCCATCGCCGCTGGGTTGCATGACCATGATACCGAGGGCATCGGCGGCGGCCACGAATTCGGCGCTCGACGAGGAATGGCCCGGACGATACAGGCTACCGCCGGCCTCGGCCAAAATATGCAAGTCGCGCCATTGCTGCTCTTCCGGCACGGCGGTGCCGAGGGCCGGATAGTCGTAACGGCCGGAACCGCCCCACAGGCTGTGCGGCACGCCATTGATCAGCGGATAGTCGTTGTTCCAGGTGATGACGCGGATACCGAGCGGGCTTTCGACCGCGTCGATGACGGCGCCGTCGATGCTGACGATATGGAACACGCGGTACATATAAGGACGACCTTCCCGGCTATTGTTCGGGAACCACAGGGTCGGCTTGTTGACGGTCAGTTCTTGCTCGTACTTATTCACTTGCAAGCCCGGGCCGGCGTTCGGCGCCAGGGTCTTGGTGGTTTCCGAGCGGGCCACGATATTGCCATCCTTGTCCAGGATCTGGGTGGTCAGGGTGACGTTCTTGGCGACCGGGCTCTCGTTCAAGATATTGGTCTCGACGTGGATCGCCGCCGCGTCGCGGTCGGCCGAGCGCACGCCGATATAGGTGCCCCAGGTTTTCAGGGTGGCGTACACGTTCTGTGGAATATGCACCGGATCGGTGATATACATATACACAGGACGGAACAAGCCGGTGTCGCCCTGGCCGAAACGGAAGCCGCCCGAGAAATCGGGGTTGCCGTAGAAGTCGGCGCCGGAGGCGGTCTTGACCGAGATGACATTATCCTTGCCGTCGAAGTTCAGGTAAGGGGTCAGGTCGACCACGAAGGGCAAAAAGCCGATCACGTGGGTCGCGTTCGGATTGAGCGCGCTACTACCCGGCAAGAAGTGGCCGTTGATATACACTTGCACGCCGGTGTGGGAACCCTCGAACTCGACGATCACCTTGCGGCCCAGGTGTTTCTGGTCCATCTTGAAGTGCTTGCGATACCAAACCCGGCCCAGCATGAAGCCGGCGCCGCCGCCCGATACCCAATTGTTGAACATGTTGGAATCGTTCGGCGAGTGCGGAATGCCGGTGGTCTTCCAAGCGGAATCGTCGAAGGTGGGCTGAATGAAATCGACCTTGTCTTCGGTCAGGTTATAACGCCACTCGGTGGCGCCCAGGTTGATCTTCAACCGGTTCGACGCGGGCAGCGAAGCTACCCCCGCCGCGCTGGCGGCAGGACTGGCGACAGTCCCCGCCGCCAGGCAAATGAGGGCGAACATGCAGCACATGTTCGCCCAGCTTACAGCTCTATTCTTCCTCATTTTGTCTCCAAAATTTAAACTCGGCCTCTCACCTACGGCAAGAAAAACCTGCGTTTTTCGCTATTGATGAGAGTCCCAATTTGAACGGCATTACGCCAGGTATCGCCACAATAGTGGTGATAGTGTACACATTTTATTTCTAGATAGAAATTTAATTTGTTAATACTTGCAGGCTTGGAATCAATACTGACGAGGCCAAAAACCTAAGTTCGCGGGACGGCAACAACCGTCCGCGACGCGATCAAAATCGTGGCCTAGCCCCTGAGGAAGGCGTTCGCGCCTCTGAAATGCAGCGCTGAGTACGCATGCTAGCACGACTTTATGCCAAATAATCAAATTTGAAATGATGATTGTTAGTAAAAGTGGAAGCGCTACCACGTGGTCCGCCGCGCAACGATAAAAACGCGCTAATTTTTCTTGTATACATGATATGTAGTCAAACTACGATATCGGCAGCCGAGGATATAGAGGGCCGGCAATTTCCTTTGGGAATGGAACGATGCCGGGCGCCAGCCTGCGGGCGCGGGCAGGACACGTCGCCGCGCCGGCTCGCCCCGGGCGCGGCGCAGCCGATCAGGGTGCCGCCGCCGGCGCGGCCGGCTCGGGGTGCAGCGAGCGCGCCACCGCGCGCGCCAGGTCGGCCAGCAGGAGGTCGCGCTCGGCTTGCGGCGCCTTGGTGTCGCTCAGATAGGCGGCCACCACCACGGCGTGGCCGTCCGGCCAGCTGATCACGCCCATGTCGTTCCAGGACGCGGTCCAGCCATCGATACCGGAGGTGCCGGTCTTGTCGGCCAGGCGGGCGCCGGCCGGCACGCCATCGCGCAAACGGTGCGGCACGGTTTGCGCCTCCATCAAATCGAGCAGGTAGCGCGTCGAGGCGGGCGACAATAATTGTCCCTTCCACAATTTTTCCAGGAACAAAGCCGAGGTCCGTGGGGTGGTGGTGTTGGGCGGCGCGGCCAGAAAGATGCGCAAGCCTTCGTGCGCGCGGCGCCGCTCCTGCTCGGCGGTTTCGCCGGCCGGCGGCGCGGAGGCGGCGCCCAAATGGTGGGAGATGCGCGCCATGCCGCGCTCGTCGGCCGTGGCCCGCATGGCGCCCAGGCCTTGCCGGCTCAGGAAAGCGTTGAACGCGGTCGG
>JAYVUV010000054.1:0-6339 GCA_043787615.1 Janthinobacterium sp. | reverse complement strand
CCCATCCCGTTCCGGTGCCAGCGCCACGCTCGGCCAGACCGCCCCGCCACTGCCGCGTTCGCCAACGCCTCGGCTCCTCCAATAGTTTCACTGTGGCATCGATACTTGTGTTTCGCTTCAGACTGCATAGTATTTCGCTAAGCCTACTTTAATTTCCCAAGAAAAAATATTAGCAAAACTTGAACCTTTCCGTTGGATAACGCCATTAACATGAGCAACATGGGGTTTGACGACGGCCACGGGGCCTGTCCGCACCGCGCCGCGCGCGTTGTGCGAACTAAATAGGGGTACGTGATCGTGCTGGCAATGCAAACTTTTTGTGGCGGGCAATTACGCGGCCAGGGTGTCCTTACCTTGCTGCGCCTCTTGCTGGAAGCGCCGTTGCTGGAAGAGTGGATCATCCGCGCCGGCGTGCAGGAATGGCTGATGCGGCGCGACAACGCCTCCGGGCGCTGGCGCGAGGTGGCCGACGTGGTGTTGCCGGCCTGTTGTTTCAGCCTGCTGCACCTGCGCGCCGGCCCGTTCGTCATGGTGCAGGTTTTCCTGCCCGGGCTGGTGCTCGGGGTGGTTTATCAGCATAGCCGCGACTGGCGCATATGCGCCTTGATGCACGCGTTTTTCAATGGCATGGCCATGAGTTTTTGTAGCTTGAATTTATAACTATCGGGATACCAATCTATGATGAAGTCGCAATCGCATTCCTTCGGCTGGGGGCGCCTGGCGCGCCACGCCGGCGCCTGTACCGCGCTCCTGTTGGGCGGCTTGGCCACGGCCCAGGCGGCCGACGCCTTGAACGGCAAGAGCCTGTACGCCAACGGCCCGGTCGCCGGCGGCGCCCCGCGCTGCGCCGGCTGCCACACCGCCAACCCGGCCGCCAACGTCTCGAACGTGCTGCGCGGCGCCAACGATCCGGCCGCGCTCAGCCACGCCTTCACCAGCGTGCCGGCCATGATCTCCTTCGCTTACGCCAGCCGCTTCTCGGCGGCCGAGGTGGCCGATCTGGCCGCCTACCTCGGCAATCCCGCCGTGGTCGCCGCGCCCGTGGCCAACCTGGCGCCGCTGGTGCTCATTTTCGGCAGCACCGGCGTCGGCCAGAGCAGCGCGGCCTTGACCACCACCCTGAGCAATAGCGGCAGCGCCGCGCTCAACCTGGGCGCCATCGCCCTGGCCGGCGCCGCCGCGGCCGATTACAGCGTCAGCGGCGGCACTTGCGCCGCCGGCGCCGCCATCGCCCCGAACGCCAATTGCACGGTGCAATTGACCTTCCGTCCGACGGCGGCCGGCGCCCGCAACGCCAGCCTGACCATCAACCACAACGCCACCGGCGCCGTCAGCACCCTGTCGCTGAGCGGCACCGGCGACGCCACCCCGCAAGCGGGCATCGGCTTGTCGGCCACCAGTGTCGATTTCGGCGCCCTGTTCACCGGCACCGCGTCCAGCGTGCAAACCGTCAACGTCAGCAACAGCGGACAAGCGCCGCTGGTCTTGAGCGGCATCGTGCTGGGCGGCGCCAACGCGGGCCAATTCGCCGTGGGCGGCAGCTGCGCGGTCGGCACCCCGATCGCGCCGGCCGCCACGTGCAGCGTGACGGTGCGCGCGGCGCCATCGACGGCGGGCGCGCTCGCCGCCAGCGTGACGCTGAGCTCGAACGCGGCCAACGGCAACGCCACCATCGCCCTGAGCGGCAACGCCAGCGCGGCGGCGCCGGCCATCGCCGCCAACCCGGCCAGCTTGAGCTTCGGCGCGCAAACCCTGGGCGCCAGCGCCAGCCGCACCGTCACGCTCAGCAACACCGGCAACGTGCCGCTCAGCCTGGGCGACATCGCCATCGGCGGCGCGCCCAGCGTGACCCTGGCCGGCACTGGCAACACCTGCGGCGCCGTCCTGGCGGTGGGCGCCAACTGCGCCCTGCCTGTCGTCTTCACCCCGTCCACCACCGGCGACGTGACGGCCAATCTGGTGGTCAGCTCGAACGCGGCCACGCTACAGGTCGGCATCACCGGCAGCGGCAGCGTCAACGCCGTGGCCCAGCCCACCCTGTCGGACAAACTGCCGATCGCCTTCGACGACACCCAGATCGGCGCCACCGCCGCCCCGCACAGCACCACCTTCACCAACCCCAGCAACGTGGCGCTGAGTATCACGGCGCTGTCCCTGAGCGGCGGCCAGAGCGGCGACTTCACCCTGGCCGGCAGCTGCGCGGTCGGCACCAGCCTGGCGCCATCGGCCAGTTGCACCATCGACACGGCCTTGAAACCCACGGCGGCCGGTTTGCGTAGCAGCACGGTGTTGATCGCCACCGATAGCGGCGCCCAGTTCACGCTCGGCGTGAGCGGCAACGGCGTGGCCATCGCGGCGCCGACCCCGGTGCTGACGGCGCAACCGCAATCGTTCGATTTCGGCGGCGCCGTGATCGGCGCGGCCGCCGGCACCAAGGCTTTCACCATCAGCAACGGCGGCAGCGGCGCCATCACCATCGGCGGCGCCGTGTTCAGCGGCCCGTTCTCGGCCGTGGCCGGTACGGCGGCCGGCGCCTGCGCGGCCCCGCCGTTCACCCTGGCGGCCGGCGCCAGCTGCCAATTGACGGTGCAATACCAACCCACCGCCGCCGGCACGAGCAGCGGCAACCTGACGCTGAGCGACGACAGCGGCGCCAGCTGGAACGTGGCCCTGGCCGGCACCGCCAGCGCCGCCCCGCCGGTGGTCAATGTGGTGAGCAATCAGGGCGGCGGCGGTTGTTCGGCCGCGCGCGACGGCGACGACGCCACCCTGGCGCTGTTGGTGCTGCTGGCCCTGGGCGTGGTCGGCTGGCGTCGCCGCACGGCGCGCGCCGGCGGCGCCGTCTAAGCGCCGTCTAAGCGCCGTCTAAGCGCCACAGAAGCGCCGCCGAACGCGGCACGGGCGCCGGCCGATGCTCGGCCGGCGCCCTTCCTTTCACTTTTATCGGGACACAATATGACTTCGATTCGCAGCAAACACTCTCTTCCTTCCCTGCTCCTGGGCTGCGCCCTGCTGTGGTCCGGCCACGCCCTGGCCCTGGACAAAGGCGCCGTCGCGCCGGCCTTCGACCTGCAAGGCCTGTCCGGGCCGGTCAGCCTGGCCAAATATCAGGGCAAGCTGGTGTATGTCGACTTTTGGGCCTCGTGGTGCGGCCCTTGCCGTCAATCCTTCCCCTGGATGAACGAGATGCAAGCCAAATACGGGCCCCAGGGTTTGCAAGTGGTGGCCATCAACCTGGACGCCAAAAACACCGACGCGCGCGAATTTTTGAGCGCCAACCCGGCCCAATTCACCGTCGCCTTCGACGCGGCCGGCGCCGTGCCGCGCAGCTACGGCTTGAAAGGCATGCCGAGCAGCTATCTGATCGGCAAGGACGGCAAGCTGCTCGTCGAGCACATGGGCTTCAACGCGGCCGACCGCGCCGTGCTGGAAGAGGCGATCAAAAGCGCGCTCGGGACGGCCAAATGAAGCGCGCCGCCAAGCTGCTGTGCCTGGCCGGCGCGCTGGCCGGCCTATCGGGCTGCGCCGGCTTGATCACGCCGGTGCAACCATGGGAAAAAGGCGTGCTGGCCCGGCCCGACATGGGCTTCGAGGGCGACAAGCTCGACGCCCGCTTCTCCGAACATATCTATGACAGCCGCGAGGCGGCCTCCGGCGGTGCCGGCGTCGGCGGCGGCGGCTGCGGCTGCAATTGAGAATCAGGAAAAATATGAACCCATCTTCCCCCATCACCGCGCCGGTCGCGGCCGGCGCCGCGCGCGGCCTGGGCGCCTCGATCCTGGCGGCGGCGCTGGCCCTGCCCGGCGTCGGCGTCGGCCTGGCGCACGCCGAAACGGCCCCCGAACACGGCGAGATCAGCCTGAAGTATCTGGATTACCAGGATCGCCAAAGCGGCCTGGATCGCACCACCGTGCACGCGCCGTCGCTAGCCGTCATGACCCCGCTGGCCGGGGTCTGGTCGGTGGCCGGCACGCTCACCTCGGACGATGTGTCGGGCGCTTCGCCGCGCTACCACACCGCCATCTCCAGCGCTTCGCACATGGCCGACCGCCGCAGCGCCGCCGACCTGGGCCTGACGCGCTACTTCCAGCGCGGCAGCCTGACCGTCGGCACCGCCTTTTCGACCGAGCACGATTACGTCTCGCGCGCCCTGTCGCTGCAAGCGAACCTGGAGAGCGAGGACAAAAACACCACCCTGGCCTTCGGCCTGGGACGCGCCAACGACAGCATCAATCCGGTCAGCGGCATCGTCAGCGCGGAGCGCAAGCAAACCAATAGCTTCATGCTGGGCGTGACGCAAGTGCTGACCCCGCGCGACATCGTCCAGCTCAGCGCCACCTACGCGCGCGGCAATGGCTACTTTTCCGATCCCTACAAGCTGCTCGACAACCGCCCGCGCCAGCACAACGAGACGGCCGTGCTGAGCCGCTGGAACCACCATTTCACGGCTGGCGACGGCACCAGCCGGGTCAGCTACCGGTATTACAGCGACAGCTACAAAACACGCGCCCACACCTTCAGCGGGGAATATCTGCAACCGCTGTCGGCCGGCTGGAGCGTGACCCCGTCGGCGCGCTACCACACGCAAAACGCGGCCAGCTTTTACTACGATCCGGTATACGACAGCGTGCTGGGCCAACCCTTCCCGCCCGGTTACGTGAGCGACCCGAATGACTACTCGTCGGCCGACCAGCGCCTGTCGGCCTTCGGCGCCGTCACGCTGGGCATCAAGGTGTCTAAGCAGATCGATCCGCTCTGGAGCGTCAACCTCAAGCTGGAAGAATATCAGCAGCGCGGCACTTGGCGCCTGTTCGACCAGGGCAGCCCCGGCCTGGCGCCGCTGCGCGCGCAAATCCTCCAGATCGGGGTCAACCGGCTGTGGTGACGGCCATCGCCGCCACGCCGTTCGAGGCCATGGCCAGCCGCTGCGAAGTGCGGCTCGGGCTGGCCGGCGCCGACGCGGCGGCGCTGGCCGGCCTGGCCATCGACGAGGTGCGCCGCATCGAGCGCGCGTTCTCGCGCTACCGGCCCGAGAGCGTGGTCTCGCGCATCAACGCGGCGGCCGGCGCCGGCTGGGTCGAGCACGACGAGGAAACCGCCGCCCTGCTGAACTATGCGGATACCCTGCACGGCGCCAGCGGCGGGCGCTTCGACATCACCTCGGGCGTGCTGCGCCAAGCCTGGGACTTTCGCCAGGCGCGCCTGCCGACGCCGGCCACCCTGGCGCGCCTGCGCGGCTTGATCGGCTGGCCGCGCGTGGAGCGCGACGGCGCGCGCGTGCGCTTGCCGCAAGCGGGCATGGAACTCGACTTCGGCGGCTTCGGCAAAGAGTACGCGGCCGACCGCGCCGCCGCGCTGCTGATCGCGCAAGGGGTACGCTCGGGCTATGTGAACCTGGGCGGCGACATGCGCTTCATCGGGCCGCAACCTGACGGGCGGCCCTGGTCGATCGGCATCCAGGACCCGCGCCGGCCGGACGCCATCGTGGCCAGCCTGCCGGTCAGCCGCGGCGCGCTGGCCACCAGCGGCGACTACGAACGCTATTTCGAACTGGACGGCCAACGCTACTGCCACATCCTCGATCCCGGCAGCGGCATGCCGGTCGCGCACTGGCGCTCGGTGAGCGTGCTGGCGCCGCTGGCCATCGCCGCCGGCTCGGCCGCCACCATCGCCATGCTGATGCAGCAAGAGGGGCTAGCCTTTCTCGAACAATCGGGCATGGCCTATCTGGCCATCGACCGGCACGGAACACTGCTACACCAGAACGCCTTCGATGCCTGACCGGCACCTCGGCGCGATTAACCGCCCCGCCAGACGGGGCACTTTGACAGACCAGCACACCCGGAGGGTACGATGAAACACGGTCGCATCATGCATATCATAGGCGCGTCGCTGACGGCGCTGACGTTGGGATTATGGGGCGGCGGCGCCGTCGGCGCCGACTTCCTGGCGCCCGAACAGGCGTTCCAGCTCAAAACCGAGGTGCGCGACGCACACACGGTGGTGGTCTCCTGGACCATCGCGCCGCAATACCATCTATACCGCGAGCGGCTCGGCTTCAAGGCCGAAGGCGGTGCCACGCTGGCCCAGCCCAAGCTGCCGGACGGCTTGCGCAAGTTCGACGAAAACTTTAACAAAGAGATGGAGACCTACCAAAACAGCCTGGTGGTGGAACTGCCGGTGAGCCAGGCCGGCGCCGCGCCGTTCGCGCTCAAGGTCGACTACCAGGGCTGCGCCGACGCCGGCCTGTGCTACCCGCCGGCCCAGGCCAGCTACCGGATCGACTTGAGCGCGCCGGGCGTGGTGCCAGCGCTGCCGGCGGCCGATGGCGCGGCCATC
>JAYVUV010000053.1:0-4245 GCA_043787615.1 Janthinobacterium sp. | reverse complement strand
GGCCGACCCGCCGGCGCGCATGCTGGCCGGCCTGTCGCGTTTCGGCGGCCGCACCCTGGTCATCCTGAGCGGCAAGGACATGACCGCGCGCGAATTCGCCGACCTGTTGCGCACGCCCGCCTGGCGCCGGGTGGCCGGCTCGCCGCGGCTGCGCCAGGCGCATCTGCCGGATGCCAACCACACCTTCGCGCGCGCGGCCTGGCGCCAGGAAGTGGCGCGCCTGTGCGCCGAATGGATCGCGGCGTGGTGAAGCGCGTGCTGATGATCGCTTACCACTACCCGCCAATGCAGGGCAGCAGCGGCATCCAGCGCACGCTCGCTTTTTCGCGCGATCTGCCGCAATCGGGCTGGGAGCCGCTGGTGCTGACCGCCAGCGCCGGCGCCTATCGCGACACCAGCGCCGACCAGCTGGCCGAGATTGGCCCCCGGGTGCGGGTGCACCGCAGCTTCGCGCTGGACGCCTCGCGCCATTTATCGCTGCTGGGGCGTTACCCGCGCTGGCTGGCCCTGCCCGACCGCTGGATTTCCTGGTGGCTGAGCGCGGTGCCGGCCGGGCTGCGCCTGATCCGGCGCCACCGGCCGGACGTGATCTGGTCCAGCTACCCGATCGCCACCGCCCATTTGATCGGCATGACCTTGCACCGCCTGACCGGCATTCCCTGGGTGGCCGACCAGCGCGACCCGATGAGCGACGCGCACTATCCGCCTGACCCGCGCATTCGCCGCCTGCACCACTGGATCGAAGCGAAAATCCTGGCCCACGGCGCCAGCATGGTGTGCACCACGCCGGGCGCGATCCGGGCCTACCGCGCGCGCTTCCCGCATATCGGCCGCGAGCGATTTTGCCTGATCGAGAACGGTTTCGACGAGGCCAGCTTCGCCGCAGCCCAGCGCGAGGCCGACGCCGGGCCGGCACCGGCCGCGCCGGCGGGCTGCTTCCGGCTGCTCCACAGTGGCATCATCTACCCCTCCGAGCGCGACCCGGGCGCCCTGTTCCGCGCGCTGGCGCGGCTCCAGCGCGACGGCGCCATCGGCCCCGGCCAACTGCGCCTGGTGCTGCGCGCCAGCGGCCACGACGCGCACCTGCGCGGCTTGATCGAGCGCCACCATATCGGCGCGCTGGTGGAGCTGGCGCCGGCCCTGCCGTATCGCGCGGCGCTGGCCGAAATGCTGGGCGCCGACGGCTTGCTGCTGCTCCAGGCAAACAACTGCAACAACCAGATCCCGGCCAAGCTATATGAATACCTGCGCGCGCGGCGCCCGATCCTGGCGCTCACCGACCTGGCCGGCGACAGCGCGGCCAAGCTGCGCCGCTCCGGCATCGACACCATCGGCATGCTCGACTCGGTGGACGACATCTGCCGCGCCCTGCTGCGGTTTTTGCAGCTGTGCCGCCAAGACAAGGCGCCGCTGGCCAGCGCCGCCACCATCGCCATTCATTCGCGTCAGGCGCGCAGCGCCGAACTGGCCGACCTGCTGGACCGGGTCGGCCGCAAGGAGACACCATGATGAGCCGCGTGATCCGTATGACTTGTTTCGCAGCGACCGGCGCGGCGCGCCTGGCCGTCCTGGCGAGCGCGCTGGCGGCCGGCTTTCCCGCGCCGGCGCGGGCCGACTGCCCGCCTTACGCCGCGCACAACACGGGCGGCGACTACACCGATCCGGGCGACCGCGGCAAACTGGCGGTGGTCGAGAAATTCCACTTCACGGCCCCGGTGGAAAATCTGACGCGCGGCCTTTCGGGCACGCTGGGCGACGACATCAGCTACACCCTGGAGCACTTCCCCAACCACCACCGGGCGCTGGCCTCGATGGCCAAACTGGGGCTGCGAGAAAAGGCGCCCCAGCCGCGCGGGGCCAAATATCCGGTCGACTGCTTCTTCGAGCGCGCGATCCGCTTCAAGGCGAACGACCCGGTGGTGCGCGCCATTTACGGCGCCTATCTGCTGGCGGGCGGGCAGAACGAAGCGGCGCTGCTCCAGTTGCGCGAGGCGGCCCGGCTGGGCCCCGACAACCCCACCACCCACTACAATCTGGGCTTGATGTATGTGAAAAAGAAGGAGTACGCGCTGGCCCTGGAGCATGCCCACGAGGCTTACGCCCTGGGTTTTCCGCTGCCGGGACTGAAGAATAAATTGACGGCGGCGGGCCAATGGCGCGAACCTGCCGACGCGCCGGCGCCAACGCCGGTCGCGGCGGGCGATGCCGACGCCCGCTGATCGCCGCAGTCCATTATTTGATGCCGTGGTGGTTCATCAAATCGTACAGGGTGGGCCGGCTTACCCCCAGCAATTCGGCCGCCCTGACGATATTGCCATCCACCCGCGCCAGCGCCATCACCATCACCTTGTATTCGGCCGCGTCGCGCACCTGACGCAGATTGACCACCTCGTCCTGCGGCGTCACGGCCGGCAAGCCGAGGTCCTCGACCACGATCTGCGGCCCGTCCGCCATGATCACCGCGCGCTTGATGCAGTTTTCCATCTCGCGCACATTGCCCGGCCAGCCGTGCGACTCGATGGCGCTCAGCGCCTCGGGATGGAAGTGGAGGTTGGCGCGGCCCTCGCTGGCGCAAAATTTGTTTTTGAAGTGATGGGCCAGCAGGGCGCTGTCGCCGATCCGCTCGCGCAGCGGCGGTATCATCAGCACGATTTCGCTCAGGCGGTAAAACAGGTCTTCGCGAAAACGCCCGGCGTCGGCCAGCTGCTTGAGGTTTTGATGGGTGGCGCAAACGATGCGCACATCGACCGCGATCTCGCTGCGCCCGCCCACCCGCTCGATCACGCGCTCCTGCAAAAAGCGCAGCAGCTTCGCTTGCAGCGCCATCGCCATGTCGCCGATCTCGTCCAAAAAGAAGGTGCCGCCATTGGCCAATTCGATCTTGCCCAGGGTTTGCTTGACGGCCCCGGTGAAGGCGCCCTTCTCGTAACCGAACAATTCGCTCTCCAGCAAATTGTCGGGAATCGCGGCGCAGTTGATGGCCACGAAGCGCTTGTCGTGGCGTGCGCTGAGCGCGTGCAAACCGCGCGCGATCAATTCCTTGCCGCTGCCGGAGTCTCCCAGCAGCATCACGCTGGCCGAGGATGGCGCCACTTTTTCGACGCTGCGGCACAATTTGAGCATGCCGGGATCGCGGCTGATCACGCCGGCCAGCGGCGAATCGGCCTGGGTTTGCAGCATGCGCCGGTTCTCCTGCAAGATCGCGTGCAAATAAAAGGCGCGCTCGATGACCAGGCCCAGCATGTCGGCGTCGAAGGGCTTTTGATGGAAGTCGTAGGCGCCCATGCCGATCGCCTTGAGCGCGTTGGCCCGCTCCTGATTGCCCGACAAGATGATGATCTTGGTGTCCGGCGCCAGCGCCAGAATCTGCCGCAGGGTGGCCAGGCCTTCGCTGGCGCCGTCCGGGTCGGGCGGCAGCCCCAGGTCCATGGTGACCACCGCCGGCTGGTGGCGTCGTACCTGGGCCAGCGCGGTCTCGCGCTCGCCGGCCAGCAGCACCTCGTAGGCGTCGAAACTCCAGCGCAGCTGCTTTTGCAGGCCGGGATCGTCTTCGATGATTAACAGTTTTTGCTTGCCCATGGCTTGCCCTTATGCCGCGCCGCCGTCCGGATGCAGCGGCAGGATGACCCGAAAGGTGGTGCCGACCGCGACCTCGCTGGCCACTTCGAGCTGGCCGCCCACTTCGCGCAGGTATTCGCGGCTCTCGAACACGCCGATGCCCATGCCGGCCGCCTTGGTCGACTCGAACGGCTTGAACAGGCGCTCGCGCACGAATTGTTCGCTCATGCCCTGGCCGCTGTCCTGCAATTCGACCACCGCGCTGTGGGCTTCGCGCAGCAGCCGCACCACCACCTCGCCGTCGCGCGCGCTGGCCTCGATCGCGTTCTGGATGATGTGGCCCAGCACCCGTTCCAACCTGGCCCAGTTGGCCATCACGGTCAGGCCGCGCTGTTCGATGCGCAGCTGCGGCGCCGGGGTGGCGGCCGACTTGGCCGCCACCGCCTCGGCCAGCACTTGTTCGATCAGGATCGGGGCCGCGCTGTCGCTGGCGTCGCGCGCGTCGCCCCGGCTCAGTTTTCGCAGCAGCAGCGTCATCTTCCTGACCGAGTGGTCGAGGGTACCCAGCATGTCTTGCTGGAAGGCGGGGTTGTGCTGGTGTTTTTCGGCGTTGGTCAGCAGGAGCGACAGTTGAAACACCAGGTTTTTCAAGTCGTGCACGATGAAGGTTGACATCCGGTTGAACGA
>JAYVUV010000052.1:0-5351 GCA_043787615.1 Janthinobacterium sp. | reverse complement strand
GTAAGTCTTGCTGCCCGGCTCGGCCACCATGCGCTCGACCACTTCCTTTTGCAGCATGAAGTGTTGATCGCGCACCAGCGGCGCGATCTCGGCCAGGTGAAACAGCAGCGGGCTGGAAATATTGTAGGGCAAATTGCCGACCACCCGCAGCTTGCCGCCGTCGGCCGGCGCCAACTGGGCGAAATCGAAGCGCAGGGCGTCGCCCGCGTGAATGATCAGCTTAGCCGGATTGAAAGTCTTTTCCAGGCGCGCCACCAGGTCGCGGTCCAGCTCGACCACATGCAACCGGTCCAGCGACTTGAGCAACTGCTCCGTCATGGCGCCCAGGCCGGGGCCGATTTCGACCATGGTGTCGCCGGGCCGCGGCGCGATCGATTCGGTGATGCTGTTTAAGACGTACTTATCGTGCAGGAAATTCTGACCGAAGCGTTTGCGGGCGATGTGTTTCATGATTGTTTTTCTAATGAGAGCGCGCGCCGCGCCAGCACCATCTCGCGCGCGCTGCGGATCGCCTGCTCCATGCTGGAGCAATCGGCCAGGCCGGTGCCTTGCGCGGCCAGATCGAGCGCGGTGCCGTGGTCGACCGAGGTGCGTATCAGCGGCAAGCCGAGCGTGATGTTGACGCCGCGCCCGAAGGTGGCGTATTTAAGGACCGGCAAGCCCTGGTCGTGATACATGGCCAGCACGCAGTCGGCCTGCTCCAGGTACTTGGGCTGGAACAGGGTGTCGGCCGGATATGGGCCGCGCGCGTCGATGCCCCGGGCGCGCGCCGCCTCCAGGGCCGGGGCGATGGTGTCGATTTCCTCGCGCCCCAGGTAACCGCCCTCGCCCGCGTGCGGGTTCAAGCCGGCCACCAGGATACGCGGCGCGGCGATCCCGAACTTGGTTTTCAAATCGCGGTCGATGATGTCGAGCGTGGCCGCCAGGCCCTCGCGCGTGATGGCCGCCGCCACCCGCGCCAGCGGCAGATGGGTGGTCGCCAGCGCCACCCGCAGCGGCGCGCCCGCGCCGTTCGGCAGCCCGGCCAGCATCATCACCACCTGGGCGCTGGCGGTCTTCCCGGCCAGGTATTCGGTGTGGCCGGAAAAGGCCACCCCGGCCGCGTTGATGACGCTCTTTTGCAGCGGCGCGGTGACGATGGCTTCGAACCAACCGGCTTGGACGCCTTCCACCGCCGCGTCCAGCGTGGCCAGCACGGCGCGTCCGTTGGCCGGATCGAGCACCCCGGGCGTGACGAAGGCGGCCAGCGGCACGTCGACCACGGCCACCCGCTCGGCGCCGAAACGGGGCAAGCCGGCCTGGCGCAGCGCCTCCAGCGACACGGCCACCAGACGGATGGCGGGATCGATGCGCTCGGCCGTCATGGCCAGGAAGGCGGCGTCGCCGATCAGCACGCAGTCGACCTCGGCCCGCCCGGCCCACGCCGCGCGGATGGCGATTTCGGGGCCGATGCCGGCCGGCTCGCCCACCGTCACGGCCAGCACCGGGCGCGCGCCGGCGCGCTGCGCCATGCCCGCGTGCGCGTTCGCGTTCACGCCGCCGTCCCGTTGCGGATCGTCGTCATGGCTTACTTGTCGTCGCTGCGAAATTCGACATAGGCGCGGTCGCGCACCTGGCGCTGCCAATCCTCGGTCGCCTCTTCCAGCTTGCGGTCGCGGATGGCTTGGCGCGCGGCGTTGCGCGCCTTCTCCTTCGACACGTCGTCGCTCTTGCGCTCCAACACCTCGATCAAATGGAAACCGAAGCTCGACTCGACCGGCGCGCTCACCTCGCCCGGCTTCAGGGCGTTCATGGCGGCCTCGAATTCGGGCACGGTATCGCCCGGGAACAGCCAACCCAGATCGCCGCCCTTGCTGGCCGAACCGTCGTTGGAGAACAGGCGCGCCAGTTCCTCGAACTTGGCCGCCTTGTTATCGAGGCGCTCCTTCAATTCGGTCAGCTTGCGCTTGGCGTCGGCCGCCGGCACGGTGGGCGTGACCTTGATCAGGATATGGCGCGCGTGGGTCTGCTGCACCGCCGTGGCGGCCTGGGCGTCGGCCACCGAGCGCTTGTCCACCAGCTTCAGGATATGGAAGGCGGCCGCGCTCTTGATGATGGGCGTGACCTGGCCCGGCTTGATTTTGCCGAGCTGCTCGACGAACAGCGGCGGCAAGCGGTCCGGATTGCGCCAGCCGATCTCGCCGCCCTTGAGCGCGTCGCTGGCGTCGGAA
Organism: Janthinobacterium sp.; assembly: GCA_043787615.1. Classification (GTDB taxonomy): domain Bacteria; phylum Pseudomonadota; class Gammaproteobacteria; order Burkholderiales; family Burkholderiaceae_D; genus Janthinobacterium. The sequence continues at coordinate 3,141 of JAYVUV010000052.1, read as the reverse complement.
TAGGTGCCGGCCATCTTGGCGAAATCGGCCCCAGTGCGCAGCTGGCGCATCACTTCCTCGGCCCGCAGGCGGCGCGCGCCGATCACCTCGGGCGAGGCGTTTTCCGGTATCCGTATCATGATTTGCGACAGATTGAGTTCGACCTGCTCGGCGGCGGCGGCCTTCTCGGCGGCCAGGTAATTATCCACCTCGGCGTCGGAGATCTGGATCTTGGCGTCGACCTCGTGCTCGCGCAGGCGCTGCATGATGATCTCTTCGCGGATCTCCTCGCGGAAGGCGGCGAAGGTGGTGCCTTCCTTCTCCATCTGGTTGCGCATGTCCTGCAGGGTGATTTTCTGCTGCTCGGCGATGCGGCCGATGGCGCGGTCCAGCGTGGTGTCGTCGACCCGCACGCCCATCTCCTTGGCCAATTGCAGCTGCGCGCGCTCGACGATCATGCGTTCGAGGATCTGGCGCTGCAAATCGGCTTGCTCCGGCATGGCCACGTTTTGCGCCTTCATGCGTTTTTCCACCGTCTTGATGCGGGCGGCCAGCTCATTGCGGGTGATAACTTCATCGTTGATCACCACGGCGATCGAATCGATCGGGGTCGACACCGGCGCGGCCGGCTTGACCGGCTTGGCGGCGGCCGGAACCGGAACCGCGGCCGGCGCGGAAGCGACAGTGGCGGGAGCGGCGGCGGCCGGGGCCGGGGCCGGAAGCGGGGCCGGCGCGGCGGCCTGGCTCCAGGCGTTGACGCAGGCGCCGGACAAGGCGCACAGCAAAAGCGTTGCGATGGTGAGTTTGGGCTGACTGGCGTTGCGCATAATGTGTCGGGCGATCATGAGTTCGAATAAATAAAAACCGGGCGGCCGGGCGACGCGAAGGCCGCCCGGCCGGTCCGGATCAGCGGCCGGCCAGGGGATTGAGCCTTTGGTAGCCGGGGATACTGCTCTTCAAGGTTTCCAGCGGATTGCCCACACCCAGCTTGGACAAGCCGTTCAATTCGAGCTGGAAAAACACCGGCGTCGAGACGGTGTTGGCGGCCGTCACGAAGCGCTGCGCGCCCATCCGGAACACCCAGCAATCGCCGTTGTACTCGAGGCCGACCAAGCTTTCCAGGATGCGTTTGTCGCGCACCGAGTAGTTGACCCGGCCCACGCCATACCAGTTTTGCGTCAAGGGCCACTGGGCCGACACTTCCGTGTTCTTGATGCTGTCGCGCTGGTAGCGGTTGCTCAAATTGAGCACCTTTTTCGGACCCGGCTGCCATTGCACGCCGTAGTTCGAGGTCATCAACTGGCTGGTGCTGGGGTTGTACTGGGCCGCGCTGTCGAAGGTCCAGTTCTCGGAAATGCGTCCGCCGGCGGCCAACAGCATGTCCGAATGGGTGTCGTTGCGCGGCGTGCCGGCGTTGAGCTGCACGCGCTGGTCGGTGAAATAGAAGCGCTGACCGAAGGCCAGGCGCAGCCGCTCGGCCCCGTTCACTTCCAGGAAGCGCGAGGTGAGCGCCGCCGTGATCTGGTTGGCGTCGCCGATGCGGTCGGCGCCCACGAAGCGGTTTTCGCTGAAGATCTGCGAAAAGTTGAAGGTCGCCTCGGAGGTGTCGAAGTTGGGGATCGCGTCTTGCTTGTGGTACGGCGTGTAGACGTAAAACAGGCGCGGCTCCAGGGTCTGGGTCAGCGCCCGGCCGAAGATGTTGGCGTCGCGCTCGAACACCAGGCCGCTGTCCACCGACACCGTCGGCACCGCGCGCGAGAGCGAGGTTTCCTTGAACTGGGCGGCGGCCGTGACGGCGTTGTTATCGAGCTGATACGCGCTGGCGTTGAGCATCAGCTTGGGCGTGATGAAATACCCGGGCCGCACGATCGGATAACTGATCTGCGGCACCACCACCAGCCGGTTGCCGCGCACCAGGTCGGGATGCCAGAAGCGGGTCAACTCGCTGTCCACCGCCCAGTCGAAACCGCCGCCCACGTCGAAGCGGCCGGCGTGCAGATTGATCGACGGCAGCCGGTCGTAGGGGCGCGACACGAACAGCGAGGGATCGGCGACCGAGGCCGGGTCTTGCAGCACCTGGTAGTTTTGCACCCGCGCCGTCAGGGTCCAGAACTCGCTGCGGTAATCGGTGCGCAGCTCGCGCAGCAGCTGGCGCTCGGCGGCGGTGGCCACCGTCTTCGAAAAGTCGCTCGGATAGGCGTCGTCCGAGGCGCCGCGCAGGTTCCAGCCGTAGCTCAAGCCGGGCGCGATGGCCTGGGTGTGCGAGGACGTGATCGACCAGCGGTCGGTCTTGGTCTGCTTGTCGTTGATCAGCAGTTCGGCGTAGGTCTCGCCGGCGTAGGAACCGGCGTCGGTCTCGCCGATATAGCGCCCGTCCGCGCCCACCTGCAAGCCGCGGCGCGGTATGATTTTCGGGTACACCGTCACATCGCGGTTGGGCGCGATATTGAAGTAGTACGGCACCGTGACCTCGGCCGCGCCCTTCGAGCCGAAGCCCGGAATCGGTGCCAGCCAGCCGGAGCGGCGCGCGCCGGACAGGGAAAACGACATCGCCGGCGAGCCCAGGATCGGCACGTTCTTGAAGTAAACGATGGCGTTGCGGCCGGTGCCCACATCGCGCCCGCTGTCCAGGTCCAGGGTGCTGGCGCGCAGATACCAGTCCGGATTGGGTCCCTCGCAGGTGCTGTAGGTGCCGTTTTTCACCTGCGCCTCTTCGGTGCTGATGAAATCGATGCGGTCGGCCTTGCCCTGGCCGCCGCCGAGCGCGATGCGGTAGGTCGGGTTCAGGATATAACCCTTGCCGCTCTCCAGGTTCAGCTTCAACTCGTCGCCCGTGTAGCGGTCGCCGAAGCGCCACATGCGCACGTTGCCGGTGGCCTCGACCTCGTCCTCGACCTGGCGGTAGCAAGCCGAATCGGAGGTCAGGCGGGTCTTGTCGCGCACCACCTCGACATTGCGTTCAAGCGTGATTTCGCGCTCGGGACGTCCGCCGATCTGCTCGGCCTGCACCACGGTGGGGGCCTTCTTATCCTCGACATTGGCCACGCGCTTTTGCTGCGCTTGCGCGTGGGTAGGCACCGCCGTGGCGGTAAGGAGCGCGGTCGTGACGAAGACCCAGCGCTGCGATGGAGTGGGGGCCGTGAACCAGCTCATGAAAAGTAG
>JAYVUV010000051.1:0-2570 GCA_043787615.1 Janthinobacterium sp. | reverse complement strand
CGGCCGAACAGCACGCCGTAGAAGGAGGGCGAGAGGGCCACGATCAGATTCGACGCCACCAGCAGCGCGATCAGGCTCATGATCACATGCCGGCGGTCCACCTTGCTGGAGCCGACCGTGACGAAGATGGCGGCGAAGGCGGCGATCAAGCCGGGCAGGGTGACGGTCAGGCCGGCGTGGCCTTCGGTGACGCCCAGTTCGGCGGCGATCGAGGGCAGCAAGCCGACCGGCAGGAATTCGGTGGTGACCAGGGCGAAGGCGCCGATGCCGACCGAGAGCACCGCCAGCCAGGGCGCCAGCGCGGAGGCCGGTGGCGGAGCGGGGGGCGTCGCTCGCGGCGCGGGCGCCTGGGCGGGGCTGGAATGGGCTGGCATGGGTGGGCTCCTGAGGGTCGATGGATGGCGCGGTGGCGCTGGTATTATTTACCGATCGGTATATAATCATTCACGCAGACTATTTTGTCAAACTAATTTTTAACTGGTCGGTATGAAATCAAGCAAGCCACTCGCCAAGGCTGGACGCCCGCGCACCTTTTGCGCGGAGCAGGCGCTCGACCACGCGATGAAAGTGTTTTGGGAAAAAGGTTACGAAGGCAGTTCGCTGCCGGATCTGACCGCCGCCATGGGCATGAACCGGCCCAGCTTGTATGCGGTGTTCGGCAATAAGCAGGAACTGTTTCACAAGGCGCTCGAGCGTTATGGCGCCACCCGCATGGGCTTTTTCGACAGGGCGCTGGCGCTGCCGACGGCGCGCGCGGTGGTCGAGCGCGTGTTGATCGATTACATCGCGGTGCAAACCGAAGCCGGCTCGCCCCGGGGCTGTCTGCGCATCAACTGCGCGCTCGCTTGCGGCGACGACGCGCAGCCGGTGCGCGACGAGCTGGCCGCGGCCAGGGCCGGTTGCGAATTGAAGTTACGCCAGCGCTTGCAGCGCGCCGTCGCCGAGGGCGATCTGGCGCCCGACGCCGACCCCGAGTTGCTGGCCCGTTACGTGATGAGCCTAGCCCAGGGCATGGCGGTGCAGGCGTCGGGCGGCGTCACGCGCGCCCAGTTGCTGCCGCTGGTGGCGCTGGCCATGCGCGCTTGGCCGGGCTGAGCGGACGATGCCTGGCTTCGTGGCGCGCCGGCCTCAACCGCCCGCGCCCAGGCTGTTGGCCAGCGCGTCGGGCGCCTTGCGACGCCAGGCGGCCGTCAGCAGCGCCGCCAGCATATCGAGTTCGGCCGCCTCCAGCCGCACCCGTACCCCGGCCAGCCGCTCGCCCGACCATAACTCCGCGCAGCTGCCGGGGGTGACGCTGATGGCGATCCGGGCCGCCTCGGGGTCGAGCAGCACATTGATGTGTTCATCGTCCGGCAGGGAGGCGAAGATCTTGCCGCCCACCCGGAACGAGGGCCGCTCGTGGTGCTCGTCCTCAGTGCTGTCGGGAAAGGACAGCGCCAGGTAGCGCAGCTCGTTCAGATCTACCATCTCGCACTCTCCCTCGTTATCCGGACCCATCCGCACACCCATTTTGCCATGCGGGCGCGACCTGCGGAGCGTCCGGCGCAAGAAAAGTCGGCGCCCTTCGCACAGCGGCGCCGCGTCCGGGCCGCGCGCCGCGCGCCGGGTTGATCTGGATGGGAAAAGCGCTGTTGCGCCGGCCGCCGCGATGGAAAATCCTGACCTATATCAATGGTCGCCGGCGCCGCCGTGACGGCGCGGGCGCGGCTGTCGATGCGCTATGTGGCGCCGACACGACAGGCAAGCCACCGCGCCTGGCGGCGCGACCGGGCGCGCGCGACGCGGCCGGTCATGCGATTGAAGTCGGTAACAAAATATACAATGATATTTCTCAAAGGAAATTAATGGGCTATAATCGGGCATGACACATCGCACCGGAACATTTTGATGGGTATCGCGCATTTCTGCGCTATCGCCGCTTTGGCCGCCGGATCGGCGTGGGGCGCGGCTATCGGCCCGGCGCGGGCCGCGCCGGTCGAACCGGCCGGCACGCATGGGGCGCGGGAGGGTGCGGTGTTCGAAGCGGAACCGGGGCGCCGCGATTCGATCACGGTCGCTTACGACGCCGGCGATGCCTACCCGCGCGACGCGTACAACGAGATGCGTTTCACGGCCGCCGCCACCACGGCCGTCTCGCCATACGCGGCCGGCGTGGACCCGCGCGCGGCACCGTCGGCGTCTTCGTCCACCCCGCCGGCGCGGATGGCGGTGCCGGCCGCGCCGGTGCCGGAACCGGATCGCTACCTGATGCTGCTGACCGGCCTGGGCTTGCTATTGCTGCGCAAACGGCGCCGCCGCGAAGAAAAAATCCAGGCCTGACTGCGGCCGCGCTATTGTTCTTCCTCGTCTTCTTCGCCATCGGCGTCGTCGCCATGGTCGCCATCCTTGAGTCCCTTGGCGCGGTCGGCGTCGGCCTCGGCCTTCAAGGCGGCCGCGGCGCTGAAGAATTGCTCCGGGCTGTGGTCCGGGCTTTGGCGCACGGCCGGCGGCAAGATCACCGCCATGTACAACTCGTCGCTCAGGCGGCCGGTGCGCTGCACATTGCTCAGCAAGGTCAAGCCCGAACCGAG
>JAYVUV010000050.1:0-1599 GCA_043787615.1 Janthinobacterium sp. | reverse complement strand
GATGGCCGGCAGATTCGCCTCGATCTCCACGGCCAGCTTGTGGCCCTTGACCGGATTGTCCACTTCGGCCAGTTCGGCTTCCGCGATCTCGTCGGCGCCGAGCAGGTAAATGGGGCGCATCAGCGGCGCCAGATCTGACTGCCAGATCGGGTCCCACGAACCCGGGCGCAGCTCCATGCCTTCCCAGAAACCCCAGCACCAGGCTTCGGCGTCGATCAGGGTTTGGCCTTCGTGCTCGTGCTCGACGAACAGCGGCTCGAATTCCTTCGGCGCCACTTCGAAAGTGACCAGCACCTCGTTCATGAAACGCATGATCAAGCCGGTGATGCGCTCGGCTTCTTTGGCGTTCTTGAAGTTGGGCGCTTGTTCGGCGTCTTCGCCCCAGATGCGTTCGAGCCACTCGGCCGGCATGATGGTGTCCGGCCCGATCGCCACGGCGGTCAGGTAGCCATGCAGCATGTCCATGGTCATGGCGTCGTCGGAACAACGGTCCGACAACAGGAATTGGTCTAATTCGTCGAATTCTTTTTCGCTCAGGGGCTGGTCGAGTTGCATGGCTTGCTCAATATAGGTAACGGAAGGCGCCAGTATACGCCGGGTGTCGCGCCAGCGGACACTTGTTTGCGCGCCGGCTCCGATCGGGCGCCCCGCGGCGGCGTACAATAAGGCCCATGACCCCAGACCATCCGTTCGCCGAGCCGGCCAAACCCGCCCATCCTTTCTCCGAACTGAGCCCCGATTGCGTGCTCGACGCGCTCGACAGCGTCGGCTTGCGCGGCGACGGCCGCCTGCTGGCGCTCAACAGCTACGAAAACCGGGTTTATCAAGTCGGCATCGAGGATGGCCAGCCCCTGGTGGCCAAGTTTTACCGGCCGGCGCGCTGGAGCGACGCCGCCATCTTGGAGGAGCACGCCTTCGTGGCCGAGCTGGTCGAGCGCGAAATCCCGGTGGTGCCGGCGCTGGCGCTGGGCGGCGCCACCTTGCACACCTTTCGCGGCTTCCGCTTCGCCGTGTTCGCCAAGCATGGCGGGCGCGCGCCGGAACTGGAAGACCGCGCCACCCTGGAGTGGATCGGCCGTTTCATCGGCCGCATCCACGCGGTGGGCGCGCTGGCCGCCTTCCGCGAACGCCCGGCGTTGACGCCTGAGACCTTCGGCACGGAACCGCGCGACTATTTGCTGGCCAACGATTTCATCCCGCCCGAATTGCTGGCCGCCTATACCAGCGTGCTCGATCAAGCGCTGGACGGCGTGCGGCGCTGTTATCAAAGGGCCGGGCAAGTGCCGGTGCTGCGTCTGCATGGCGATTGCCACGCAGGAAATGTATTGTGGACCGACGCCGGCCCGCATTTCGTCGATTTCGACGACAGCCGCACGGGGCCGGCGATCCAGGACCTGTGGATGATGCTGTCGGGCGAGCGCGGCGACATGGTGCGCCAGATGGGCGACATCCTGGCCGGCTACGAGGATTTTTGCGACTTCGATCCGCGCCAGTTGTATCTGGTGGAGGCGCTGCGCACTTTGCGCCTGATCCATTACTCGGCTTGGCTGGCGCGGCGCTGGGACGATCCGGCCTTTCCGGTCGCGTTTCCCTGGTTTC
>JAYVUV010000049.1:0-7763 GCA_043787615.1 Janthinobacterium sp. | reverse complement strand
ATCGCCCTCTACACGAGCTGGCTCTACCTCCCCTGGGTCATCAAGCCCCTCTGGTCGCCGCTGGTGGATTTGCTCGGGGCCAAGCGGCGCTGGATCACGGGCCTGCAATTCGCGATCGGCGCGGCACTGGCGCTCGTGGCGTTGACGGTGCCGGCCGCGGATTTTTTCCGCTACTCGCTCGCGATGTTCTGGCTGCTGGCGTTCAGTTCGGCCACGCACGACATCGCGGCCGACGGTTTCTACATGCTGGGCCTGGAACAACACCGGCAGGCGGCCTTCGTCGGCGTGCGCAGCATCGCCTACCGCCTGGCGATGATCGCCGGCCAGGGCGGCCTGGTGTATCTGGCCGGCACCCTCGCCACCCGCACCGGCGACGTCCACCTGGCGTGGTCTATCGTGTTTTTCATCTTGGCCGGCTGCTTCGTGGCGCTGTTCGCGTACCACCAGTGGATGTTGCCGAGACCGGCCACCGACCGGCCCGGGCCGCGCGGCGGCAATCTGGCCAGGGAGTTCGTGGCCACCTTCGCCAGCTTTTTCCGCAAGAAGGGCATTCTGACCATGCTCGGCTTTTTGCTGCTGTTCCGGCTGGGCGAGGCGCAATTGCTCAAGCTGGTGTCGCCTTTCCTGCTCGATCCGTTGGAAAAGGGCGGGCTGGGCTTGAGCACCTCGGACGTGGGCCTGGTCTACGGCACCATCGGAGTCGGCGCCCTGGTGCTGGGCGGCCTGCTGGGCGGGTATGTCATTTCGCGCCACGGGCTCAAGCGCTGCTTGTGGCTGATGGTGCTGGCCGTGCATCTGCCGGACCTGGTGTTCGTCTACCTGGCCAGCGCGCTGCCGCACAACTTGGTGGTGATCGCCGCCTGCATCGCCACCGAGCAATTCGGCTATGGCTTCGGCTTCACTTCCTACATGTTGTACATGATCATGGTGGCCGACGGCCCGCACAAGACGGCGCATTATGCGATGTGCACCGGCTTCATGGCTTTGGGCATGATGTTGCCGGGCATGGCCAGCGGCTGGATACAGGAGCAACTCGGCTATCAACATTTTTTCATCTGGGTCTGCGTCGCCACCCTGCCCGCCTTCGTCATGACCGCGCTGGTCCGGATCGATCCCCAATTCGGCAAAAAACTGCCCGCCGCCGGCCCGTAAAATGCGGCTCGGCGTCAAATTGCTCTATAGTTTGCCTGGAAATAAGTCTGGCCGGCCGTCGGGAAAGCGCCGCAGCCGGCCGGACGCGTGTTGATCTCATTCGGGGAAATCGGTTTGTTTTTCAATTTTATGCAGGGAATGGGTCGCGCGTCGCCACGCCGGGCGTCGCCACGCCGCGCGTCGCCACGCCTGGCGTCGCCACGCTGGGCGTCGCCAGGCACGGCGGTACTGATCGCGGTCGCGCTGCTAGCCTTGAGCGCTTGCCAGACGCCGCCGCCGGCCGCACCGGCCACCTCTACCACCACCGGGCCGGCGCCGGCCGTGCCGCCCATGCCGGCCAGCACGCTGGCCACCAATGACACGCCGCCGCCGGCGCCGCGTGAATTTCGCGCCGCCTGGGTCTCGACCGTGGCCAATATCGACTGGCCCAGCCGCAGCAATTTGACGGTGCCGCAACAGCAGGCCGAGGCGCTGGCGATCCTGGAGCGGGCCAAGGCCTTGAATTTGAACGCGATCGTGTTGCAGGTGCGGCCCAGCGCCGACGCCATCTACGCCTCGCGGCTGGAACCCTGGTCCGAATTTTTAACCGGCCAGCAAGGCTTGGCGCCTTCGCCCCTGTACGATCCGCTCACCTTCTGGATCACCCAGGCCCACGCGCGCGGCCTGGAGCTGCACGCCTGGTTCAATCCTTACCGGGCGCGTCATTCCGCCGCCAAGTCGCCGCTGGCGCGCGAGCATTTCGCCATCACCAACCCGACCGCCGTCAAGCAGTACGGCAAGCTGCTGTGGATGGACCCGGGCGAGGCCGCCGCCGCCCAGCGCACCCAGGACGTGATCGTCGACGTGGTGCGCCGCTACGATATCGATGGCGTGCATATCGACGATTATTTCTACCCTTATCCGATCGACGCGCCCGGCGCGGCCACGCCCCCCGGCGCCGAGGGCGCGCTGCTCGACGGCGCGGCCGGTGGCGTCAAGCCCGAGCTGGAGTTTCCCGACCAGGCGTCGTGGCAGCGCTATCTCTTGTCCGGCGGCCAGCTGGAGCGGGCCGATTGGCGGCGCCAAAACGTCAACCGCCTGATCGAGGCCTTGTATCTGGGCATACACCGCGAAAAGAGCTGGGTCCGTTTCGGCGTCAGCCCCTTCGGCATCGGCCGGCCGGACCGGCGCCCGCCCGGCATCGTCGGTTTCAGCCAGTACGACAAATTGTATGCCGACGCCGAACTGTGGCTGGCCAACGGCTGGCTCGATTATCTGGCGCCGCAACTGTACTGGCCCATCGCCCAGACGCCGCAAGCGTTCGACGTGCTGCTCGACTATTGGCTGGCGCAAAATCCGCGCCGGCGCCATGTGTGGCCGGGCTTGTACACCAGTCGCATCGACAACAGCGCCAAGGCTTTCGCGCCGGAGGAGATCGTCAAGCAGATCGGCGTCACCCGCAGCCGCGCCGGCGTGAACGGTCAGCTCCATTTCAGCATCGCGCCGCTGATGGAAAACCGCAAGGGCATCGGCGACCAGCTCAAGGCGCTGGCGTATCAGAGCCCGGCGCTGATTCCGGCCACGCCCTGGCTGGGTCAGGAAACACCGGCCGCGCCCGCCGTGCAGACGCGCCGCAGCGGCAACGCGCTGCAATTGAATTTCGGCCCCGGCGCCAAGCCGCCGGCCCATTACGCGCTGTGGTCACGTTACGGCGCCACCTGGCGTTTCGCGGTGGTGCCGGGCGGGCGGGCCGACTGGTTGCTGGCCGACGATGCCTTGGCCGGCCCCGCCAGCGTGGTGGTGGTGAGCGCGATCGACCGGCTGGGCAATGAAAGCGAGCGGGTGTCGGTGTTGCATCCGGTGCTGGCCAAGGCGCCTTAACGGTCGCCAACACGGTCGCGTGTCGATAAAAAAAGGAGCGAGTATCAATGAATCAGCTTGAGCGCGCCATCGCCTTGGCCAGAAGCGTGAAGATCGCCGACATCAGGGACAATCTCGATGTGACCAGATTGGCCGCTCTGGACGCGGGCGACCTGGCCCGCGTCGCGAAATACCATAAGGCTTTGCGCTACCTGCTCGACGTCGATGCCGGTTCACCGCATGGATAAGCCGCCGTTCTCGCCCGCGCTGGGTTTGGGCATCGATTGCGGCGGCACGCGAACGCGCTGGGCGCTGGCGACTTGGTCCGGTGCGATCATTGCCGAGGGCAGCGCGGCCGGCTTGTCCGCGCTGCAATTGCGTGGCGCCGACGGGGACGGCGCCGCGCACGCCGCGTTGGCCGGCCTGTGCCGCGACGCGCTGGCGGCGGGCCGACCGACGCGCGTCTGGGCCGGGCTGAGCGGCTACGGCGGCGGGGACGCGCCCTTGCGCGCGTGGCTGGCGGACCGGCTGTCGCTCGGGGTGGAAGACGTGACCTTGTCGAGCGATATGGACATCGCCTATCGCGATCATTTCGCGCCCGGCCAGGGTTATCTGGTCTATGCCGGCACCGGCTCGATGGCCGCGCTGATCGACGAGGCCGGCGTGTTGCACCGCGCCGGCGGCCGTGGCGTGCTGCTCGACGATGGCGGCGGCGGGTACTGGATCGCGCGCGAAGCCTTGCGCCAGGTGTGGCGGCGCGAGGACGAGGTGCCCGGGAGCTGGACCGATTCGGCGCTGGCGCGGGCCTTGTTCGCGCACATCGGCGGCGCCGACTGGGCCGCGTCGCGGGCCTTCATGTACGGTGGGGAGCGCGGCGCCGTGGGCCGGCTGGCCCTGGCGGTGGCGGCCGCCGCCGAAATTGACGCCGATCCGGCCGCGCTGGCCATCTTGCGCGCGGCCGGCGGGGAGCTGGCCCGGCTGGCGCTGGCCATGACGGCGCGCCACGGTGCGCGCCCGGTGGTGCTGAGCGGCCGCGCCGCGCGCTTGCACCCGCTCATCGCCGAGGCGATGCGGGCGGCCTTGCCGGCCACGATGCGGATGGAACAAAAAGACACCCAGGCCCATTGCGCCGCCGCCCGCCTGGCCGCCGCGCCCGAGGTGGAACGAACCGCGCTCGCGCGTCACCCATGACTTCTTGTTATGTTTTGATATCAACTAAAAATAGCCTATGAAAACCCTGCTTCTTGCTTTTTTGATCGCCCTGCTGAGCGGTTGCGCCAGCGCCCCCCACCTCGACAACAGTTATTCGGCGCGCAGCCAGAGCAGCCGGGTCAAGTTTGTCGTGTTGCACTACACGGTGGGCGATTTACCGAGTTCGGTCAAAACGCTGACGGAGCAAGTGGTCAGCAGCCATTATTTGCTGACCGACACGGAGAAGCCTTTCTTTTACACCCTGGTCGATGAATCGCGCCAAGCCAACCACGCCGGCGTGAGTAGCTGGAAGAGCTATACCCAGCTCAATGCCAGCTCGATCGGCATCGAGATCGTCAATCCAGGCTTTCAAGAAACGCCGGGCGGGCGTTTGTGGTTTCCTTATTCCCACGCCCAGATCGACGAGTTGATTGCCTTGCTGAAACAGATCGTGGAGCGCCACCATATCGCGCCGGACAATATCCTGGGCCACAATGAAATCGCGCCGCAACGCAAGAAGGACCCGGGACCGATGTTCCCGTGGAAGCGGCTGGCCGAAGCCGGCCTGATACGCTGGCCCGACAGCGAGCAAGTCGCCATGCGGCGTCCCGCCTTTGACGCGGTGCTGCCCGACCCCGCCTGGTTTCAAAAGAAGCTGGCGCTGCACGGCTACGCGGTGCCGGACAGCGGCTTGCTCGACGAGGCCACCCGCAATGTGTTGATCGCGTTCCAGATGAAATATCGCCCGGCCCGCTTTGACGGCACGCCGGACGCGGAGACGGCCGCCCTGCTGGCGGTGCTGACCGGTCCCGAGACGGCGGCCGCGCCGCCGCCGGCCCCCGCGCCGGCCGACACCACGGCCGCGCCGCAGCCGGCCGCGACGGAGTAGGATGTGGGTGTAGCCTAGCCGCGCGAGGCGGCGTCAAGGAGCGATCCGATGGGCAAGACCGATCTGCGCAGCGAAGACGTGGCCGGCCACGGCGCGTTTCGCCATCTGTCCGGTATTGCCGGCATCGCCGTCGATTTGCGTTATGCCACGCCGGATAATTTTGTCGGGCGCGACCTGTACTCCCCGCTCGACTGCGCCTGGCTGCACCGCGACGCCGCCGTCGCGTTGGAGAACGCGGTGCGCTGGCTGAGCGCGTGGCATCCAGCTTACCGCTTGCTGGTGCTCGACGCGCTGCGTCCGCAACGGGTGCAGCGGCAACTGTGGGAATGTTTGCTCGGCACCGAATTGCTGGCTTACGTGGCCGAGCCGGAGCGCGGTTCCATCCATTCCTTCGGCATGGCGGTCGATGTCACCCTGGTCGACCGGCAAGGACGCGAGCTCGACATGGGCACCGGTTTCGACGATTTAAGCGAGCGCTCACATCCTGTATTGGAGGCGCGCATGCTGGACGAGGGTCTGCTCGGCGCGCGGCAAGTGGCCCATCGCCAGTTGCTGCGCGACGCCATGTTCCAAGCCGGCTGGAGCGGCATTCACAGCGAATGGTGGCATTTCGATTGCGGCGACCGGGAGCGGGTGCGGCGCGAGTATAGCCGGGTGCTGTAAGGGGGCGCGCGCTCCCGGCGTCGGCCGGATCGCAGCTGTCGGGCCGGGTCGCCTGAACCTGAGCTGCACGGCCCGGTTCGTTCCCCCGCCGATCAGCGCGGCGGGGCGCGCTATTCGGGCGCCGCGCTCGTCGCCGTCTGGGCCGGAGCCACGAGGCTCGGGGCGGCTGGCGTGGCCTGACCCGGCGTGGCCTGAACCGGCGTCGCTTGACCCGGGGTGGCCTGGCCCAGGTTCGCCACCCAGTCGATCAGCGCGTCGAGCGCGGCGCGGCCGGCGCCGTTGGCCACCTGTTCATGATTGATCATCGCCACCACCACGCATTGCTGATTGTTCGCGTCCGGCACATAGCCGGCGATCGCCACCACGTTTTTCAGCGAGCCGGTCTTGATGCGCGCGCGCGCCGCCGCCGGGCTGCCGTGCAGCCGGCGCCGCATGGTGCCGTCGAGCGCGGCGATCGGCAAGCTGGAGACGAATTCCGGCGCCCAGGCGCCGCGGCTGGCCGCTTGCAGCAGGCCGGCCATCTGCCCGGCCCGGATGCGCTCCCCGCGTGCCAGGCCGGAGCCGTTTTCGAGCACCAAGCCTTGGTCGTCTATGTTGTGACGCAGGAACCATGCGCGCACGGTTTGCTCGGCGCGGGCGGCGGTGGTGGCCGGCGCGCCCTCGGCCGCGACCAGCGGGCGGCTGCCCAGTTCGGCGTCGGCTTCCAGGCTGCCCAGGCTCAGGTAGATCAGCCGCGCCAGCGTGTTGTCGGAGTTTTTATTGGTGTCGCGCACCACCTCGGGCAGGGCGCGCGCCACGTGGTCGGTCAGCAAGCGGCTGTCGGCCGGGGTCGCCGCTTCGCGCACCACGCCGCCGAAGCTGCCGCCGACCCGCCTCCAGGTGGCCCGGAATAGGCGGTCCAGATAATCTTGCCGGTCCAGCACATTGATACTGGTCGACTTCATGCAGTTGCGCGGAAAGCTGCCGTGCAAGACGACCTTGAGCTTGTTCCCCTCGCGCACATAATCGGGCCGGCGCCAGCCGTCTTCCCATTTGGCGCAACTCGCTTCGCTCAGGCGCATGTCCGCCACCACGCTCACCCCTTCCAGCGCCGGCAGCATCAGCGCCTTGAGCTGGCGCTCGGTGGCGGCGAGATCGATGTGCAGCAAGTTGGTGTTGAGCAGCAGCGCGTCCGGGATCACGTTGTAGCGCGCTTCGGGATACGCGTCGAAGGGCGCCAGGTTCAGGTCGGGCCGGGCCGGCTGAAACAACTGGCGGTCGACGATCAGGTCGCCGCGTATTTTCTGGATGCCCTGGTTGCGCAGGGTTTGCAGCATATGTTCGAGCACGTCGGCGTTGAGGTCGGCGTCGGCCCCGCCGCGCAGCACCAAGTCGCCCTTGAGCACCCCGCCACCGAGTTCGGCGTTGCTGCGCAACTCGGTGCGGCCGCGAAAGGTCGGCCCCAGTTGTTCCAGCGCCACCAGGGTGGTGACCAGTTTCATGGTCGAGCCGGGATGCATGCCACGCTCGGCGCCATGACTCAGCAGCACTTCATCGCCGCGCAAGACGACGGCGCCCACCGCGTCCTGCGGAATGGCGGCGGCTTGGAGCAGGCGCGCCACCGGTTCCGGCAACTGGGCGCGGGCCGCGCCGCAGGCGAACAGGGTGGAAATCACGGTGGTGAAAATCGCTCGCAACATGGCGCTCCCGGATGGCGAATCGGTCAATGGAAAAACACATAGGCGACGAAGATGGCGGCCAGCACGCCGGCCAGGTCGGCGATCAGCCCGGCCGAGATGGCGTAGCGGGTTTTTTTGATGCCGACCGAGCCGAAGTACAGCGCCACGATGTAAAAGGTGGTGTCGGCCGAGCCCTGGAACACGCAAGCCAGGCGGCCGATGAAGGAATCGACACCGTAGGTTTTCATGGCGTCGATCATCATGGCGCGCGAGCCGCTGCTGCTGAGCGGCTTCATCAGCGCGGTCGGCAGGGCCGGCACGAAGTCGGTGTTCACGCCCAGCGCGCTAAAGACTTGGTTCATGGCCGCCAC
>JAYVUV010000048.1:0-15147 GCA_043787615.1 Janthinobacterium sp. | reverse complement strand
GCCGGCCATGCCGCGGTGGGCGAGGCCGCCGCCGCCCTGCTCTCCCTGTCTTGTCCGGCCACCCCGGTGATGGCGCCGGCCGAGTTCGCGCTGGCGCCGGGCCAAAACTATGCCGTGGTGCCGGTCTGGTTCGCCACCGACCGCGCGGCCACGGGCGAGACGGCGCCGTCGCGCCAGTTCGGCGGCGCCCGCGCGCCGCTCAGTTATGGCCATTGCGAGATCAGCATCCCGCGCGAGCACCGCATGGGCGAACTGGAATCGCGCTCGCTGCTGCGGCTGGAGTTTCGCGACAATCCGGCCAAACACGTGGTGCTGCTCAAAACCGAGCTGCAAGAGCGCGACGCCTTTTTCGCGACCCTGGCCGAACGCCTGGGCGCGTCGCCCGGCGGCCACGCCCTGCTGTTCGTGCACGGCTATAACGTGTCGTTCGAGGACGCGGCGCGCCGCACCGGTCAAATGGCCTACGACCTGGGCTTCGATGGCGCGCCGGTGTTCTACAGCTGGCCGTCGCAAGCGAGCCTGGCCGGCTATCTGGAAGACGAAGCCAATATCGAATGGAGCCAAGCCAACCTGACCGCTTTCCTGCGCGACTTCCTGGGGCGCACCACGGCGGCCAACATTTACCTGATCGCGCACAGCATGGGCAACCGTGCCTTGACGCGCGCCCTGGCGGCCTTGTTCGCGGAACAAGCGCAAGCGGCCGGCCGCATTCGCGAAATCATCTTGACCGCGCCCGATATCGACGCCGACGTGTTCCGGCGCGACATCGTGCCGGCCTTAGCCGGCACCGCCAATCCGATCACCTTGTACGCTTCGTCGGAAGACATCGCGCTGGCCGCCTCCAAGCGCATCCATGGCTACCCGCGCGCCGGCGACACCGGCAGCGGCCTGGTGGTGATGGACGGGGTGGAAACCATCGACGCGACCGGGGTCGACACCAGTTTCATCAAGCATTCCTACTTCGCCGAGCGGCGCTCGACCCTGGGCGATATGTTTTATCTGATCAATAACAACGCGCGCGCGGCCGAGCGCTTCGGCTTGCAATTTCAAGCCGCCGGCCGTTACTGGACGTTCAAAAAATAGCCGCCGCGGCGCGCCGCCGGGGCGCCGGGCCGCATGGTAAGATGGCGCCGCGAGTCGCCTCGACTCGGATCGAAAAGCCCCATGTCCACCACCGCCGCCAACATCGCCATCGCCGCCGACATCAGCCACGCCGAAGCGCTGATCCGCACCACCCGCGCCCGGGTCACCGTGGCGCGCGTGAAGGTGCTCGACTTTTTGCTCGCGCAAGACCGTTCCCTGACCCACCACGAGATTCAAGCCCAGCTCTCGGGCCAGGCCGGCATCGATTCGGTGACCCTGTATCGCGTGCTCGAATGGCTGACCGACAACGAGCTGGTGCACCGCATCGCCGGCGCCGACCAGGTTTGGCGCTTCAGCGCCGGCGGCGGCCACCGCGCGCACCAGCATGCCCATTTCCAGTGCACCAAATGCGACACGCTGACCTGCTTCACCGAAGTCAAGTTGCCGCGCGAGTTGGCCTTGCCGGAAGGATTTCGCAGCGAGCAGATGGACTTTTTGATCAAGGGCGTTTGCCCGCGCTGCCAACCCTGATCGGCCGCCCGCGCATCGGGCCGCTTGCGCCGGCGTTCCCGCGCAAGCCGAACAGGGTGATCCCGTACAGCGACAGCATGCCCGCCATCATCACACCGCCCAACAAGGTATACCAGTATTCCGCCATGGCCAGGCCGGGCCACACCTTGCCGGCGATCAGGTACAGCGCCATGGCGAGGCACAGGCCAACCACGGGCCAGCCCATGCGGCGCCGGAACGCGATCATCGCGTCTTGCCGGCCGCTGCGCAACACGCGCGCGCCGACCCAGCCGTCCAGCGTGTCCGTGCTGGCCATGCCGCACGTAAAAATCAAGCCGATCAGCAAGGCCGAGCCGGTCCCGCCCAGGGCGCCGGCGGCGTAACCCCAGGCCGCCGCCTGCAAGGCCGTGTCGAACACCAGCGCGAACACCATGCCCACCACCATCGCGGCCAGCGGTCCTTGCGCGCGCCGTAACATTGGTGGCATGAAGCCGGCGCGCAAGCCGGCCAAGGGATACGTGTCGGCGCGGCGCAAGGCGAGCGCGTTCAAGCCGGCCAGCGACAACAACAAGATGGCCGGCAACCATTCCAGCCAAGCGAACAGGGCCTCGGACGGCCGCCAGCGATCCGAGGCCAATGCGGTGATGGCGACGATCAGCATCACCACCATGCCGTGGCCGAGCGCGAACAAGCCACCCATCCACGGCGCCCAGCGGACCCGGGCGCCGTGGGCGCGCATGGTTAAGCCATCGATGGCGGCCAGATGGTCGGGGTCGAGGCCGTGCCGCATGCCGAGCACCAAAATGAAAGCCAGGCCGGGCGCGGAGGTAGCGAGCGCGGCCATTTAGCGCCCGCCGGGCATGGGGCGCGGCGCGGGCGCGTCGGCCACGCAGCGGTCCAGCCCGTCGACCAGCAATTGGCGCGGCAAATCCTTGCCGATGAACACCATGCAGGTATCGCGATATTCGCGTTCGCCCCAGCGGGCGCCGATTTCGGCCCCCATCAAGGCATGCACGCCTTGAAACACGGCACGCCATGGCGAATCGGCGAGCTGGATCACGCCTTTGTAGCGCATCATCCGCGCGCCGAACACCGCCACCACCGAATCGAGGAAATGCTCGATCTTGAACAGGTTCATGGGTGCCGGGTTGCGATAGACGAAAGACTGGACGCTGTCGCCATGCCGGGCCGCCGGCGCGGGGCGCGAGGAGATCGGGCGCGACATCGAGCGCCGCGTCCAGGTTGAAGCCGCCAATATCGAGCATGTCCTTGATCGGCGCGTTGCCGAAGCTCACTTTGCGTATCGGCGCGCGACAATTGATGGCGGCCAGCCGGGTGCGCAGCGCGGCCAGCCCGGACTTGGCGACTAGATCGGTTTTCGACAGCAAAATCCGGTCGGCGAACCCGACTTGCTCCTGGGCCTCGGGGTGCCGGTCCAGTTGCCCCATCGCATGCACCGCGTCGACCACGGTCAGCACCGCGTCGAGCAGGTAATGCGCGGCCACTTCCGCATCGGCGAAAAAGGTCTGGGCCAGGGACCCTGGCGCGGCCATGCCGGTGGTCTCGATGATCACGTGATCGAAGTTGAGCGCGCCGGCGTCGCGCTGGGCACGAAGCTGGTCCAGGGTGCGTATCAGATCGCCCCGCACGCTGCAACAGATGCAGCCGTCACTCAGCTCGATAATGGGCGCGTCGATGCCCGTGAACAGCTGGTGATCGATGCCTTGCGCCGCCAATTCGTTTTCGATCACAACGAAGCGGTGGCCATGCTTGGCTTGCAAAATACGCCTGAGCAAAGTGGTCTTACCACTGCCGAGGAAGCCGGTGATGATGGTGACGGGTATCAAATTAAGCACTCCTGATTGACACTACAAATAAATGCAACTCGATTGCAAATGCATATTGTAATGCAATCGACTTGCATTTGTGCGCGGCCCGGCTGGCCGTTCGGCGGGCCGGCAGGACCCTGATCGGCATGCCATATGATGGGCAAGCGCGTGGCGCGCCAGCCGATGTTGAACCAACGATGAGTGCGGAACGCGGTATGATGCGATGTACCGCCCAGCGCAAAAAAAGTGGCGGTTCAGGTCGAGTTTCTCTTAACTTGTCAGGGAGTGGGCGATGCCCGAATCAGTCACAGGCACCAGTATCGAACCGATTTTTAACGTCGACGGCTTGTTCAAATTCATGGGCAGCGATGAAAAAGGCCGCGCCATCATCGGAAAAATCGTGCATGACGCGCTCGTCGCCGGGCGCGAGCCGGTCCGGCAAGCCTGCGACGCCGCGCGCAGCGGCCAATACGACGAGGCGGCCAGGGTCTTGCACGGACTGCGCGGCACGGTCGGCAACCTGGGCGCCAAACGCTTCGTTTCCGCCGCCCTCGCGCTCGAACTGGCGATGGCGGAACAGCGACAGAACGATGTGCCGGTCTTGTTGCCCGCCATCGAGCACGAGTTCGACTTGGTCATGGAATCCGGCAACAACTGGTTGAAGCAGTACGGCATGCCGCCGGTCTGAGCGGCGCAGCTTCCAGCGGCGGCCCATTTCCGCGCGCGCGCGCCGACGGCGCGCGCGAAAACACAGCATCGACTTCCCATCGTATGCACCGCGATTCCAATAGACATGGCGGCCGGCGCGCGTATTTCTATCTTTTTGGACAATATTTATATGTTAGGATTGTCACAAGGATGTCATGCGAAAGCTGTACAGTCGCCAACTTCAATGTAGACAAGGATGGGCATGAAAATTAATTTGGCCATGGTCGCGGCCTTGACCGCGGCGGGCGTGTGCGGCTGCAATGGCGGCTCGAGCACCAAGCCGGCGATTCCCGAAGGCACCACCGTGACCCTGGCGCTGATGGAAACCACCGATATCCATGCCAACGTGCTCAGTTATAACTATTACGCCTTGGCCGAGGACACCAGTCTCGGCCTGGAACGCACCGCGACCCTGA
Organism: Janthinobacterium sp.; assembly: GCA_043787615.1. GTDB lineage: Bacteria > Pseudomonadota > Gammaproteobacteria > Burkholderiales > Burkholderiaceae_D > Janthinobacterium. The sequence continues at coordinate 10,601 of JAYVUV010000048.1, read as the reverse complement.
TCCAGGCCGCCCGCGCCGAAAACCCCAACAATGTGCTGCTCGACGACGGCGACGTGATCCAGGGCACACTGCTGGCCGATCTACAAGCGGTGGCGGCACCGATTCCTTGCGGCGCCACGTTGGCGGTGCACAAGGCCATGAACGCGCTCAAGTACGATGGCGGCGGCATGGGCAACCATGAGTTCAATTACGGTTTGCCTTATTTGAGCCAGATCACCAATACCGATTTCGGCATCCCCGGTATCAGCAAGCCGGCCGGCGACTGCGGCGCACCGGCCTTTCCCCTGGTGTTGACCAATGTCAGCGGCGTGGCCAGCCAAAAACCGATCTTCCGGCCCTACGCGCTGCTGCCGCGCCAATTCGCCGCGTTGGCGCCCGATGGCGGCAAGTTAAACGTCAACCTCACTATCGGCATCATGAGTTTCGTGCCGCCCCAGATCCTGGAATGGGATCAAAAAAATTTGCAGGGCAAGGTCGCCGTCGGCGGGGTGCGCGAAGCGGCGCAGCAGTATGTGCCCGAGCTGCGCGCCAAGGGCGCCGATCTAGTGGTGGCGCTCTCGCACGGCGGCCTGGACACCGGCGACTACAGCCCGAAAATGGAAAACGGCAGTTACCATTTGACCGGCACCGGCATCGACGCCCTCTTGATCGGCCATTCCCACTTGATTTTCCCGAAAGGTAAGGAGATCGGCGCGGCCGCGCTGGACGCCTCGTTCGCCGCGCTGCCGGCCGGCGCCAAAGTCGATGCCGTCAACGGCTTCGTCAACGGCGTGCCGACCGTGATGGCGCAAAGCTGGGGCCGCCGCCTGGGCATCATCAAGCTGACCCTGGCGTATCAAGCCGGCAAGTGGGTGGTCCAGCCCGCCAATACGACGGTCGAGTCGCGTGGTTTCAAATATACCGACGGCAAGACCGTGGTGGCCGCCGACCCCGCCATTTCCGCCCTGGTCGCCGGCGAGCACGCCGCCACCGTGGCCTATGCCAGGCAGCCGCTGGGCGTGGCGACCGATTTCGAAATGTCGGCCTACTTCGCGCTGGCGGGCGATGTCAGCGCGATTCAATTGGTCAATCAGGCGCAACTCGCTTACGTGAAAAATGTCATCGTCGCCAGCGCCGATCCGGCCTTGGCCGCTTATAAAACCATTCCCGTGATTTCATGCAGCGCGCCGTTCAAGGCGGGCCGCAACGGCCCGACCGACTTCACCGATGTGGCGGCCGGGGCCAGCGTGGCGGCGCCGCTCGGTTTGCAAGTGCGCAATCCGGGTGATTTGTACTTGTACAGCAATAACAATTTGCAAGCGGTGAAGATCAAGGGCGCCGACTTGAAGGCGTGGCTGGAAGCGTCCGCCAAACAATTCGCCCAGATCGACCCGGCCAAGACCGCCGAGCAGGATTTGGTGCCGTCCTACGGCACGATCTATAACTATGACGTGTTCTACGCCGAAAACAATGCGCTGCGATACCAGATCGATGTCACCAAACCGGTCGGCGGCCGCGTCGTCGCCCTCACCTACCAGGACAAGGCGGTGGCCGACGGCGACGACTTCATCGTCGCCACCAATGATTACCGCGCCGGCGGCGGTGGCAATGTGCCCGGCATCGATGGCAGCAAAACCATCATCAAGTCGCCCGACGCGAATCAAACCGTGGTGAGCAACTACCTGCAAACCTTGGGCCGCGTGGCCGGCCAGGTGACGTTGTCCAACAATGGCGCGGCGCGCAGCTGGAGTTTCGTCAAGGTGGTCACAGCCGGTCCCGTGATTCTGCGTTCGGCGCCCGGCCACTTGGCGCTGGCGCAAAGCGCGGGCATCGTCAACGTGACGGCCGAAGGCGGCCTGGACGCCAGCGGCTTCGCCAAGTACACGATCGACTTGAGCAAATGAGGGTGTCGAACCCCGACGCGCCCATCCCGCGCGCCATGCGGCGGCCGGCCTCCGCCGTGCGCACACTGGCGGCCGTGCTGATGGCGTCGCTATGCCTGGCCGCCTGCCGTCCCGCCGTCCCGGCGCCGCCCGACGCGGCGCACATCGAGGCCATCGCCATGCGCGCCGGCCAACAGGACGATCCGGGGGCCGAACGCTCGCTGGAGAGCTGGGCCGCCGGCGGCTCCACGGCGGCCCGGCGCGAACTGGGCATTTTGTATGGCAAGCGGCCCGGCAGGCAGGCGCTGGCCATGGCGTGGTGCGAAAAAGCGGCGCGCGCCGGCGACGTCGAGGCCGCGTTTCAATTGGCCGAGTTGTACCGCCAGGAGCGGCCCGGGCAAGCGGCGCGCCCGGCGCTGGCCCGGCCCTGGTATCGGCAAGCGGCGGCCCGGCGCCACGCCCGCTCGGCCTTGATGTTGGGACTGATGGCCAGGAACGGCGAAGGCGGAATGCGCGACTACGGCGAGGCGGCGACGTGGCTGCTGTTGGCGAGCGAGCTGGGCCATCCACACGCCATGTTTCTTCTATCGAATATCTATCGGGACGGCCAAGGCGTGCCCGCCGATCCGCGCCTGGCCCATCATTGGCTGGAACAGGCGGCCGAGCACGAGTATCCGCCAGCGATGCAGGAATGGGCCATGACGGTGCAGACCGGCGATGCCTGGACTGCCAAGGACGAAGTGCGCGCCGGCCATCTGCTCAAGGAGGCGAACGAACACCGGCACAATAATTGGAACCGTTTTTGAGGCTTGCCGCGCCGACCCGGTGAGGCTCGACCATCACCGCGCGGCTGCGGCCGCGGCCGCGGCCGACGCATGAGGAGACGCGCGATGCAGCACAGCGATGCCATCAAGGTGCACGTCATGCACACCGACCAGGTGGTGAGCGCCGGCGTGGTGGCGATCCTGTCGTCGCGGCCGCGCTGGTCGCTCAGCAGCTCCCATTGCCGGCCCGATGCGCGCGCCACCGCCGACGTGTTGGTGTGCGACTATCAGGCCGGCATTGGCGCCGCCCGCCTCGCGGCGTCCGGGTGCGCCGGCCAGCGCGGCCGGATCTTGATTTTATCGCAGTATGACCAGGAATGGCGGGTGCGCTCGGCCCTGGCCGGCGGTGTCGACGGCTACCTCCCGCAAGCTTGCGCGCCTGGCGAGCTGATCGACGCGGTGCAAGCGCTGGGGGCCGGTCATACCTATCTGAGCGCGGCGCTGGCCGCGGCGCTCGCGCGCGGCGTGGCCGACGGCTCGGGTCGTGACCACCTGACCGGACGCGAAACCGAGGTCTTGCGCTTGCTGGCCCAAGGTTGCTGCAATAAATTGATCGCGCGCGAACTGGGGATCGGCCTGGGTACGGTGAAATCGCACGTACAGGGCGTGATGAGCAAACTTGGCGCCACCGCCCGCACCCACGCGGTGGCGCTGGCGACGCAGCGCGGCCTAATTGGCACGCTCCAGCCGGGCGCCGGTGTGCCGGCCGAATCGGGGACGTGCGGGCCTCGCCAGGCCTCGCCGCGCTAGGCCGCGCCACGTCAGGCCGGGCCGCGCGGTCGGCACACTTTAGGCCGGGCCGCGCTAGGCCGGGCCGCGCTAGGCCGGGCCGCGCCAGGCCGCGTCGAAATAGAGCGGGCCGTTATCGGCCTCGTCGCGCTAGGCCGGGCCGCCCGACCTGGCGCGGCGCGGCCGATTCACCGGCCCATCCATGCTCCATGGCCAAGGTCACGATATCGTTGTACATCACCTCCGGCTGCAAAAAAGCGGTGGAATAAATCTCCCGCACCCGCCCCGCGTCGTCGAGTAAAAACACTTTCAACATATGGTGAATCAAGCGGCTGGGCCGGCCGGCACGGTCCAGTTGCACTTGCACGCTTTGGCCGAGGTCGTCGACGATTGGTTTGAGTTGGCGCACGGACGAGGTGGTCAAGAAATGCCAACGCGGCGCGCCGCCCGGCGCCGCCAGCGCCCCGGCATACAGGCGCATCGCCGACGGCGTGTCGTGCAGCGGATCGAACGACAAACTGATAAAGCGCACCCGGCGCGCCAAATTGGGTGCCGCCAGCAAACGCGTGCGCAGCTGTTGCAGGGTGGACCAGGCCAGCGGGCAACCAATCGGATCGCTGCAATAGGTGTACATAAAACTGAGCAACGTCACCCCGCCCCGGGTCAGCCGCTCGAGCCGATCGGGTCTGCCATCGCTGTCGAGCACCGCACCATTCGGCCCCGGCTGGATCACGTGCAGCACATAACTCCCGGGCGCCGGCGCCACGAACTGCTGGCTGGGCGCCACGGCCAGCGCTTCCGGCTCCGCCGCCATCGCGGCCGCCGTCAGCGCCGCGCCCAGCGCGCAGCCCAGCCATCCCGTCGTGCTAAGGCTGGGCAAACGCCAACTCCGTCGTCGCGCTGGACTTGGCAGTGAATTTCATGTGATGGGGACGGCCCAGCTTTTCCTTATAGAAATCGATTTTCCACTGTTCCTGCAATTGCTTGCCATCCCAGTGATACAACTTCATGAATTGGTCGTCGTTGTCCAGATCCCAGGCGCTCAGTAAGCTGGTGGTGATATACACCCGCTTGCCGTCCCAGCTTTGGCTCACCATGTTGACGTGCTTGCCCGTCACTTTTTCATACATTTGCACCGGCGCTTTCGGATTGCTCAAATCGAACAGGTGCGTCTTGCCATCCATAAAGGTATTGACCCACAAGCGCTTGGCGTCCGCGCTGATCGACAAATCCACCGGCAGCGGCGTCTTGGCCGGATCGCCGATGGTGGCCACTTCGTTGGCTTGCCAGGCGCCGCGCTTGTCTTGATTCACCAGCCACAGCTTCGAACCGAGCGCGGTGGCGGTGATGGCCCAATTGTCGCCCGGCTTGAGCGACCAACGGATTTCCAAGGGCGCGCCGGGCGTGTTGAAAATCTTCTTGGGTTGCATGGCTTTCAAATCCCACAGCACCATGGTGTTGCCGAAGCGTTTCATGGCTTCCGGATCGGTGGTCAGCGAGGTCAGTTCGCTCATATAATTTTTCATGCCCGTGAAACTGGAGGTGAGCATCACGTTTTTTTGCGGGTTGACGGCCAGATCGTAACCATATCCGTCGCCCAAGCCGCCGGCCACCTTGCCGGTCGGCATATCGTGGCGCGAAATCAAGTCGCCGCGATTGTTATACACCGCCAGCCCGGTCGCGCCGCCCTGGTCCTTATTGTTGGACAAGAAACCGACCAGCATGCGCCCTGGTAAGGCGTAAAAGGTGTGCGGCCCGGCCAGCCCGGTGGACTGGGCCACGTCGGTGATGGTTTTCACCAGGCGCGGCTTGGCGGGATCGCTGCCGACATCGAAGATGAAGATGCGGCTGTCTTCGAGCCTACCTGCCCACAGGTATTTGCGGTCGTCCGTGAAACCCACGTGATGCGCCTCGCCGCGCCCCTCGACCGACACGCTGCCGATCACCTTGCCGTACCGGGGCGAGGCGGGATTGACGTCCACCGTCACCAATTTATCGGCGCCGTCGCCCATGCCGGCCACGCCCACGGTCCAGACATGCACATAGTCTTCCTGGCCCTTGATGAGGCCCGCCATATAAGGCGAATTGCAGGTCTCGTCGGCGCGCGCCGCCCCCAGCGTCCCCAAGACCAGACCGCAAGCGAGCATCAGGCGCGCCGTGGAGCGCCGGCCCGGCATCCATCCCCAAGAAACCCGATTCCCTTGTGTTCGATTCATTCGCTCTCCCGGATTGGCTGCAATGACGACGATGGCATGACGCGCCGCGACCCCGGCTGGCGGCGCGCATACGCCGTAGCCAGTGAGATCACGCTAGCGCCATGCGCGGTCTGGTTTTTGATGTAGATCAATCGTGCTGGCTCTCCCGGCGGGATTCGCCATGCGGCTTGCTCTATTGTCATTAGAGCACGATCAAACAGGCCACGCCAGCCTTTTCCAATACGGCGAGCCCAGGTGCGATTCCTGCGGCGGCAAGCCCGGTTCGGCCGGCCCGATTGATCGGCGTCATGCCTGCGGCGCCGGAGCGCGCCCTATACTGAAGGTGGCCGGCGAGGCATCCGGCGAGCCGAATGGCGGAGTACCAACACCCTTGATCGGAGGTCGAAGTGAGCGCACAGCGAGACGACATGCAGGCCGGCGAAGTCGAACGCCAGAACCAATTCATGCACCGGCTGGTGGCCTTCACCCAGGAGCACCGCGTGGGACACTGGTCGGGCACGTTCGGGCAATTCATGGAGCAAATCCTGCCGGGGGCCGCCTGCCAGGTGGCGCGCAGCTCGCATCAATACATGTGGGACATGATACGCTGGACCGGCTACGACGACCAGGACGGCCACTTCCGTTGCCGCTTGTTCGCCGACGATCTGTTTGGCATCGACGACGCGATCGACCGCGTGGCCGCCTACTTCAAGGCCGCCGCCGCCGGCTCGGAGGTCGGGCGCCGGCTGCTGCTTCTGTTGGGTCCGCCATCGGGGGGCAAGTCGACCATGGTCATCCTGCTCAAGCGCGGTCTGGAGGAATATAGTTACACCCAGGACGGCGCCCTGTACGGCATCGCCGCTTGCCCGGTGCATGAATCGCCCCTGCATCTGGTGCCGCACACCATGCGCGCCGGATTCCGCGACACCTACGGGGTCGATATCGTGGGCGAGGTCTGCCCGCATTGCCGCGCCCGGCTGGAAGAGCAGCACGGCGGCGACTTCCTGCGCATGCCGGTCGAGCGCATCTATATTTCCGAGGCCGGCCGCAGCGGCATCGGCACCTATGCGCCACACGATCCCACCACGGCCGACCTGGCCGATCTGGTCGGCTCGGTCGACCTGTCCAAGGTGGCCGAGTTCGGCGACGAGGGCGATCCGCGCGCCTGGTCCTGGTCGGGCGCGGTGTACGCGGCCAGCCGAGGCATGCTGGAAATGATCGAAATTCTCAAGGTCAAGCGCGAATTCCTGTATTTGCTGCTGACCCTCACGCAAGAAAAAAACGTCAAGGTGTCGCGCTTTCCCCTGATTTATCTCGACGAAACCATTTTGGCCCACACCAACCTGGCCGAGTTCCGCCGCTTTTTGCAAGAGAGCGAAAACGAAGCCTTGCTCGACCGCATGGTGATCGTCCAAGTGCCTTACACATTGAACTATAAGGAGGAGGCGCGGATCTATCATAAGTTGATCCTGTCGGCGGCGCCGGCGTTCCGCGAAGTCCACCTTGATCCGCACGTGCTGCACGCGGCCGCGGTGTTCGCCATCCTCAGCCGCATGCAGGAAGGCGAGGAAAAAGAAAGCGAGCTGGTGAAAAAAGTGCGTGTGCATGCCGACGAGGAGGTCGATGGCGTCAACCGGTCCGAGGCCAAACGGCTCAAGGATAAGGAAAAGGCACCCGACGAAGGGCTGGCCGGGGTGTCGCCGCGCTTCGTCATCAATGCCTTGTCGAACGCCATCATCGCCTCGAACCGGCGCAGCTTGAGCACCATGGATGTTTTGCTGGCCTTAAAAGACGGCATCGAAAGCGACGCCCGCATCGAGCCCAAGAAAAAGCGCAAATGGGTCGATTATTTGGTCTTGACGCGTAAGGATTTTTACAACCGCTGGGTCAAGGAGTACGTGCACAAGGCTCTGTTCGTTTCGTTCGAGCAAGAAGCCCAGGATTTGCTCAATAAATATCTCGACGAGGTAGAAGCCATGTTGGACAACCGTCAGATCAAGGACCCGATCACCAACGAGGAAAGGCGGCCGGACGAACGCTTCTTGCGCGCGGTGGAGGAAAAAATCCATATCTCCGATTCCGGCAAGCAGTCGTTCCGGCAAGAGGTGGTACGCAAAGCCATGGGCGCCTATAAGCGGGGCGAAAAATTCGGTCTGGACAGCCATATCCAGCTGCACGACGCGGTGCAGCAATATCTATTCGAACAGCGGCGCGACGTGTTGCGGCTGGTCAGTTCGGCCAAGCGGCCGGACGACGACGTGCGCGCCAAGATCTCGGCGGTGGAACGGCGGTTGGTCGACGAGTACGGCTACGACGGCCACAGCGCGCGCGAAGCGCTCAATTACGTGACCACTTTGTTGGCACAGGAGTAATTTCAGCGGAAGGGGTGCACAGTGAGCCAAGCAGGCCAGAGCAGACGGAGTACATGGTACGACTTGTTTTCCCGAGGCGCCCGCGATTGGCTGCGCCATAACGAAAAGGTGCGCGAGGCGGTGCAACATCATCTGCCCGACCTGATCGCCGGCCCCGACCTCATTTCGGGCCCCCAGGAACGCACCGTGCAAGTGCCGGTACGCCTGCTGGAACATGCGCGTTTCCGGTTGGCCGAAACCCGCAGCAGCAGCGGCGTCGGCCAGGGCGAGGGGCAGCCCGGTGACGTGTTGCGCCCGGCTCGGCCCGAGGCCGGCGTCGGCCCGGGCGGAAACGAAGGCGGCGGCAATCAGAACGGCGAGGTCAAGCTGTTGCTGGAGTTTTCCATCGACGACATCATGGATTGGCTATGGGACGAGCTCAAATTACCTTTGCTCAAGCCGAAACGCCACACCGTCATCGAGGAACATGAACTGGTGCGCGAAGGCTGGGACCGGCATGGCGCGCGTTCGCGGCTGGACCGGCGCCGCACCGTCAAGGAAGCCATCAAGCGCCGCGCCGTCCAGGACAATCCGGTCGCCTTCACCAATGAAGACTTGCGTTTCCGTCAGCTGGTGATGCGGCGCAAACCGACCAGCAACGCCGTGGTGTTTTTCGTGGTGGACGTGTCGGCCAGCATGACCCAGGCCGAGCGCAAACTGGCCAAGGCCTTTTTCTTCTTCGCGCTGCAAGGCATACGGCGCAAGTACGGCAAGGTGGAAACCCGCTTCGTGGCCCACACCACGCGCGCCTGGGAATTCCCCGAGAACGAATTTTTCCTCGTCACCGGCATCGGCGGCACCATCGCCTCCAGCGCCTTCCGGCTCACGCTCGATCTGATGCGTGAGCACTACGATCCCGCCCTCTACAACAGCTATATGTTTTACGCCTCCGACGGCGAAAACTTCACCGAGGACCGCGCCGCCGCCAACCATGCCTTGATCGAACTGGCCGGCCTGCTCAATTACATCGGCTACCTGGAAACCGTGCCGGGTATGCCGCGCTCGCTGGACACCGAAATGCGCCGCTTGTGCGCCGAACTGGAGCGGCGAGGCATGCCCGTCTCCAGCAGCGTGCTGGCCAACACCGACGACGTCTGGCGCGCCATCCGCAAATTTTTCGTCAATCAAGCCCAGTCCGAGGAGCACGCGTCATGAAGACCACCGATCCGTCGGCCGACCGGCTAGCCGAACGGCTAGCCGACCGGCTTGCCGACTACACCAGTCGCATCGAAGCGCTGGCCACCGAACTGGGCCTCGATTATTATCCGGTCGACTTCGAACTGGTGCCCAACCATTTCATGACCGAGATCGCCGTGTATGGCTTGCCGGTGCGCATGCGCCACTGGTCCTTCGGGGTGCGCTACATCCACCAACTGGTGCGCCAGCAAATGGGCAATTCGCGTATCTTCGAAGTGATGTTTCCCGGCGACCCCTGCCATGCCTATATGGTCGACAGCAATTCGCTGGCCGAAAACACCCTGGTCACCGCCCACGTGCTGGGCCACGCCGACTTCGCCAAGAACAATCAGTTGTTCACCCGCTTCGCCAGCATGGCCGGCAGCCAGATTTTGGAGCAGAGCGCGGCGCGCGCGCATCGCATCGAGGCGGCGCTGGCGCGCCACGGCCAGGAAAAGGTGGAGGCGGTGCTCGACGCGGCGCTGGCGCTCGAACCGCACGTCGACATCAACACCATCCTGTACCGTCCGCCCTACCCGCCGCCCCCGACGATGCAAGACGCCGCGCCGCCCGCCGGCGGCTTCGAGCGGCGTTATCATGCCTTGCCGGGCGAAAAGCCGGCTTCTCCCGTGCGCCCCTCGGCCCGGGTGGAATTGCCGCCGCAACCGGAATACGATTTGCTGTGGTTCATCGCCCACTATGCGCCCGAGCTCGACGACTGGGAGCGCGACATCTTCCTGGCCGTGCGCGAGGAAGCGTTTTATTTTTATCCGGTGTTCGCCTGCCAGATCATGAACGAGGGCTGGGCCTCGTACTGGCACGCGCGCCTATTGCGCGAGGCCGATTTTTTGCCCGGCGACGTGTATGTCTCGGCCGTCAAGTCCCATTCCGATGTGGTGCGCCCGTTCGCCGGCCAGAGCCAGCTGGCGCTGTCCGTCAACCCTTACCACCTCGGTTTTTCGCTGTGGGAACACCTGATCGAATCGAAGGGCATCGCGGCGGCGCGCCGCATCTGCCGGGAAGAAGACGATTTCGGCTTCATTCGCAACTATCTGGATCAGGACATGGCGGACCGGCTCGATTTGTTTGTCTACGAAAGCCGCAAGGATGGCGAGACCCGCATCGTCAACCGCGACATCCATGCCATCCGCGAAGCCATTCTGGCGCCCAAATACAATTACGGCGCGCCCTGCATCGCCGTCACCCAGCTCGACAACGACGCCAGCCTGGTGCTGCGGCACGACCACCAGCGCGACGGCCGCGGTTTGGAACTGAGCCAGGCCGAACGCGTGATGGAATACGTGGGCCGCGTCTGGCGCCGCCCCGTTACCTTGCACACGGTCGATTTTCGCGGTTTGGCGCGCACGCTCACGCACAAGGGCAAGGTCGACATGTTTCCATAAC
>JAYVUV010000047.1:0-2117 GCA_043787615.1 Janthinobacterium sp. | reverse complement strand
AAGCCCTTCAGGCGCACCACGCCCTCGCTCTGCAGCGCTTTCTTGATCAAGCCGGCCAATTCGTAGCGCAAGCCCTCGCGCGCCATGGCGTGGATATTCCAATTGGCCTTGCCCGCCGCCGGCTCCAGGAAGGCGCCGGTGCGGCCGTTGATGTAGAGGATGTCGCCCTGTTCGTTGAGCAGCGCGGCCGCCGGTGAATATTTTTGCAGCAAAAGCTGTTCGACGTGGGACTGGATCTTTCCGGGCATGCTGACTTCTCTCGATTCGCTAAGGGTGGGGGCGGAAGCGGCCGATACTTTGGTGGGGAAATACGTCGGCAAACGGCGGCGGTCGATCTCGCCCAGGCGCCGGTATAGACGGGAAGACGTGGTCAGGGGCGCGAACAGATCGGAAAAATGGCCCGGCGTGTCCGCGCTGCCCAGCAATAAAATGCCGCCTGCGTTGAGCGCGTAATGAAACAGCGGAATCAGGCGCTGTTGCAACTTGGCATTGAGATAGATTAACAGATTGCGGCAGCAGAGAATATCGAGCTTGGTGAACGGCGGGTCCGAGATGATGTTTTGCGGCGCGAAGATGATCATGTTGCGAATTTCTTTTTTAACATGATAGCCGCCCTCGCTGGCCAGGAAAAACTGTTCCAGGCGCTCGACCGAGACATCGCCGGCGATGGCCGCGCCGAACCGGCCCTGGCGGGCGCGGTCGATGGCGTCGGCCGACAGGTCGGTGGCGAAGATTTGCAGCGAATACTTGGCGCGCGGATTGACTTGCGCCACCACCTCGCTAAACACCATCGCCAGCGAATAGGCTTCCTCGCCGGTGGAACAGGCCGGTATCCACGCCTTGAAGGCGCGCCCCTCCGGATTGGCCGCGAGCAACTGCGGCAAGGCCACCACTTTCAGGTATTCCCACACCTTTTGATCGCGAAAAAAACTGGTCACGCCGATCAACAGTTCCTTGAACAGCAAATCGATTTCCGCCGGATTGCCGCGCAAATGCGGCACATAGTCTTCCATGGACGGGATCTGGTGCAAGCTCATACGGCGCTCGATGCGGCGCAGCACGGTATTGATCTTGTAATCGACAAAACTATTGCCCGTGTGCTCGGTCAAGATCTTCACGATTTCAGGCAAGAAATTCTTGATTTCAACGGCGCCGACTTGGCGGTTGAGCAAAGTGATTTGCTTGAGATAGGCGATGACCTTGGCCGGCATTTTTTCCGGCAAATCGACCAGGTCGACCACCCCGGCCGCGATCGCGCTGTGTGGCATGGGGTCGAACTTGGCGCTGTCGGGAAACTGGGCCAGGGTCAAGCCGTTGCGCTCCTTGATGGCTTGCAAGCCGCGCGTGCCATCGTCGCCCATGCCGGAAAACACCACTCCCACCGCCAGGTCGGTCCACCCGGCCGCCAGGGCGGTGAAGAAGGTATTGATCGGCAAGCGCTGGCCGCGCGGTCCGGACGGCGCGCTCAGCACGAAGCGCCCGTCCGCCAGGCCCAGGTCGGCGTTGGCCGGTTTCACGTAGATGCGGTTCGGGAACGGCAGCATGCGGTCTTCGATTTCCTGCACCGGAATACTGGTGGCGCGCTGCAATAATTCGGGCAGCAAGGTCCGATGGCTGGGATCGAGATGCTGGATCACGACCAGCGCGACGCCGCTATCGACCGGCAAACCCGATAAAAAGGCGATGATCGGTTCCAAACCGCCCGCCGAGGCGCCCACCGCCACCATCGGAAAGGCCGGCGTCGGCATGCTGGTGGCGAGCGGATCGCCTTCGGCCACCGGCGGCGGCGCTTTGGTCGGCTTGATTGTCATCGCTTGCTGCGCCTCTGGGCCCGCAGCCACATAATCTGGTTTAATAGCGGCTTTCTTATTTGATATATTTGATAGAGATTATACAAACAGCGTGCGGTAACACCAAGCGCCGCGCGCAATCGTGGCGGGCAAACCGGCCCCGCGCGAAGCGCCCGCAGCCGGCGTTGGCGCGGCATGTGGGCCGATCCCGACGGCGGGCGGGTCACGGCGGCGCCGGCGCCAATGCGGCGGCGCAATCTGGCCGGGCACCGCGTGCCGGGCGCCGCGTGCCGGGCGCCGCGCGGCGCCGCGTGCGGTCAAGCGGGA
>JAYVUV010000046.1:0-6748 GCA_043787615.1 Janthinobacterium sp. | reverse complement strand
GCTTGGCCACGCGCTCCTGCAGTTTTTCGCGGTCGTAGTCGCTGGTCGCTTCCTCGATCTGGACGCGAACCTGCTTGACGCGCGCTTCGATGTCGCCGGCTTCGCCCGCACCGTCGATGATGATGGTGTTTTCCTTGCCCACTTCGATACGCTTGGCTTGGCCCAGTTCGGCCAGGGTGATTTTTTCCAGGGTCAGGCCGACTTCTTCGGCGATCACTTGGCCGCCGGTCAACACGGCGATATCTTCCAGCATGGCTTTACGGCGGTCGCCGAAACCCGGAGCCTTGACGGCGCAGGTTTTCAAGATGCCGCGGATGTTGTTGACCACCAGGGTGGCCAGCGCTTCGCCTTCGATATCTTCGGCGATGATCAGCAGTGGACGGCCGGCCTTGGCCACTTGTTCCAGCACCGGCAGCAGATCGCGGATGTTGGAGATTTTTTTGTCGCACAGCAGGACAAATGGATTGTCCAGGATAGCGACTTGCTTTTCTTGATTGTTGATGAAGTAAGGCGACAGGTAACCGCGGTCGAACTGCATGCCTTCCACGATGTCGAGTTCGTCGTTCAGCGATTTGCCGTCTTCGACCGTGATCACGCCTTCTTTACCGACTTTTTCCATCGCTTCGGCGATACGCTCGCCGATCGAGTAATCCGAGTTGGCGGAAATGGCGCCGACTTGGGCGATTTCCTTGGTGGTGGTGCAAGGACGGGCGATCTTGGCCAGTTCTTCCACGGTGGCGGCGACGGCTTTGTCGATGCCGCGTTTCAAGTCCATCGGGTTCATGCCGGCGGCCACGAATTTCATGCCTTCGCGCACGATGGCTTGCGCCAGCACAGTGGCGGTGGTGGTGCCGTCGCCGGCGTTGTCGCTGGTGCGGGAAGCGACTTCCTTGACCATTTGCGCGCCCATGTTCATGAGCTTGTCTTTGAGTTCGATTTCCTTGGCCACCGAGACACCATCCTTGGTGACGGTGGGGGCGCCGAACGAGCGCTCGAGCACCACGTTGCGGCCTTTAGGGCCCAGGGTGACTTTGACGGCGTTGGCCAGAATATTGACGCCTTCGACCATCTTGGCGCGCGCTGCGTCGCCGAATACTACTTCTTTAGCTGCCATGTTTGTTTCTCCAGAATAGGGGGAATCGGTAAAACGTTCAAACGTCCGCGTTTACACGTGTATTACTTGACAACGATCGCCATGATGTCTTCTTCGCGCATGACCATCAGTTCGTTGCCATCGACCTTGACGGTCTGGCCGGCGTATTTGCCGAACAAGACCCGATCGCCGACTTTGACATCCAAAGGACGCACTTTGCCGTCTTCGAGAATTTTGCCGTTGCCAACGGCGAGCACTTCGCCTTGATCCGGTTTTTCAGCGGCGGCGTCAGGAATGATGAGGCCGGACGCGGTTTTGGTTTCCTGGTCCAGGCGTTTGACGATGACGCGATCGTTCAAAGGGCGAAGATTCATATACAACTCCTTAAAGTTCAATGGATGGGGTATTGCTACAATGAATGCAAAGCGCGCACACGGCGCGGGCTAGTTCAGTTCGCGGCCCCTTGCGGTGTCTGCGGGGCCAAAATCGGCTGTTAGCACTCTCTGCCAACGAGTGCTAATTATAGGGACGCTTATGCGGTTTTTCAAGGCTGAGCACCATTTAATTCATTACAACTATTGAAGTAGCGCAAATGCGGCTCGCGCTCGCCCGGCCGGTCAAGCCGTCGCGCCCCGGCCGCCGCCCCGCCGGCCCGGGTTTCGGGCCGGTCACGCCAGCGCACACGACTTCGTAATAATTTGTGACATCGGGCCGAATCGGTTGACGTCAATTCGCTTGCAGCCCTATAGTGGAGGGATGATTTCTGAATTCCAAGACCTGTCCGAAAAAGTCGCCCAACTGGCCGAGTTGACCCATCTGTTGCGGCGTGAAAACGCCGAATTGCGCCAATCGAACGCCGCGCTGCAAGCCGATAACGCGCACTATGCCGAGCGCATGCGCGAAGCCCAGCAAAGGGTGCTGGCGCTGCTGGAAAAAATTCCCGAGCTGGTGCAGGCCGGTCTGGCCGAAGCCAGCCTCGAACACAGAGAGACCCAATGAAGCATGTCGACGTCAACATCATGGGCCAGGCTTACCGGCTGCTGTGCAAGGAGGGCGAGGAGCGCACCTTGCGCGAGGCGGCCGCCTTCCTGGACGGCAAGATGACGGCCATCCGCGACGCCGGCAAAATCAAGGGCAACGACCGCATCGCCGTCATGGCCGCCCTGGGCGTGGCGGCCGAGTTCCTGTCGGTCAAGGCGCCGCAGGGGCCGCTGTCGGACCACAGCATTCTTGAAGTCAAGCAAAAGATCGACGCCATGCATGGCGTGCTGGACCGGGCGTTGACCCCGCAAGAGGATTTGTTTTAAAGCCGATAACGGCGCTTCCTGGTCGCGGCTTGCAAAATTAGGTTTGACATGCGGGATCATCGGAGTAAACTACTGTTCTACCCTGCAGTGTTCGCGATTGTCATATATTCCTTGAACCATTTATGTGCACCGGTTGCGGGATTATGTTCGATGGGAGTGAGCGTCGCTAGTCCGACGAACCCGAAATTGAACTAACTGTGACCACCTTGAACCGTTTGGTTCGGGATGCCGGCATAGCGGCACAGGCGGGGTTCCATTCAAGAAGCGGTTGTCGCATGGTGCATGCGCAGCCGCTTTTTTATTGCGCGCGCGTGCGCGCCACCGGGGGCGGGCGATGGCGTATTGGTTGATGAAGTCGGAGCCGGATGAAGTCAGTATCGACGATGTGATGGCCGCGCCCGGGCAAACCGTGGCGTGGTTCGGCGTACGCAACTATCAGGCGCGCAACTTCATGCGCGACGCCATGCGGGTCGGCGACGGCGTGTTGTTTTACCATTCCAGTTGCGCCGAACCGGGGGTGGCCGGCGTGGCCGAAGTGGCCAGCGCGGCCTATCCCGACGCCAGCCAGTTCGAGGCCGGCGGCAAGTATCACGACCCCAAGGCCACCCCGCAAGAGCCGCGCTGGGTCGGCGTCGATGTGCGCGGCGAACGCAAGACCGCCTTGTTGCCGCTGGCCGTGCTGCGCACCATGGCGGGGCTGGAAGAGATGCCGCTGCTGCAAAAAGGTAGCCGCTTGTCGATCTCGCCCGTCACCGCCGCGCAATGGACCATCATTCTGGCCGCGCTACAAGCGCCGTGAGCGTGGCGGGCGCGTCGGCCAGCCCGCTCGGGCCCTTTATCAGCGTGCCGCTTTCGGCGACGGCGCGGTCCCTCTGACATCGCGTCGGTAAGCCCAAACCAGCATGATCGCTCCGCCTACGATCATCGGCAGCGACAACATCTGGCCCGAGGAAATCGTGATCCCGGCGAAATGGACTTCATAGTCGGGCACGCGGAAGTATTCGGTGAAGAAGCGGGCGCAGCCGTAGAGCAGGGTGTACAGCGCGCCCACCGCCAGCCTCGGGCGCGACTTGCGCGCGTACAACCACAAAATGATAAAGGCCAGCAAGCCATCGACCAGCGCTTGATACAGCGGCGACGGATGCACCGGCTGTTCGATGCCGGGCCACTTCATGGCCCAGGCCAAGCCTTCGGGCGCGATGCGGCCCGGCAGTTCGGCGTTGATGAAGTTGCCGATCCGGCCGGCCGCGTAGCCGAGCGGCACCAGCGGCGCGATAAAGTCGTACACGTCCAGCAAATTGCGGCCGGCCTTGCGCGCCCACAAGGCCATCGCCACCAGCACGCCCAGGAAGCCGCCGTGGAAGGACATGCCGCCGTGCCACACCGCGAAAATTTCAAGCGGATTGGCGAAAAAGAAGGCGGGCCGGTAAAACAAGACTTCGCCCAGCCGGCCGCCGAGCACCACCCCCAGCATGCCGTAAAACAGCATGTCGTCCAGATCCTGGGCGCTCCAGCCCTGGGCCGCGATGTGCGGCTGCTTCACGCGCACCCGGCCCAGGGCCAGAAACATGCCGAACGCCAGCACGTACATCAAGCCGTACCAGTGCACTTTCAAAGGGCCGAGCGCGAAGGCGACCGGGTCGGGCATCGGGTGTATCAACATGGTATGTTCTTTCTGAGTAAATCTAAAAAGCCGGCCAGCACCGGCGAGCGATTGTCGCGGCGCCAGGCCAAGCCGGTTTCGACCAGGGGTGTGGCCGCGCGCAGCGCGCGGTAGCGCACGCCCGGGCGTTGCAAATTCGAGACCGATTGTGGCACAAGTGCGATACCCATGCCAGCCGACACCAGACCGACGATGGTTTGCATCTGAATCGCTTCCTGGGCGATGACGGGGGTGATGCCGGCGCCGCGGAAGACCGTCAAAATGGCGTCGTGCAAGGACGGCGCTATGCTGCGCGGGAAAATAATCAGCGGCAGGGGTGCCAGCGCGGCCAGATCGACCGGTTCGCCGTCGGCGCCGTCAGGGCCGTCCGGCGCGGCCAGGATCAGCGGCTCGGCCAACACCGGTAGATAATCGAGTTCGATCCTGGCCCGGTCCGGCAGCGGCGCGATCAAGAGGCCGGCGTCGACCCGGCCTTGCAGCAAGTCGTCGAGCTGGACGTCGGAAGTCGCCTCTTGCAGGCGGATCTGCACTTGCGGAAAGGCGGCCCGATAGGCGCGCAGGAAGGGCGGCAGCACGCTGTAGTCGGCCGAGGAAACGAAGGCCAGCGCCAGCCGGCCGGCCTCGCCGGCGGCGGCACGGCGCGCGATCTCGGGCAATTCCTGCGCCGCGCTCAGCAGGCGGCGCGCTTCGGGCAGCAGGGCCAGGCCGGCCGGCGCCAGCGTCACTTCGCGCCGGTTGCGCACGAACAAGGCCGCGCCCAGCGCCGCTTCCAGGGCCAGGATGGTTTGCGACAGCGGCGGCTGGGTCATGTGCAGGCGCAGCGCGGCGCGGCCGAAATGCAATTCCTCGGCCACGGCGACGAAGTAACGCAATTGGCGCAGCTCAAGGTTCATCGATATGCTTTTCCATGGGATGGTCCGCCGGTGATATGGCTTGCCACTTACAGCCGCGTTCATCATATATTTGACAGGCCGGCTAGCGCAAGGCAATCTAGCCGGCACATCGCAAAAGGAGTTTCATCATGGCCGATCAGCCGCGCTACAACCGTCGTTCCCGCAACATCACCGAAGGTGTTTCCCGTAGTCCCAACCGTTCCATGTATTACGCCATGGGCTACGAGACCGCCGACTTCGACAAGCCGATGATCGGCGTGGCCAATGCCCATTCCACCATCACCCCTTGCAACTCGGGTTTGCAAAAGCTGGCCGACATCGCCATCTCCACCATCAAGCAAGCCGGCGGCAACCCGCAAGTGTTCGGCACCCCGACCATTTCGGACGGCATGTCGATGGGCACCGAGGGCATGAAGTATTCCCTGATTTCGCGCGAAGTGATCGCCGACTGTATCGAGACGGCCGTCAACGGCCAATGGATGGACGGCGTGGTGGTGATCGGCGGCTGCGACAAAAATATGCCGGGCGGCATGATCGCTCTGGCCCGCAGCAATGTGCCCGGCATCTACGTCTACGGCGGCACCATCAAGCCGGGCAACTGGAAGGGTAAGGACTTGACCATCGTCTCGGCCTTCGAGGCGGTGGGCGAATTCACCGCCGGGCGCATGTCGAAGGCCGACTTCGACGGCATCGAACGCAACGCTTGCCCCTCGTCCGGCTCCTGCGGCGGCATGTACACGGCCAACACCATGTCGTCCTCGTTCGAGGCGCTCGGCATGTCGCTCATGTATTCGTCCACCATGGCCAATCCGGACGACGAAAAAGTCGGTTCGGCGGCCGAATCGGCCCGGGTGCTGGTGGAAGCGGTGAAACGCGACTTGAAGCCGCGCGACATCATCACGCGCGCATCGATTGAAAACGCGGTCAGCCTGATCATGGCCACCGGCGGCTCGACCAACGCCGTGTTGCATTTCCTGGCCATCGCCCACGCCGCCGATGTGGAGTGGAACATCGACGATTTCGAGCGCGTGCGTCAGCGCGTACCCGTCATTTGCAACCTGAAACCGTCCGGCCAGTACGTGGCGACCGATTTGCACAAGGCGGGCGGCGTGCCGCAAGTGATGAAGCTGTTGCTGGACGCCGGCTTGTTGCACGGCGATTGCGTCACCATCACCGGCCGCACCATCGCCGAGGAATTGGCGGGCGTGCCCTCGGCCCCGCCGCAAGGGCAGGACGTGATCCGGCCGATCGCGCAAGCCTTGTACAAGCAGGGCCATCTGGCGATCTTAAAAGGCAACCTGTCGCCGGAAGGTTGCGTGGCCAAAATCACGGGCTTGAAAAACCCCGTCATCACGGGTCCGGCGCGGGTGTTCGACGATGAATATACGGCTATGGACGCGATCTTGGCCGACAGCATCAAGGCCGGCGATGTGCTGGTGATGCGCTACCTGGGACCGAAGGGTGGCCCGGGCATGCCGGAAATGCTGGCGCCGACCGCCGCGCTGGTCGGCAAGGGCTTGGGCGAATCGGTGGGCTTGATCACGGATGGCCGCTTTTCGGGCGGCACCTGGGGCATGGTGGTGGGGCATGTGTCGCCCGAAGCGTTCGAAGGCGGCACCATCGCGCTGGTGCAGGAAGGCGATTCGGTCACCATCGATGCGCATCAGTTGTTGATTCAACTCAATGTGGCCGATGACGAGATCGCGCGCCGCCGCGCCGCCTGGCGCCGGCCGGCGCCGCGTTACACCCGCGGCGTATTGGCCAAGTTCGCCGCCCTGACTTCGTCGGCCAG
>JAYVUV010000045.1:0-4988 GCA_043787615.1 Janthinobacterium sp. | reverse complement strand
ATTTTTTTATTCGCATTCATGGCCGCGCGCAGCGATTGCCCGGCAAGCCACGGCCAATGCCCGGAATCCGCCCGCTTGCACCGATCCGTGCCAAACCGGCACGGCCACGGGGCCCTTGCACGTACTGAAATGCAATAATAAAAATCCCGGCCACAGCGTCGAGCCCGGCATCAACCGCGCCAAGTCTGCGGGCGGTCCCGCAGCGCTGCCACTGTCTTGGTATACCGCGAGCCTTAACTGCCCGACACCGGATATATCAAGCTGGTAGGCAGTCCTGTTCTGGCACAGACAAATGGCTAAAAACAGGGCTGCCGCGGCACTGACAATGGCTCCCGGCCACGCTAGCGCATAGGCGTCAACACTGGCGCCGCTGCCTTGCACAAACGCGGCAGCGCACGCGCCACCGCACCATAGCGCCATGCAGCAGCGCATGCCGAACGCGGGGCGAAGCACGAGGGACACCGCGATCGACATGGTGCGTTGGTGATACAGGGAGTCACTGCTAGACGCGCCGGCAACATTGCCGGGCAAATTCACGCGCTGGCGAACGCCAGCGCGGAATCAGCGCCCACTTGGTAGGACCGAAGTGAGCGCTATAAGTTCACGCTTTACCGAAAATGAGTGAACCGTTGGTGCCGCCGAAACCAAACGAATTTTTCACCGCGTAATCGATCCGCATGTCGCGCGCCGTGTTGGCGCAGATATCGAGATCGCAAGCCGGGTCTTGCTTGACGATGTTGATGGTCGGTGGCGACACTTGATGGTGCAGCGCCAAGACCGTCAACACCGATTCCAGGCCGCCCGCGCCACCGAGCAGATGGCCGGTCATCGACTTGGTCGAGTTCACCACCAGCTTGCCGGCGTGCGCGCCGAAGGTGCGCTTGATGCCCATCACCTCGGCCAGATCGCCCAGCTGGGTCGAAGTGCCGTGGGCGTTCAGATAATCGATCTGATCGGCGTTGACACCGGCGCTGGCCAGGGCCGAGATCACCGCCTTGCTGCCGCCGCTGCCGTCTTCCAGTGGCGAAGTCATATGGTAGGCGTCGGCGCTCATGCCGAAGCCGAGCAGCTCGGCGTAAATCTTGGCGCCGCGCGCCTTGGCGTGTTCGTATTCCTCCAGCACCATGACCCCGGCGCCCTCGCCCAGCACGAAGCCGTCGCGCTCGACATCCCAGGGCCGCGAGGCGGCGGCCGGGTCGTCGTTGCGGGTCGACAGCGCGCGGGCCGAGGCGAAACCGCCCATGCCCAGCGGCGAAATGGTCGATTCGGCGCCGCCGGCGATCATCACATCGGCGTCGCCGTACTCGATCAAGCGGCCCGCCACGCCAATGCTGTGCAAGCCGGTGGTGCAGGCGGTCACGATCGACAAGTTCGGTCCGCGCATGCCGTAATGGATAGACAGGTCGCCCGAAATCATGTTGATGATGGAGGCCGGCACGAAGAACGGCGAAATGCGGCGCGGGCCGCGCTTGTCGTAATCGGCCTTGGTCTCTTCGATCATCGGCAAGCCGCCGATGCCCGAACCGATGATCACACCGATGCGGTCGGCGTTTTCCTCGGTGACGACGATGCCCGAATCTTGCACCGCTTGAATCCCGGCGGCCATGCCGAAATGGATAAAGCTATCCATATGGCGCGCTTCCTTGGCGGGGATGTAATCCTCGATCTGGAAACCTTTGACCTCGCCGGCGAAGTGGGTGGTAAACGGCAGGGCGTCGAACTTGGTAATGGTGGCAATACCGGAGCGGCCCGCGGTGATGGCGCTCCACGCCTCGGCGATCGTATTGCCGACCGGTGAAACGCAGCCCAGGCCGGTAATCACCACACGACGGTTTGTTGAACGGCTCAAGCGATTCTCCTGAAGTCGGTCGGACAGGCTTAGGCCTTGACGTGCGCGGTCGCGTAGTCGATCGCTTGCTGCACGGTGGTGATTTTCTCGGCTTGCTCGTCCGGGATTTCCATTTCAAATTCGTCTTCCAGGGCCATCACCAGCTCGACGGTATCGAGGGAATCGGCGCCCAGATCGTCCACGAACGACGATTCGGTCTTGATGTCCACTTCGGCGACGCCCAGTTGTTCAGCGACGATTTTCTTAACGCGTTGTTCGATATCCGACATGTTATGGCTCCATTGTGTGTGTTACAGAAAGTGCGCGCATTTTATCAGGTTTGCGCGTCCGAATACTAATTTCAGCGTCTGCCGCTAACTGGGCCGAAGCCGTCGCTAAAAGACGCCAATGCCCGCGCAAGCTTGGGCGCCGGCCGGGCCGGCGCGGCGCTTGCAGCCCATGCCGCGAGGCATTAGTTCATATACATCCCGCCATTCACATGCAAGGTATTGCCCGTGATATAAGCGGCCTGGGGCGACGCCAAAAACGCGCAAGCGGCCGCGATGTCGTGCGCCGCGCCCAGTCGGGCCAACGGAATTTGCGTCAGCAAGGCGGCGTGTTGCTCGGCGCTCAGGGCGCGCGTCATATCGGTGTCGATGAAGCCGGGCGCCACGCAATTGACCGTGATGTTGCGACTGCCGATTTCGCGCGCCAGGGCGCGGCTCATGCCTTCCACCCCGGCCTTGGCGGCCGCGTAATTCATCTGGCCCGGATTGCCGGTCGACGCCACCACCGAGGTGA
Source organism: Janthinobacterium sp. (assembly GCA_043787615.1). Classification (GTDB taxonomy): domain Bacteria; phylum Pseudomonadota; class Gammaproteobacteria; order Burkholderiales; family Burkholderiaceae_D; genus Janthinobacterium. Next base: position 2,359 of record JAYVUV010000045.1, on the reverse strand, counting down.
TATTAATGATACGCCCGGTTTTCGCTTTCATCATCCCACGCAGCACCGCGCGCGACAAGCGCCCGACCGCCGACAGATTGGTGGCGATCACGTTCTCCCATTCCTCGTCTTTCATGCGCATGGCCAGCTGGTCCTGGGTGATGCCGGCGTTATTGACCAGGATCGACAAGCCGCCATACCGTTTTTGGGTGTCTTCGACCACCGCCGCGCAGCGCGCCGCGTCCGTCACATTCAAGACCACGCCGTGGCCGGCTTCGGCGCCGATCTCGGCCAGATACGCGGAAATGGCTTGCGCCCCCGCCTCGCTGGTGGCGGTGCCCACCACCTTGGCGCCCTGACGCGCCAATTCCTCGGCGATGGCGCGGCCGATGCCGCGCGAGGCGCCCGTGACCAGGGCGACTTGATTGACTAAATTCATGACTGTCTTTCGCTAAGAGAAAAAGCGGCGCGCGGCGCCGCCGATAACATTTACTTGAGCAGACCGAGCAAGCGCTCCAGGGAAGCTTGATCGACGATCGCGTCGCCCGCCAGTGCCGGGTCGATCCGTTTGGTCAAGCCCGTCAATACCTTGCCCGGGCCGCATTCGATCACGTCGACGATGCCCTCGGCCGCCACTTTTTGCATTGTTTCCACCCAGCGCACCGGGCTGGCGGCCTGGCGCACCAGGGCGTCCTTGATGGCGGCCGGATCGTGTTGCACCGCCACGTCGACATTATTGATCAAGGCGATATGCGGCGCCGAAAAATGCATCTCGTCCAGGTAGGCGCGCAAGCGGTCCGAAGCCGGCCACAATAGCGAACTATGGAACGGCGCCGACACCGCCAGCTTCATGGCGCGCTTGGCGCCCTTGGCCTTGGCCAGCTCGCAGGCGCGCTCGACGGCCGCGACATGGCCGGCGATCACCACCTGGGCCGGTGCGTTGAAATTGACCGCCTCCACCACCGCGCCGCCGTCCGCGCCGCCCGCTTCCAGACACACGGCGCGCACCGCGTCGTCGCTCAAGCCGAGCACCACCGCCATGCCGCCCTGCCCGACCGGCACCGCTTCCTGCATGGCCTGGGCGCGGAAGCGCACCAGCGGCACCGCGTCCTTGAAGGCGATCACGCCGGCCGCCACCAGGGCCGAATATTCGCCCAGGCTGTGACCGGCGACCACGCTCGGCGCCGCGCCGCCGGCCGCGATCCAGGCCCGGTACACGGCCACGGCGGCGGTCAGCATCACGGGTTGGGTATTGCTGGTTAAATCGAGCTCTTCCTTGGGACCCTCGGCGATCAACTTGCCAAGGTCGAACTGGAGCGCGTCCGAGGCCTCGGCCACCGTCTGCGCGACCACCGGATTGCCGGCGAATCCGGCTAGCATCGCCACCGCTTGCGAACCCTGACCGGGGAAAACAAATGCAAATTTACTCATGCTGATACCTATTATTTGTTGGACGACCGGACTTACATTCTGGCCAGCACCGCGCCCCAGGTGAAGCCGCCGCCCACCCCTTCCATCATCACGTTCTGGCCGGGCTGGATGCGGCCGTCGCGCATGGCGATATCGAGCGCCAGCGGAATCGAGGCGGCCGAGGTGTTGCCGTGCTGATCGACCGTGACCACCATTTTTTCCAGCGGCAAGCCCAACTTCTTGGCGGTGCTATTCATGATGCGGATATTGGCTTGATGCGGAATCAGCCAATCGATCTGACCGGCTTGCATGCCGGCCGCGTCGAGCGCCTCGTGGGCCACTTTTTCCAGCACCGACACGGCCAGCTTGAACACGGCCGGACCGTCCATATACAGGAAGGCGCTGCCGGCCAGCGCGCCGCCGGCCATGCTGCCCGGCACGCTGAGGATGTTGGCGTGGCGTCCATCGGCGTGCAACTTGGTGGCCAGGATGCCCGGCTCGGACGAGGCGGTCAACACGATGGCGCCGGCGCCGTCGCCAAACAACACGCAAGTGCTGCGGTCGTTAAAGTTGAGAATGCGGGAAAACACTTCGGCGCCGATCACCAGCACGTTTTTGTGGGCGCCCGAACGGATGAAACTATTCGCCGTGGCCACCGCATAGACGAAGCCGCTGCACACGGCTTGCACATCGACGGCGGCGCAATGGTTGGTCATGCCCAGTTTGCTTTGCACGATGCAGGCGGTGCTGGGAAAGCTGCCGAAAAAATCCGGGGTGGAACTGGCCACGATGATCAAGTCGATATCGTCGGCGCGCAAGCCGGCCATCTGGAGCGCCTGTTTGGCCGCCTCCACGCCCAGGTCGGACGAGTTTTGCGAGGGCGCCGCGTAATGGCGCGCCGAAATGCCGCTGCGGCTGACGATCCACTCGTTCGAGGTTTCGATGCCCTTGGCGGCCAGCTGATCGGTCA
>JAYVUV010000044.1:0-17057 GCA_043787615.1 Janthinobacterium sp. | reverse complement strand
CTCGGGCGGGCCGGCCCGGTCCGCTCGATATCGGGCAACAGCGCCGTGAGCATGCCCAACAGCGGCAGGTAGGAACACAGTTTGTAGACCGAAGCGATGCCGGCCACGTCGGCCAGATGCCCCATGGCGCCGGCGCCGATGCCGCTGATGCCGAACATGAGGCCAAAAAAGATACCGGCGACCATGCCGACCTTGCCCGGCATCAGTTCCTGCGCAAACACCACGATGGCCGAAAACGCCGACGAGATCACCAAACCGATCACCACCGTCAAGCAAGCGGTCCAGTATAAATCGACATACGGCAGCAGCAGGGTGAACGGGGCGGCGCCCAGGATCGAGATCCAGATCACGCGCTTGCGGCCGATGCGGTCGCCGATCGGACCGCCGAGGAAGGTGCCGGCCGCCACCGCCGCCAGAAACAGGAACAAGTACATCTGGGCCGCATGCGCCGACAAGCCGAACTTGTCGATCAGGTAAAAAGTGTAATAGCTGCTCAGGCTAGACATATAGATGTACTTGGAAAACACCAACATGGCCAGCACGCCGAGCGCGCCGTACACGCGGGCCGACGACAAGCCCGGCGCGGCGTGGGCCGGCGCCTTGCGCGGCAAACCGTTCAAGTGCCGCCGATGCCAGCGGCTCACACCGGATAGCACGGCGATGGCCACCATCGCCGGCAGGGCGAACCATACGATCCGACCCTGGCCGTGCCCGATGATCACCGCGCCCGCGAGCAGCGGCCCCAGCGCGGAGCCGAGATTGCCGCCCACTTGAAACACCGACTGGGCGAAACCGAAGCGCCCGCCCGAAGCGATGCGCGCCACCCGCGACGCTTCCGGGTGAAAGGTGGACGAGCCGACCCCGATCATGCCGGCGGCCAGCAACAGCGTGGGAAAACTGCGCACCATCGACAGCATCAGCACGCCGGCCAATGTGAAGCACATACCCAGCGGCAGCAGGAAAGGCAGGGGCCGTTTATCGGTGTACAAGCCGATGCACGGTTGCAGCAGCGAAGCGGTGCACTGGAAGGTCAAGGTGATCAAGCCGACCTGGGTGAAACTGAGCCCGAATTCGGCTTTGAGCATGGGATAGATCGACGGCAACATGGCCTGCATCAGATCGTTAAGCAGGTGCACCAGCGCGACGGCGCCGAGGATCGGCATCACGGCGCCCGCGCCGGCGGCCGGTCTGGTACCGGACGCGGTCGCGGCCGAATTGGAGGAATAGCTCATGGAGGTCGTGGGTGGTGGTGAACAATGCGTCTGGAGAGCGGTCGCCGGCGCTCCGACATCGCGCTACCGGCGAGCTGCCAGTGTAATATGGCGATATTCCACACGGATTCCACCTTTCGTCGCCCAAATGCCAAATTGTCTGCCCGAGCACGCACCGGCGCCGCGTCGCGTGACGGCCCTGCTGAAAGATGAGCCCCACGGCGCCCGCATCGCGCCGCACAGCCATGCGTGCGCGCAACTGGTGTACGCGAGCGAAGGCGTGATGCGCGTCACCACCGAACTGGGCGTGTGGCTGCTGCCGCCGCGCCGCGCCCTGCTGATCGCGCCGGGCGTGGAACACGCGCTCACCATGCTGAGCGCGGTTAGCCTGCGCACCTTGTATATCGACGCGGACGCGGCGGCCGGATTCGGCCCCGGCTGCAAGGTGATCGAGGTCGGCCGGCTGCTGCGCGAACTGATCCTGGCCTTGATGCGCGAACCGCTCGCCTACCCCGTCCCCGGCCGGGGCGGGCACCTGGCGGCGCTGATCCTGTCCGAATTGGCCTGCGCCGACACGGTGCCGATCGCGATACCGTGGCCGCGCGACCGCCGCCTGCTGGCCGCCTGCCATGCCATCATGGCGGCGCCGGGCGCGCGCCCGGGCATCGCCCACTTGGCCGCCACGGCGGGCGCCAGCGCGCGCACCTTGATCCGTTTATTTCCCAAGGAGACAGGACTCAATTACCGGCAATGGGTGCAGCAGGTGCATCTGGCCGAGACGTTCTTGCGCCTGTCGCGCGGCGAAAACGTGGGCCAGATCGCCCGCGCGCTCGGCTACGCCAGCACCAGCGCTTTCACGGCGATGTTCCACCGTTTGCTGGGCAAGACGCCGCAGAGCTATCTGACGGAATGGCGGCGCGCCGCCTGAATGATGAGGGCGCGAGCGCGTGCGCGAACGCGGGCCACGTTCGAAGCGCCATCGACGCCGCGCAACGGGCCGGGCAACTGCATCGCCTCCACCTGTGAGCGGCAAACGCCGGTGCGCCCCGCTCAGCCGAAACGGGCGCCGGTCAAGTGTTCCGACACCTGCCACAGGCGGGCGGCGACGCCGGCGTCCAAAGCCCGGGGCGGCATTTTGGCGCCGGCCGGCGCCCCGCGCAGCTCCTGAAAACCGTCCGGCCCGTAATACGCGCCGGGACCGGCCTGGGGCGCCGTGGCCGCGTACAAGGTCGGCAGCGCGCCGCGCGCGGCCGACTGGAAGAGAACGCGGGCGAACAGCACCCGAAACAAGCCCAGGGGACTGAGCCAGCCGGCGCCGTTGGGCACGATCTCGGTGCGCGCCAGCCCGGGATGGGCGGCCACGCTGCGCAGGCCCCAGCCGGCGGCGTCGCTGCGGCGTTGCAACTCGAGGGCGAACATCAGGCAAGCCAATTTGGATTGGTTGTAGACTTTCATCGCCTGGTAACCGCGTTCGGCCCCCAGGTTGTCGAAGTCGATCACGCCATCGTTCGCGGCCAGGCTGGACAAGTGCACGACACGGGCGTCCCGGCCCTGGCGCAACAAGGGCAGCAGCTGCGCCGTGAGCGCGAAATGGCCCAGATAATTGGTGCCCAATTGCAGCTCGAAGCCGTCCGCCGTCACGCCCCGGCGCGGCGGCGTCATGACGCCGGCGTTGTTGATCAACAGGTCGAGCCGGCCGGACGCGGCGCGCAGGCGGGCGCCGAACGCGGCCACCGAGGCCAGATCGGCCAAGTCCAGCGTTTCGAACCGCACGGCGGCGCCGGGCACCTGGTCGCGTATGCGCGCCACCGTCCGCGCGCCCTTGGCCGGATTGCGGCCGGCCAGTATCACGTCGGCGCCGGCGCGCGCCAACGCCAGCGCGTCCTGATAAGCGAGGCCGCCGGTGCCGGTGACGACGGCCGTGCGGCCCTGTTGCGATGGCATATCCAATACAGTCCAGCCAGTCATAATTGTTCCTTGGTAGCGCGATGGTTCCGCCGTGGCAAGCGCGGTGTGCGGCCAGTCTACGGCGCGCCGGCGCGGGCGTGAATGCCGGAACATCGGCATTTTTTGCCTATTCCTCCAAAACGCGCGCTGCCATCGCCCGCCCCGGCCGGCGCCGCGCTACACTGGCGCACCAGGGAGGACAGCGATGCACACTGACTTGATCGAGGCCGCCAACGCCTATATCGACGCCCACGGCGGCGGCGACGGTATTTTTCCAACCCCGGTCCCCGGAGTCGGCATGCTGCGTTCGCGCCACCCCACGGCGCCCTATCGCATGGTGTACAAACCGGCGCTGTGCATCATTTTGACGGGAGCCAAGCAAGTGCGTTTCGGCGACCGCGTGTTCGATTACGGCGCCATGCAGTCGCTGGTGGTCAATCTGGAACTGCCGGCGCTGGGCCGCATCACCCTGGCCAGCCCGCAGCGGCCCTACCTGGGCATCAATATCGAGTTCGATGTCGGCCATATTCGAAGCATCATGGCGCAATTGGCGAGGCCGCCCGAGCCGAGCGCCGACGCCGGTCCGGGGATTTTCGTCAGCGACCTCGATCTGCCCAGCGCCGATTGCGTGCTGCGCCTGATCCGGATGCTGGACAATCCAAGCGCGGTGGCGGTGCTGTCGCCGGCCGTCGTAAACGAGCTCTGTTTTTGGCTGCTGACCGGTCCGCACGGCGGCGAGGTGTGCAAGCTGGCCCTGCCCAATAGCCATACCCAGCGCGTGGCCGACGCCATTCACGTGCTGCGCGACCATTTTTCGCGCGCCCTGCCGGTCGAAGAGCTGGCCGACGCCGCGCGCATGAGCCCTTCCTCCTTCCACCACCATTTCAAGCACATCACTTCCATGACACCGCTGCAATATCAAAAGCAGCTGCGCTTGCTCGAAGCGCGCCGCTTGATGGTGGTGGAGGCGGCCAATGTCGCCAGCGCCGCGTTCCAGGTCGGGTATGAAAGCGTGTCGCAATTTAGCCGCGAATATGCCAGGATGTTCGGCATGCCACCCAAACGCGACGTGGCGGAACAGAAAACGGGCTAGGGATAGCCAGCGGTTTCTGCGGCGAAATGTCTCGGCGCCTCATCCGATGTTTGCATGAAAGACTCAATGCGGAGGGCGTAGCATCACGATGCCGGTCGCTGCGAACGGCGATCCGGCCCGCCCGTCACACCCGTGGCGGATCGGTCTCGCGCGCGTACACCCGGTGCCGCGCCAGCGCCGCCTTGAACGCAAGCATCGCCTTGGCCAAGCCGGCCGCGTCGCACAGGATCAAGCCTGGGTCCGGCTCGCCGTTGGGCAGCGCCGGCGGCAAGCCGGCGCGTTCGACCAGCAGCGCGCCGCTGCCCACGGCCAGAATCGGCTTGCCGTGGCGATACTGCTCGCGCACGAATTCCAGCGCGCGCGGGTCGCGCGCCAGGGTGCCGCTGGCGGCGGCGCCGTCCGGCAGCAGCAGTCCGTCGTACAGCACCGCCGGCCCGGTTTCGAAAGTGATTTCGACATCGAGCGCCTGCTCGTCGATGGAGCCAACCTTGCCCAGCGCGTGGCCGATCAGGCGCGGCACCGCGCCCTCGGCCAGCAGCGCGGCGTACAAGGCGCGCAGCATGGCGCCGTCCACCCCGGAGGCGACCGGCACGGCGATCCGGCGCGTGCGCACGCCGACCACGCCCGGCCGGCTCAGCAAAGATAGCGCGGGCGACGGCGGATAAGCCGGTATCGGCCGCCGCGTGGCCAGCGGCAGCGCCGGCGGCACCTCGATGCCCAGTGCCTCGGCCACCGCGGCCGCCAGCATCGGGTCCACGTTGACCAGCCCGGCCACCATGCGGCGCCGGATCGCCGGGGTCTGCACCCGCGTCAGTTCGAAACGGTAGGCGCCAACGATGTGCGCGCGTTCGGCCGGGCTCTGACTGTGCCAGAACAGGCGCGCCTGCGAATAATGGTCGGCGAACAATTCCGGCTTGCCGCGCACCTTGTTTTCGGCGACCGGCTCGGGGAAGCTGGTGAATCCTGCCTGCCCGGCCTGAAAAGGACAACCTCCCGCCAGCGAATTGGGCTCGTAATTGACCCGCCCGCGATGAATGGCTTGCCGGTGCATGCCCTCGCGCTGGTTGTTGTGCACTTCGGCCAGCGACGAGTTGATCGGAATTTCGTGGAAGTTGGGGCCGCCCAGGCGACTGATCTGGGTGTCGATATAGGAATGGATGCGCCCTTGCAGCAAGGGATCGTTGCTGAAGTCGATGCCCGGCACCACGTGGGCGGCGCAAAACGCCACTTGCTCGGTTTCGGCGAAAAAATTGTCCGGATTGCGATCCAGCACCAGCCTGCCGACCGCGCGCAGCGGCACCAATTCCTCGGGCACGATCTTGGTCGGGTCCAGCACGTCGAACGGGAATTGGGCGGCTTGCTGCTCGCTGAACACTTGCAGTCCCAACTCCCATTCGGGGAAATTGCCGGCCTCGATGGCTTCCCACAGGTCGCGCCGATGGAAGTCGGGGTCGGCGCCGGCCAGCTTGACCGCCTCGTCCCACACCAGCGAATGGGTGCCGGCCAGCGGGGTCCAGTGGAATTTGCAAAAATGCGCCTCGCCCTTGTCGTTGACCAGGCGGAAGGTGTTGACCCCGAAACCCTGCATGGTGCGGTAGCTGCGCGGGATGGCGCGGTCCGACATGTGCCACATCAGCATGTGGGTGCTTTCCGGGCTGAGCGAGACGAAATCCCAGAAGGTGTCGTGCGCGCTGGACGCTTGCGGCATGGCGTGGTGCGGCTCCGGCTTGACGGCGTGTATCAGGTCGGGAAACTTCATCGCGTCCTGGATGAAAAACACAGGAATGTTGTTGCCCACCAGATCCCACACGCCTTCATCGGTATAAAACTTGACGGCGAAGCCGCGCACGTCGCGCACGGTGTCGGCCGAGCCGCGCTCGCCGGCCACGGTGGAAAAGCGCACGAAGGTGGGGGTGCGCTTGCCGGCGCGGGCGAACGGCGCGGCCCGGGTCAGCGCGCACAAGTCTTGATAGGCTTCGAAATAGCCATGCGCGGCCGAGCCGCGCGCGTGCACCACCCGCTCGGGAATGCGCTCATGATCGAAATGGGTGATCTTCTCGCGCAGGATGAAGTCTTCGAAGGCGGTCGGGCCGCGCAGCCCGATCTTGAGCGAATCCTGGTTGTCGGCCACCGGCACGCCTTGATTGGTGGTCAAGGCGCGGGCGCCGTCGTCGACCCGGACCCGGTCCAGCGACCGGTTCAGGGGATTGGCGCCCGGCTCGGGATGGCCGTCGCCCACTTTGGGCGAGGCGATGGTTTCGGTGCTGGTGCCGGCCGTGGCCAGGGGCGTGGATGGCGCATGGCTCTGGCCCCGATGCGGCACGCGCGCCGCCTCGCCGTATTCGAGTGGCTTGGTCGGGTTGAATGGCGTCTCGGCGGCCAGGCGCTCGTCGCCCACCACCTTGATCAGCAATTGGCGCGCGATCGGATTTTCGCTGCCGACGCTGGTGGGCGCGCGCGCGTCCGAGGGACCGGCCACGGTACTGAGGATGGAGCCGGCGCCATCGACCGACGGGCCGGTTTTTTTGCGTGTGACCATATCTACACCTCGACAAAGACAGGGCTGCCCCTTGGGTTGAGAACCTGGCGCCGGAGCGGCGCGCCGGGCCGCCGTCTTGTTCGACGTGGCCGCGCGCAAAGGCAAGCTCAAGCACATGTTCGCTGAGTGTGCATTTGTTCATGGCGGCCGCTTTTGATGTGGAACAATGACGCTGTCCCGGCGCCGGGCATGCTCGATTCGATAAGATTTTTATATGAAAAGTCATCGCATAGTAAGATGGCGGCCACCGACCACGAGAAGGATTGCAATGAACACCACGCTGGACGATATCGACGGCGCGCCGAGCCGCCTCGGCGCGCGGGAGCGGGAGGCGCCGCCCGGGCGCGATCTGATTTCGATCGCGCAATACCTGATTCCCATGCAGGCCCAGCTCGTCTGCGGTTGCCTGGTCGCGGCCGGGGTGCCGGCGGTGGTGGCCGACTATAACCACGCGCAAGCGGACATATGGCTCGCGCCGGCCATGGGCGGGGTGCGCATTCTGGTGCCGCTCGCGTTCGAGCGGGACGGACGCGAGGCGGTGCGCGCCTACGAACGGGGCGAGTTCGCCTTGCCCGACGATATGGACGTGGGCGCCGACCGAGGCTGATCCGGGCGCGCGCGGCCGATCGGCGCGCGCCGGACGCCACGCGCCATCTCAGGCCGCGCTGCCGGCGTGGGCGCTGTCGTCCCAGGTGCGCTTCAAGGCTTTTTGCAATTCCAGATTGTTTTTGACCGAAAAGACATAGGCCAGATAATCCTCGTCCTCGTCGTATTCCGGGATGTTCGGGTTGAAGGCCGGATCGTCGCGCCACCAGGCCGGATAAGCCAGGCTGGCGTCGTTGGCGGAAAACACGCTGCTTTTGGCCTCGAAATCATGGCGATATTTGATCTTCAAATCCGGGTCGCGCAGGTTCCAGCGCCGCCTGTTCCATTGAAAATACAATTGCCCGCCATCCGCGTACAAGGCGAAGGTATGGCCGCCGACGCTGTGCATATTGCCTTGGGTCTTTCTGGCATCGGCATCGCCGCAAGCGCGGCCACGTCCCGACTCCACGTCGTACAGCACGAAACCGCGCCCGTCGACCCGGCTCAACATGATTTCCTTGTCATTTTTCATTGAACAATTCCGATTCCTGTCAATATATCCATGCTGGGGTTGCTGCGCAAGCCGGCCCGTATCACCTCCGGCGGCGAGCCATATTTGGCCAATAGGGTCGCGTAAGCGGGTCCCTGGCGGTCGCCATATTTATCGAGATTTCTCGCGTATATCATGGGCAATTCTGCCTCGCTGTATTTGGATAGACGGGTCTCGTTGCGCAGCGCCACGATATGGCGCGCGATGTGTTCGTCGCTCACCCCTTGCCCGCGCATCGCCGCCACCACTTCCCGTTCCGCTTGCAAGCCGCGGTGATAGTCCAGCCGGACGTCGCGGGCTTGGGCCACCTCGGGCCGGCTGGTCCAATCGACATGCCACCGCGGCTTGGCGAAGGGCGTGCCGGGCCGCGGCAGGTAGCCATACACGCCCGAGCGGTGGCGCATCAAATCATCGGGCACCGCGCGCACCACGATGGAGAAATCCGGCACGCTCGCCGGGCCGACCCGGGCTTGCATCAAGCCCGACGCGTTCAATCGCGCCAGGGTGGAACGCGGTGCGGGCGGCGCGCCGGCCGGTGCCGGGTCGTCCTTGGCGCCCGGCGCCGGCCGCGGCGTCGGCGAGGATTGCGGCGGCAGCGCCGAGGCGGGTGGCCAATGAGACGGCGGCCAACCCTGGGCGCCATTGAATGGATTTACCGGCCGCACAAATTTAAGTAGATCATTTAGCCCCTTGCCCGCGTCAACCCGACAGCGTTTTCAAGTTTATAAGTGCGTGTAACCGTCTGTTGGTTCCAAGGCGCGCGCCGGGCAGCGCATCGGCTGAACTTTCGTGCGCGCCGACAGGTCACACCTATGAAAGGACGACCGCGATGAAAACCAGACTGCGTTGCCCCATATGTGGAAATGTTGGCACCTTCACCATCCAAGCGTCGGTGAACGTGAATGTGGACGGCGAAAACGGCTTCATTCCATTCGATGAAAGCGAGCGCTGGTTCGGCAGCGAATCGCCTTGCACCTGCGCCGCCTGCGCGTATCGGGACACGATGGCCGCTTTCGTGACGGCCGGCTACCTTTCCAGCGAAGACGACGCCGATGGGGAGGGCGGCGACCAGCGCGGCCGTCAACGCGGCGCCCCGGCGACGCCGCAAGCGAAGGGGCGATCCCCGCCCAAGCCCGGCTGCCAGGTCTACCCGTTTCCCAGCGCCCGAAAAAAAGAGCGCTAGCGGCGGCGTGACGCGTTCGACGCAAAAAAAAGCGGCCGGAACGCGCAGGCTGTCACCTGTGCGTTTCGCGCCGCTTGTTAACTTACGCCGATATTATTGCTTGTCCAACTGCCACCAGTTAATGTTCCAGCCACCCACGCGCGCGTAGATGGTCAGATCCTGCTGGCCCGCGTTCAACTGCACGTTGGCGGTGACGGTTTGGAAGTTTTGCCAGCCGCCCGTGTTCGGCACGTCCACCACCACCAAGTCCGAGCCGTTCTTGCCCAACACCAAACGTCCGCCCGCATACATCGACGCGACCCGGAACTGCACCTTGTAGGTGCCGGCGCTCGGCACATCGACCGGGTAATTCATCCAGTCGCCGTCCTTGATATCGCTGGCGTTGAAACCGCCGCCCTGGTCGCTGGTGGTTTCCATGCGGATGCCGTTTTCGTTGCTGAACATTTCAGCCTCGATGCGTTGACCCACCGTCGGCTTCCAGTTCATCCAATAAGCGATGCTCTCGTTGCGTACCAGTTTTTGGCTGCCGAAACCACGGAAGTAGGATTCGATCTCGCCGCTGCTGGCGTTGCTGACATTGAGGTTGCCATAGGTGCCGCCGTTGTTGCTGTTGGTGACCATGCCCCAGCCCCAGGAATTGGTGTTGCCGTCCGACCCACCCTGATTGACCGTCTTGTACGCCCAGCTGGTCGCCGCCCAACCGTACATATTGTACATATCATAAGTCTTACGGGTGATTTGGCCGCCGTAATTGCCCAACAAGGTCCAAGGCTGGAATTCACCGACCATGAACGGCGTGTTCAGATCGCTGATGCGCTTATTCCAATCGCACGCCTCGCCGGTGCCGTCCACATTGCAATGCAACCAGCGCGAATGCATATTGGCTTGGTTTTCCGCGCCCTGCACTTCGTTCCATCCCCACAGGCCGGGGTAGAAATGCATCCAGAAACCGACATTGGTCAAGCCGCGCGTATTCGGATTGCCGTAGGCGTCGATGCCGCTGTTATGACCTGGCAGCATGATCATGTGCTGCGGATCTTTGCGACGCACCACGTCGAACAATTCGTAGGAGAAATTGGCCAGCGTCTGGGCATCGGTGCCCCAAGGTTCGTTCAACAGGTCGTAGGCGGCGACCGCGCTGCGGCCGTTGTAGCGGCTGGCGATCATATCCCACAACCACTTGGTGCGATCCTTGTAGCTGTTATTGGTCCACAATTGGGCCGGGCCGACGCAACCGTCGTGCTGCTCGCCGGCCGCGGCCTGGCCGCCCACCGTGCCATGCAAGTCTAGAATCACATACATGCCGCGTTTTTCGGCTTCGTTAATGGCGAAATCGAGGTATTTCCAGGCGTCGGCGCGCAAATTGTAGGGATGGTTTTCATCCTCGACCAAGCTATACAGGAACGGCAGGCGCACCACGTTCATGCCCATCGACTTCATCAGATCGAAGTCGCGCGCGGTGATCCAGTTGTCGCGGTACACGCCCATCAGGCGTTCTTTTTCAGCCGCGCCGAAACGGTTGGTCAGCGTGCTTTCAAGCTTGCATTGGTCGCCGACGCTGCCGTCGTTGGTGGAAATGCTGGAGTTGAGCATCCAGAATTCCATCGCCAGCCAGTTGCCCAGATTGACGCCGCGCAAATTGACCCGTTTGCCGGAGGCGTCCACCCAGAAATGACCGTCCTGATGGATCGCCGGCAGCGCCGCCGCGGCCACTTGTTCCTTGGTGAAGTTAATCCAGTTCAGATTGAAGCCACCGCCGACGGCGAACACCGACAAGCTTTGCTCGCCGGCGTTCAAGTACACGCGCGAGCTGACCGTGGTCCAGTTTTGCCAGCCGCCCGTGTCGGGCACGCCGACCACCGCGCTGATGTCCTTGGCGTTCTGGCTCAGCACGACGCGGCCGTTGCCGCCCTGCGCCGCCACCCGGTACTCGACCTTATACCAGCCGGCCGTGCTCGGATTGACGGTGTAGGTCATCCAGTCGTTGGTGTCGATGTAGCCGACATTGCTGCCGCCATCGACGTCGTTGGTGCCTTCGATCTGCACCCCGGACGCGCTACCGTAGGACTCGGCCTGTAACTTGCCCGGCAGGGAAGTCTGTTGAGCGAGCGAAAAGCGCGCGGCGGCGGCGGTTTTCGCCACCAGCACGGCCTGCTCGGGGTTGGCCGTCGCGGCCGCGCTTTGATGCTGGGCGTCGCCGCCGCCGCACGCCGTCAACGTCGCCAACATGGCGAGCGCCAGGGCGGTGCGCAGGCTTTTTTTCCGGTGCCCTTCACAGGACAAGCCGAATATTATTTTTTTCATATTTTTCTCTGTTCTGGTTATAACTATCAAATGACAATTTAAAATCAGATATCTACAACGTGAATGCCGACGCTAATGGGAATCGTTTTATTTTTCGGACCATTACCGTCAATGAGTACCGCGACCTTGGACATAGTTCCATTTCGGCAATGATTATATCCTATAAAAATGCTTTCTCCCAGCACGCGCAGGTGAAAATTCCGGCGCGCCGTGCCGACGCGGGTTCGGTTTGATTCCATAAAATTTACGTTTGGTTTTATATTGGCTTCTCAAATCATTAATGAAACGTGAAACTTTATTATCCCGGGATTCAACAATGAAGAGACAAGCCAGATAAGCGGCCGCGCCAGAATTCCACCGGGAAATGCGCGAGATCAACGAGGCGAGCGGAAATGTGTCCAATATAGGCGGCGGGATAACCACGTCGGGGGAAAAGGATGAACAAGACCGCGCTATTCGGGTTCGGCATGGCCTGCGTCTGGATGACCGGCGCCGCCGGCGCAGACGACAAAACGGGTCCGGCAAGCTGGAGCTACGATGGCAAGACCGCTCCCGCGCACTGGGCCGAACTCGATCGCGCCAACCGCGCCTGTGCCGGAAAAGAGCAATCGCCGATCAACATCGAAGAAAGCGTGGCCGGCAAGGCCGCCCTGGCCGCGCTCGATTTTCAATACGAGGCGGGCGACGCCGACATGCACAATAACGGTTACACGGTGCAAGTGGCGATCGCGCGCGGCAGCGAATTGAAGGTCGGCGCCGAGCACGCCGAGCTGGTGGAGTTCCACTTCCACACCCCCGCCGAAGAAACCATCAATGGCGTCGCCTACCCATTGGTGGCGCACCTGATGCACAAACACGCCGACGGCAAGCTGTACGGCGTAGCGGTGTTGTACAAACAGGGTTTGCCCAACTTGGCGCTAGCTCCCCTGTTCACCTCGCTGCCGGAAACCGGCAAGCGCGTTTTACCCGGCTTTAATCCGGCCGCGCTATTGCCCGACAACCACGCTTATTTCAAGTACACGGGATCGATCAGCACCCCGCCTTGCACGGATGGTGTGCGCTGGCATGTGCTAAAGCAGCCGGTGGAAATCTCGAAAAACCAGATCGCCGCGTTTCACCGGCTGTATAAAATGAACGCGCGCCCGACCCAGGCTTTGAACGGCCGCGTGGTCGAGTCCAGCAAGTAAGCACGCAGCAAGCAAGCGCGGCGCCTGGCCGGGCCGGGCCGCGCCGGGCCGGGCCGGATGTACCGTTCGCACAACAATAACAAAGCAATACGGCTGATCGGATTGTCAACCCCGGAATCGTGAATTATAATGATTCGCATTTGCGATTGATCGCCTCCTTGCACTCCCTTCCCATGCACACCATTTCCCTGTTTTCCGTGGCTGGACGCACCCCAGCCCGCCTTCGCCTGCTCACCGCGGCCTGCCTCCTGAGCTTGGCCGCTTGCGGAGGTGGGGGCGGCGGCGCCAGCGCGCCCGCCCCGGTCGCCGCGCCGGTGACGCCACCTGCCGTTACCCCGGCCGGCGACGCCGGCTTGAGCACGGCCGGCCTGCTGGGCGAAAAAATCTTCAAGGATGTCAGCCTGTCCGCGTCCGGCAAACAATCCTGCGCCACCTGCCACGACCCGGCCCACGCGCATGGCCCCGCTAACGATCTGGCGGTCCAACTGGGCGGCGTCAATGGCGACGTGCAGGGATTCCGCGCGCCGCCATCGCTGCGCTACCTGACGCTGAATCCGGCCTTCTTTTTCGACAAGGATGGCACCCCGACCGGCGGCTTCGACCGCGACGGCCGCGCCAAGACCCTGGCAGAGCAAGGCGAACGCCCCTTCCTGTCGGCCCATGAAATGGCCAACGCCAGCAAGCAGGAAGTGGTCGATCACTTGAAGCGCGCCGCCTACGCCGAACAATTCCGCACCCAGTTCGGCGCCGCCATTTTCGACGACGCCGAACTGGCCTTCGGCCGCATCGCCTTCGCGCTCCAGAAATACCAGCAAGAGGCGGCCGAGTTCCACCCCTTCGATTCGCGTTACGACCAGTTCCTGGCCGGGAAAACCACGCTGGCCGCCGCCGAAATGCGCGGCCTGGCCCTGTTTAACGACCCCAACAAAGGCAATTGCATCGGCTGCCACACCAGCGCGCGCGGCGCCGACGGCAGCGCGCCCTTGTTCACCGACTTCACCTTCGACAACCTGGGTTTGCCGCGCAATATGCGCTTGGGCGTGAACGCCAACCCGGACTTTTTCGATCTGGGCTTGTGCGGCCCGGACCGCACCGACTTGAGCGAGCGCGCCGACTTGTGCGGCGCCTTCAAGGTGCCGACCCTGCGCAACGTGGCCACCCGCCAAAGCTTTTTCCACAACGGCGCCTTCAACAACCTGAAGGACGCGCTCGGCTTTTACGTGCGGCGCGATACCAATCCCGAGGAATGGTATCCGAAGGACGCCAACGGCGTGGTGCAAAAGTTTAACGACTTGCCGGCCCAGTACCGCAAGAACGTCAATGTGACCGAAGTGCCGTACAACCGCCTACCCGGCATGGCGCCGGCCCTGTCGCCCAGCGAAATCGAAGACGTGATCTCCTTCCTCGGCACGCTGAGCGACAGCGACCAAACCAATCACTAACCTCAGAGATAAAAGAACATGACCAAGAACCTGATCGCCGCGGCACTGGCCGCCGCATTCCTGGGCGCGCCGCTGGCCGCCACCGCCGGCGAAGCCGAACTGCTGGCCCGCATCGACAAGCTGGCGGCCGAACTCGACCAGTTGAAAGCCGAACTGCGCGCCGGCGCCAGACCGGCGGCCGGCGCCGAACCGCGCCAAGCCGCCGCGTCGGGCACCGCCGGCGCGGCCGCCGCGCCGCAATCGGCCGGCCCCGCCTTCCCGGCCGCCGCCAACGCGCCATCCGCACCGTCGGCGCCATCGCTGCCGGCCACCGTCTTCAGCGCCTACGGCGAAGTCAATTACAACCGCCCCAGCAAGGACGCCAGCGCGGCGCAGGCGGATGTGCGGCGCGCCGTGATCGGCGTCACCCACCGCTTCGACGACAAGACCAAGATCGTCTCCGAATTTGAGTGGGAGCACGCCGTGGTCTCGGCCGACGACCAGGGCGAGAGCGAAGTCGAACAGTTGTATGTCGAGCGTGAATTCGACAACGGCTTGCGCGCCAAGGCCGGCCTGTTCCTGATCCCGGCCGGTCTGCTCAACACCAACCACGAGCCGACCGCCTACTATGGCGTGGAACGCAATTTCGTCGAAACGGCGATCATCCCCTCGACCTGGCGCGAAGTCGGCGTGGGCCTGTCCGGCGACACCGCCGGCGGGCTGACCTGGGACACCGGCATCACCACCGGTTTCGATTTGGGCAAATGGGACGCCGCCGGCCAAGACGGCCGCGAGTCGCCGCTCGGCTCGATCCATCAAGAAGGCCAGCAAGCGAAGTCGCGCGACTTGAGCGTGCACGGCGCCTTGAACTGGCGCGGCGTGCCCGGCTTGCTGGTGGGCGGCTCGGTCTTCACCGGCAAGGCCGGCCACAAGGCCGAAGGCTTCGCGGCGCAGGACGCGCGCGTCACCGTGTACGACCTGCACACCCGCTACACGCCGGGCCACTGGGACCTGTCGGCGCTGTACGCGCGCGGCCAGATCAGCAACACCGACGCGCTCAACGCCACCCTGGTCGGCAATCCGACCCCGGTGCCAAGCAGCTTCGCCGGCTGGTACGCGCAAGCGGCCTATCAATTGTTCAAGTCGGGCGACTACACCGTCAGCCCCTTCGTGCGCTATGAACAGTTCAACACGGCGCGCCGGTATGCCGACCTGCCGGCCGGCCTGAGCGTGGCGCCGTCCACCGATGAAAAAGTGGCCACCTTGGGCGCCAACGTGCGCGTGGGCGAAGGCGTGGTGCTCAAGGCCGATTATCAAAAATTTAGCGAAGACAAATCGCGCGACCGCCTGAATCTGGGCCTGGGCTTTTCTTACTAGGCCCGGCGATGCGTTACCTACAAGCGATTCCGCTGGCGGCCTGCGCCCTGTGCGCGCCCGCCTTCGCCACCCAGTATCTGAACGCCGAGCAGGCGCAAAAGCTGATGTTCCCGGACGCGACCGCGTTCCGCGAACAGAACCTGACGCTCGACGCGGCCCAGATGCGGCAGGTGGAAACGCTGGCCGCCTTGCCGGCGCGCTCGGTCAACTGGCGCGTGGTCGGCGCCTACCGGGGCGAGACCCCGCTCGGCTTCGTGGTGTTCGACGAAGTGGTCGGCAAGTTCGAGTTGATCTCCTACGCGGTGGCCCTGGAGCCCGACGCCAGCGTGCGCCAGATCGAAGTGCTGGTCTACCGCGAAAGCCACGGCGGCGAAATCCGCACTCCGGCCTGGCGCCGCCAGTTCGCCGGCAAATCGGCCCAGGGCGGCGGGCTGACGGTGGGCGACGGCATCGCCAACATCAGCGGCGCCACCCTGTCTTGCACCCATCTGACCGACGGCGTGCGCCGCATCGCCGCCATCGGCCGGGTGGCGCTGAAAAAATGATGCGCCGCGCCCAGCCCTGGCTGGGCACCCTGGTCGAGGTCAGCATCGCCGACGCGCTGCCCGAAGCCGCCCTGCGGCGCGCCTTCGCGGCCGCCTTCGACGCGCTGGCCCTGGTGCAGCGCGCGATGAGCTTTCACGATCCGGCCAGCGACGTCTCGCGCCTGAACCGGGCCGACCCCGGCCAGGTGCTGACGGTCGACCCGCACACCTGGCGCGTGCTGGATCTGGCGCGGGCGGTGGCCGAGGTCTCGGACGGCATCTTCAACATCGCGTGCGCGCCCCGCCTGGTCGAGTGGGCCTGCCTGCCGGCGCCGGCCGCCATCCATCCCGCATATGATCCCGCCACCGAGGTGCTGCGCTGCGAAGGCGACGCCGCCGGCGCCTTGGTGCGCAAGCTGGCGCCGGGCTGGGTCGATCTGGGCGGCATCGCCAAGGGCTACGCGGTGGATCTGGCGCTCGCCGCGCTGGCCGCGGCCGGCGTCACCGGCGCCTGCGTCAACGCGGGCGGCGACTTGCGCGTGCTGGGGCCGGCCGATTGGCCGGTGACGGTGCGCGACCCGCGCGCCCCAAACCGCGCCGGCCTGGCGCTGACGCTGCGCGGCGAAGCGATGGCCAGTTCGGCCGACTACTTTTCGGCGCGCCGCCACGCCGGCCGCCACGTCGGCGCCTTGATCGACGGGCGCAGCGGCGCGCCCGCGCCGCGCGGCGCCGGCGTCTCGGTGCGGGCCGCCAGCTGCGCCGTGGCCGATGCGCTCACGAAAGTGGTGGCCGCCAGCGGCGACCCGCGCCATCCCGCATTGACGAGCATGGGCGCGACTGCGTTTATAATCTAGGCGATGTCCACCCACCGTCCTCCCCACAGCGCGTCCGCCCCGCCCACCGGCCCGCGTCAGCAGCACAGCCGCCACCACATCAATCTGCGCCTGGAGCGCTGGCACCGGCGCTGCGTTTACTTCAGCAGCGCCGCCTTGTTCTTGAGCGGCGCGGCCTGGCTGCTGGCGCGCCACTTCCTGCGCCCGGTCGGCCAATTCGGCGAAACCATCCATCCGCTCGAACCGTGGGCCATGAAGCTGCACGGCGGCGCCGCCATGCTGATGCTGTTTTTTCTAGGTAGC
>JAYVUV010000043.1:0-10020 GCA_043787615.1 Janthinobacterium sp. | reverse complement strand
GCAGGCCGGGCACGTACAGCGCGAACATGGCGCCGCTCTCGTATTGATAACCGCGCAAGTCGGCCAGATCGATCGCCACCTCGGCCCGGCCCAGGGCCGACCCGGCCAGGGCGGCCAGCTCGGCCAGCGCCTTGGCGATGCCCGGCAGCGGCGGCAACACATCGCGCGCGCGCTTGAGCACATCGATGTCGCCGTACAAGCCGGGCAAGGCCAGCAGCGCGGCCCGCGTTTGCGGCAGATAAGCGGCCGTCAAGGCTTGCAGGCCGGGGCTGTCCTTGGCGCGCAACAAGGCGTACAGGCCGCTCTCGTCGCGCAGGGCGGCGGGGTCGTCGGCGATGATGGCGCGTAATACACCGACGTGCGACAAGTCCAGGCGCGCCTCGCCGAAGCCGGCCAGGGCCAGCGAGGCGAGCGCCAATTCCTGGATCTCGGCGTCCGCTTCCAGGCCGGCGTGGCCATAGATCTCGGCGCCGATCTGGAGCGGCTCGCGCGTGGCGTGCAAGCCGGACGGGCGGGTGTGCAGCACGCTGCCGGCGTAACACAGGCGGGTGACGGAGGCGCGGTTGAGCAGATGGGCGTCGATGCGCGCGACCTGGATCGTCATGTCGGCGCGCAAGCCCAGCAGGCGGCCGGACAATTGATCGACCAGCTTGAAGGTGCGCAGATCGGTGTCCTGGCCGGCGCCGGTGAGCAGCGACTCCAGATACTCGAGCAGCGGCGGCATCACCAGTTCATAACCGTATAGACGGAAATTATCCAGCATCAGACGGCGCAACTCTTCGATCTTGCGCGCTTCCGAGGGCAAGACGTCGGCGATATTTTCGGGCAAAAGCCAATTCGGCATGGGCAAGGTGTGACGGGAAAATGTTGAAAAATGAATCTTCCATGGCAGCGTCGAGCATGCCAGGCAGAAAGCCGAACCTGATATTTTACGCGAAACATTCGGTGACAGGGAAAAGTTAGCGCGCGGGCGGCGCTAAAAACGGCTCCGCAGGTGGGAGCGCGGTGGTTTTTTACGAAAGATGACGCGATTGCACAGCTGATGGCCAACTTGCCTAGTCGGCTAGACGGAGAGACGGAGAGACGCACAAGCAAATCGGGCCGGCGCCGCCGCCGCGCTTCGCCGGGAAGCGTGACGGCGGCGCCGGCCCGTGGACCGCGCCGAGCGTCGACTTACTTCTTGGCCGCTGGCGCCGCCGGCGCCGCGCCCGTGCTACCGGTACCGGTGCCGGAACCCTTGAAGTATTTAAAGAAGTCCGAATTCGAATCGATCACCATCACATCGCTGTGATTTTTGAAACTGGCGCGATACGCTTCCAGGCTACGGTAAAACTTATAGAACTCGGGGTTCTTGCCGAACGCCTCGGCATAGATTTGCGAAGCCTTGGCGTCGCCTTCTCCACGAATCTTTTCCGCCTCGCGGAAAGCCTCGGCCAGGATCACGGTGCGCTGCTTGTCGGCGTCGGCGCGGATTTTTTCCGAATCGGCCGAACCGGTCGAGCGCAATTCGTTGGCTACCCGGACCCGTTCCGACTTCATGCGGTCGTACACCGAGTTGTTGATCTGCTCGACGTAATCGACCCGCTTCAGGCGCACGTCGATGATCTCCACCCCGATCACCGTGGCTTCGGCCACGACCTTGAGCCGGATCGCTTCCATCACCTTGCCGCGCTGACCCGAGATCACCTCACGCACGGTGCGTTTGGTGATTTCATCATTCAAGGCCGCTTTGACGATTTGGGCCAGACGGTCGCGCGCCCGGCTTTCCTCGCCGTTAAAACTCACGTAATACAGCTTCGGCTCGACGATGCGCCATTTGACAAACGCATCGACCAGAATGTTTTTCTTTTCCGCCGTGATAAAACGGTCCGGCTCGGGCGTGTCGATGGTGAGCACGCGCTTATCGAGATAAATCACATTTTGCAGCGGCGGCGGCAATTTGAAGTGCAAGCCAGGCTTGTCGATCACTTCCTTGACTTCACCCAAAGCAAAAACAATGGCGAAGCGGCGCTGATCGACCACAAACACGGTCGACGACAGCAACATCAGCGCGAGGAACGCAACGATGAGGGTAGAGACGATGCGGTTCATTAGCGGCCCTCCCGATCGCGCGAGGATTCGCGGGAACGGCTATCGCGCGGACGCAATGGCTCCGTTTGTGGCAAGGTATCGGCCGGCAACACCGCGGTCGAAGGCGGGGGTGCGGCAGCAGCGGCCGCCTTGGCGGCGCCATCGTTGGCTGCCGTCTGGGCGATCAATTTGTCGAGCGGCAAATACAGCATATTGCTGCCGGACTTGGCGTCGACCATGATTTTACTGGCGCTAGAAAAGATTTGTTGCATGGTGTCCAGGTACATACGGTCACGGGTCACACCCGGGGCCTTTTGATATTCGGTCAGCACTTGCTGAAAACGCGAGGCGTTGCCAAGCGCGTTTTCGCTGACCAGGGAACGGTAAGCCTGGGCTTCCTGCACCAGACGGAAGGCGGCGCCGCGCGCTTTAGGAATCACATCGTTGGCATAGGCCTGCCCTTCGTTTTTCTGACGTTCGCGGTCTTGCCCGGCCTTGACGGCGTCGTCGAACGCGGTTTGCACTTGCTCCGGCGGCTGCACACCCTGCATGGTGACATTGGTGACGACAGCGCCGATAGCGTAACGGTTCAAAATCTGCTGCATCAATTGCTGGGTGTCGAGCGCGACTTTTTCACGCCCTTCATACAGCACAAAGTCCATTTTGCTGTGCCCGACCACTTCGCGGATCGATGTCTCGGCCACTTGGCGCAAGGTGTCTTCCTGATCGCGGTTGTTGAACAACCACGCCACCGGGTCCTTCAACTTGTATTGCACCGCGAACTGGATGTCGATGATGTTTTCATCGTCGGTGAGCATCAGCGATTCGCCGGCTTGCTTGTTCTTGACGTTGGCGCGATAACCAACTTCCACCGTGCGCACCTGGGACACGTTGACGATCTCGCTGGCCTGGATCGGATACGGCCAGCGCCAGTTGAAACCGGACGGCGTGCTGTGGCTGTATTTGCCGAAGGTGGTCACCACCCCGGTCTGGCCTTCCTGCACGATAAAAGCGCCGCTGGCCAGCCAAATCAAAAAGGCGATCGCCACCAGCACGCCGGCCGTGATGCCGGCGCCCTTCATGTCCGGACGCAAGCCGCCGCCACCGCCTTCGGGACGATTGCGCTGGCCGAAAAAATTGTTCAGACGCTGATTAAAATCGCGCCACAGCTGGTCCAGATCGGGCGGACCTTCGCCCGGGCGCTTACCATCTTGCGCCATGACATGGGACGACGCGCGCCGGCCGGACCGGGGCGCCTGGCGTAGTGCCCATGCGGGCCGTATTTTTTTAATTATGGAAACAAGCATACTTATCGTGATCCGACATAGGTAGAGGTGGGAATACTATCTTCCAGTTCAGCTTCGTCAGCCTGATCCGGGCCGGCCGCGTCGTCCCGCGGCCCGCTGCCTTCGCCATCCACAAACAGATGCGCCATGGCCGGAGCCTGACGCGCCGATTCCACGATCGCGTCGCGCAGCAAGTCCAGCCCGATGCCCTTTTGCGCGCTGATGAAAACGCGGTGGATTTTAGCATGCTCGTCGCGCTCGACGGACGGCTCCAGGCCGGCCGCGTCGATCTTGTTCCAGACCAAAATCTGCGGGATGTGGGCCGCCCCGATCTCTTGCAAGACCAGGTTCACTTGTTCGATCTGTTCCATGCGCGCGGGCGAGGAAGCGTCCACCACGTGCAGCAGCAAATCGGCGTGAATGGTCTCTTCCAGGGTGGCGCGAAAGGCCGCCACCAATTGATGGGGCAATTCGCGCACGAAGCCGACCGTGTCCGAGATCACCACATTGCCCACCTCTTGCCCGAGATACACCCGGCGCGAGGTGGTGTCGAGCGTGGCGAACAATTGGTCGGCCACGTACACGCCGGCCTTGGTCACGGCGTTGAACAGGGTCGACTTGCCGGCGTTGGTGTAGCCGACCAGGGACACCGAAAACGTGTGGCTGCGCCCGCGCGCGCGGCGCTGGGTTTCGCGTTGCTTGTGCAGTTTTTCCAGGCGCGCGCGTAAGGCCTTGACCCGCTCGCCGATCAGGCGGCGGTCGGTTTCGAGCTGGGTTTCGCCCGGGCCGCGCAAGCCGATGCCGCCCTTTTGCCGTTCCAGATGGGTCCAGCCGCGTATCAGGCGGGTGGCCAGATGCTGCAACTGGGCCAGCTCGACTTGCAGCTTGCCCTCGTGGCTCTGGGCACGCTGGGCAAAAATGTCGAGAATCAGGCTGGTGCGGTCGAGCACGCGCACGTTCAAGCGCTTTTCCAGATTGCGCTGCTGGGCCGGCGAGAGCGCGTGGTTAAAGATGACGATTTCAAACGCGTGGTCGAGTACCGCCGCGCCAATTTCGTCGGCCTTGCCGCTGCCCACGAAGTAGGCGGCGTCGGGGCTGGAGCGTTTGGCCGTGATGGTCGTGATCGGCTCGGCCCCCGCCGAGCGCGCCAGCAGGAGCAATTCCTCGACGCTGGCGGCGAAGTCGCCCTGGCCGAAATCGATACCGACTAAGGCTGCACGCATACGGCCGTCGGAAAGGTAGGGAGGAAGGTCTGGCGCAAGGCCGTCAAGCTCAACGCTTTACTCCGCTTCGGCTTCGATATTGAGGTTCACGGCGCGCGCCGGCACCACGGTGGAAATGGCGTGTTTGTACACCATCTGGGTCACCGTGTTGCGCAGCAAAACGACGTATTGGTCGAACGATTCGATATGGCCCTGCAGTTTGATGCCGTTGACGAGGTAGATCGACACGGGAACGTGCTCTTTGCGTAAGGCATTGAGGAATGGGTCTTGTAACAGTTGCCCTTTGTTGCTCATAACAGCTCCATGATGTTGTTGTAATTAAGAATTGGAGGCGACTCGTGTGATTTCAAGTGCCGGGATGGCATTCCCCCGCAAGAGAATGATGCCCGAAAAGATACTGTAACCTGTTTTGGCTTTTTCTGCCGCGCGCCCCCGACTATTTCTGCGTTTTGGCAAATGGATTCTTGCCGGTCCGTAATTCAATCCGCAGCGGCGTGCCGACCAGCGAAAAGGTGTCGCGGAAATGCTTTTCCAGATAGCGTTTATACGGATCGCCGACCGCGTCCAGCGCGTTACCGTGGATAACGATAATCGGCGGATTCATGCCGCCCTGATGGGCATAGCGCAGCTTGGGCCGGATCGAGCCCTTACGCCGTGGTTCCTGCTTCTCGACCGCTTCGATCAAGGCCCGCGTCAGCTTCGGCGTGGACAAGTCGCACATGGCGGCCGCGTAGGCCGCGTTGACCGACTTCATCAGCGGCGCGATGCCGCTCGCCTTCAAGGCCGAAATAAAATGGGTCTTGGCGAAGGACAGGAAATCGAGCTTGCGGTCGATGTCGATCTTGATCTCGTCGCGCTGGTCCGATTGCAAACCGTCCCATTTATTGACCGCCACCACCAGCGCGCGCCCGGTTTCCAGCACGAAGCCGGCGATGTGGGCGTCTTGCTCGGAAATGTCTTGTTGCGCGTCCAGCAGCAGCACCACCACATTGGCTTCCGAGATCGATTGCAGCGTCTTGACCACCGAAAATTTCTCGATCGCTTCGAACACCTTGCCGCGGCGGCGGATACCGGCCGTGTCGATCAAGGTGTATTGCTGGCCGTCGCGCTCGAACGGAATCTCGATCGAGTCGCGCGTGGTGCCTGGCATGTCGAAAGCGATCACGCGTTCCTCGCCCAGCAGGGTGTTGACCAGGGTCGACTTGCCCACGTTGGGACGGCCGACGATGGCCAGCTTGATGCCGCGCTCGGCCTTGTCCAATTCCTCGGTTTGCTCGGGACGCTGGGCGAAGGCCAGGTTCAGCGCCTCCTCGACCAGATCGTTGACCCCGTCGCCATGGGCCGAGGAGATCGCGTACGGATCGCCCATGCCCAACTCGTAAAAGTCCGACACCACGGCCGTGTAGCGCATGCCCTCGCTTTTATTGACCACCAACAGCACTTGCCGCCCGCTCTTGCGCAGGAAATCGGTGATGGTCTTGTCGTGCGGGGTCAAGCCCTGGCGGCCGTCGACAATGAAAATTACCACGTCGGCTTCGGCCACGGCTTGCTTGGTTTGCAGCGCCATCTGGAACATGATGCCTTCCTTGGCGACCGGCTCGAAACCGCCGGTGTCGATCACCAGGAAGGGACGCTCGCCCACCCGACCCTCGCCATAGTGACGATCGCGCGTCAACCCAGGCAGGTCGGCCACCAGCGCGTCGCGCGAGCGGGTCAGACGATTGAATAAGGTCGATTTCCCAACATTGGGTCGACCTACGAGTGCGATTACCGGCTTCATTGTATTACTCGACCGCGAGAGCGATCACTGTCCCTGATTGGGTTTGAAAAATCAAATTCGCGCCCGCGACGACCGGCACCGACATGATCGGGCTGCCGTCGCTGCTGACGCGACCTAGTAATGCGCCATCTTCCCGTGACAGGAAGTGGATATAACCTTGGTAATCGCCGACCGCCACCGTGCGCCCGAAGGAGGCCGGGGTCGACAGGCGGCGATAGCTCAGCTTGTCGTACTTCCAGGCGCTCTGGCCGGCTTCGCGGCTGAAAGCCGAGAGCGCGCCTTTTTCATCGGCCGTGAACACGAAGCGTTGATCGACCGCCACGCCCACGTCGGACGACTGGTCCTTGGCCCAGCGCGCCACGCCGGTGGCGGCGTCGTAACAACCGACCTTGCCTTGGTAGGTGACGGCGCAGACATCCTTGTCGAACACCACCGGGGTGCCGGAGATGTCGGTCACCCGTTCCAGCTCGGTGGCGCCGCGCGGCTCGCCCACCACCACTTCCCAGCGCGGCACGCCGGCCGCCAGGGTCAGGGCCAGCAGCTTGCCGCCCGGCTGGGCCACATACACATTGTCGCCGCTCACCACCATGCCCGGCGCGGCGCGCAAGGTCAGGGCCGGCGTGGCGCGCTGGACGGTCCATTTTTTGGCGCCGGTCTTGGCGTCGAAGGCGACGATACGGTTGTCGGCGCTGCGCGCCACCACCACGTCCTTGCCGACCACCGGGGCCGACAACAACTCGCTGGAGGCTTGCTGCTTCCACAAAACCTTGCCGTCGGCGCCGAAGGCTAGCACCTGCCCCTTGACCCCGCCCACCGCCACCACGACGCCGTCGCTGCCCACGCCGGCCGTCAAATCGGTGCCGGTCTTGACGCGCCACAGCTCGCGCCCGCTGGCCGGGTCCAGGCGCGCCAGCACGCCGCCGGCGCCGGCCACGAACAGGCTGTCGCCGGCCAGGGCCGGAGTCAGGTTGTAGACGCCGGCCGAGCCGACCGCATACTTCCACACCGTGCGCACGGGCAAGCCAGATTTCAATTCCACCAGCTTGGCCGGTTCGGTCTTGCTGTCCTTCTTGGAGAAGGGATTGAGCGAGGAACATCCCGCCATCAGGGCCAACGCGCCGACGACGGCGAACTTGTGGGTGATACGCATAAGCTTAACTTGCTCCTAAATTGCTGGACGGTCTAGATGGGCGGCGCGCGCGATTCAGGCCGCGGCCTTGGTCTCGGGCACGCTGCCACCGATGGCTTCGAGCTTCAATTCGATCAACTGGCGGCCCGGGTTTTTCTTGTCGGTGGCGGCCAGCGCGGCCAGGTAAGCGGTGCGCGCGTCCGGCAGCTTGTTCTGGGCCACCAGGATGTCGCCTTTGCGGTCGGCCACGGCGGCGGCGAATTGCGGCAAGGTCACATTGGCCAACACTTTCAAGCCTTCGTCGTAAGCTTTTTCATCGAGCAGCACGCCGGCCAGACGCAGATTGGCGATGGCTTTATATTCGTCGTTGCCATGCGCGGCGACCCATTGCAGTTGCGCCTTGGCGCCCTTCAAATCGTTCGCCTCGAAAGCGCTCTTGGCGGCGGCCAGGGCGCCCATCGGCGCGTAGGCGGTCTCGGAAAACTGGCTGGCCAGATCGGCGGCGGCGCGCTGCACCTTGGCGTTGTCCTTGCCGACGGCGGACGCTTGCAACTGCTCATACAATTGCGACGCTTGCGAGGCTTGGCTGCGCTGATGGTAATTCCAGTAGGCCCAGCCGCTGTAGGCCAGCAGGCCGGCGATCACGACCCACGAGGCCAGATTGCCGTACTGTTTCCACCAAGTCTTGAGGGAGTCGAGTTGTTCTTGTTCTTCGTGATCGTATGCCATGAGAAAGTCGCTGTCAGGTGGGTGGGTCGAAAATGGCCGCCGGCGCTACACCGCCGGCGCCGGCCATCAATGGTGGTAATGCACGTGCTCGTGATCGTGGTCGCCGACGATCTGGTCGACCAGATAATCGACCGCCGCGTCGAAGGGCACCGTATGTTGCTGGGCGCCGCCCTCGGCTTCGCGCAGCGCCTTGATGCTGGCCGTGTGCTGGGCCAGTTCGTCCTCGCCGATGATGACGGCGAACGCGGCGCCGCTGGCGTCGGCCTTTTTCATCTGCGTCTTGAAGCTGCCGGGACCGCTGGCGGCGGCGCAATGCAGCACCACGTCCAGGCCCGCGTCGCGGATGCGCTCGGCCAGCACGAAGGCTTGCAATTGCGCGGCCTCGCCCTGATGCACCAGGTACACGTCGCACTGGTTGCGCGTTTGCGGCTCGCCCAGCAATTTCATCAATTCGATCAAGCGCTCGATGCCCATGGCGAAACCGACCGCCGGAGTTGGTTTACCGCCGAACATTTCGATCAAGGGGTCGTAGCGGCCGCCGGCGCACACGGTGCCCTGGGCGCCCAGCTCGTCGGTGACCCATTCGAACACGGTGCGGTTGTAGTAATCGATGCCGCGCACCAGGCGCGGATTGACGGTGTAGGGAATATTGTTATGGTCGAGGATCTGGCGCACGCCATCGAAATGGGCTTGCGATTCCGCTTCCAGGTAATCGAGCAACTTGGGCGCGCCATTGACCAAGTCCTGCATGGCCGGATTTTTGGTGTCCAGGATGCGCAGCGGATTGGTGTGCAGGCGGCGCTGGGCTTCGGCGTCGAGCAGCGCGGCGTGCGACTCGAAGTAGGCGATCAAATCGGTGCGGTGACGCGCGCGCTCGGCCGCGTCGCCGATGGAATTGAGTTCGAGCCGGATGTTTTCCAGGCCCAGGTCGTCCCACAGGCGGCGGCACAGCATGATGAGCTCGGCGTCCACGTCCGGTCCCGTGAAGCCGACCGCTTCCGCGCCCAGCTGGAAGAACTGGCGATAGCGGCCGCGCTGGGGCCGCTCGTGGCGGAACATCGGACCCTTGTACCACAACCGTTTCGGACCGTCGTAGACCAGATTATGTTCCAGCACCGCGCGCACCACGCCGGCCGTGTTTTCCGGGCGCAGGGTGAGCTGATCGCCGTTCATGGCGTCGGTGAAGGAATACATTTCCTTTTCCACGATGTCGGTGACGGCGCCGATGGCGCGCGCGAACAGCCGGGTCTCCTCCACGATGGGGGTGCGGATATATTGGTAGCCGTAACTTTGCAGCACGGACTGGGCGGTGTTTTCGAACAATTCCCACAACTGGGCTTCGGCCGGCAACAAGTCGTTCATGCCTTTGATGGCGACGACCTTTTCCATTTTTTTATTTTCTGACATAAATTTCTGCTTTGTAGAGTGATCGACTGCGGTGATTCAATTGCCGGTGCCGTAATGGCTTTGCACATAGTCCAGCACAATGGCTTGGAATTGCTGGACGATATCGTCGCCGCGCAAGGTCACCGTTTTTTGGCCATCGACAAACACGGGCGCGGCCGGCGATTCGCCGGTGCCGGGCAAGCTGATGCCGATGTTGGCGTGTTTCGATTCGCCCGGGCCGTTGACGATGCAACCCATCACGGCCACGTTCATGCCTTCCACGCCCGGATAGCGCTGTTTCCATTCCGGCATGCTGTCGCGCAGATAGGTTTGTATATCGTCGGCCAACTCCTGGAAGGTGGTCGAGGTGGTGCGCCCGCAGCCAGGGCAGGCAATCACCATCGGCGCGAACTTGCG
>JAYVUV010000042.1:0-19140 GCA_043787615.1 Janthinobacterium sp. | reverse complement strand
GTCGCAGCAACACGATCAAAAAAACTACAACGTGAGTCTGGACGCCAACCATCAATCCATCGCCAAGCTGGCCAGCGACATGGACGGCACCACTAGTGCCGACGGTAAGTCGGCAAGAGTCGATACCAGTATTTACGCTGCGAACGGTACTTCTGTTGCAAAGGAAACCATTGTCGATAGCGACTATACGAGCGGCACAAGCAAAGTCACCGCAGTCGATAACCATTTGAGCGATGGCGTCAATGCCTGCACGATCGACATTAAATACGAGACCATAGCAAGCGGTGCGATGAATGGCGAGGTGAATGAAACTATCGGCACCTCCGGCACGACGGCCGCTATAACGGGTAGCACTGGGAAACTGGAACTAACTAACGCCACCGTCACCTTGGCAGATGGCGCAAGCGCAACGGTAAGTGGCGCAGGTAATAAATTCAGCGGCGGCAACAATGCTGATTTGATTGTTCTACAAAATAACGGCGTCGCCGTTGAGATGAGCAGTGCAAATGGCCTCACGCGAGTTTCTGAACACAAGATAAATAGTGACGGCACATTGTCTGCTGTATACGCGCACCAGACCTTGCATGGGACTGATTTCAATCTCCAGGAAAGCCAGAGCTACGATAGCGCCAGTTCCTTGAACGTCCACCTCGTGGATGCCAACGGCGCCCTGCTCAACGGCACTTCCACCTTCATCGATTCCAAAATCAATACTGCCAACGGGCAGGAAACCGAGCAGTGGGATCACCAGAACAACGACATCGTGTTGCAGATCGATGCGGTGGATGGCACGACCCAGTTGCGCGAGCATCAGGGCACCTGGGATGGCAAAGTCATCGGCACGCAAGTGCTGGCCGGGACTGATTTCAATCTCCAGGAAAGCCAGTGGTACGACAGCGCCAGTTCCTTGAACGTCCACCTCGTGGATGCCAACGGCGGCCTGCTCAATGGCGCCGCTACCATTATCGATTACAAAATCAATACCGCTACGGGTTTGGAGACACAACAGTGGGACTACCTGAACAACGGGATGGTGGCGCAAACCGATTTAGCAAGTGATGGTACCTTTCATGAATATGATCATGCTGGCGTCCCGAATGGCGCGGTTACTCAAGAAAAATGGGATTGGCTTGGTGGTGGACATCTATACCAGGAAAGCAAAAATGATCTGACTGGTGTATTTCACGAAACAGTCTACAACGGCACCACTGTTACGTCGGGATTGGCTTTGGAGAACTATAACGACATAGGCGATGGAAAGGTGCATTACAAGGACGACAATGCCAACGACGGCCTTAACGCAGCCAACTTTGGTATCTTGACGAACAATGAAGTCAACGATGGTACTGGAGGAAATACGCCAGGCCCCAACCCACCACCGCCACCCGACGATGGAGGAGGCGATCCGCCACCCGACGATGGAGGAGGAGATCCGCCACCCGACGATGGAGGAGGTGATCCGCCACCTGGCGAAGAAGGCAGCGCTGCAAAGGTGCATATTCATCCCTCTGTGCAAACCAGTAGAGGCGATCACAGACAAGATCCGGTGATTCTCAATCTTCATGGTGGCAAGGTCGAGACCAGCGTTCTAACGGGTTCAAGTACCTATTTCGACATGCAGAACGACGGTCACAAAGTCCAGACGCGTTGGGCCACGGCGGGCGAAGGGAGATTGCTCTACGACAATCCGAACACCACTGTCAATCCGATCGTGGCGTCCCCGGGCATGGCCAGCACGGCCAGCGGTGCGATGTCAGGATCGTTGAACCACTTGATACAGGCCATGGCATCGTTTACAGACGGCAGCACCGGCATTGATCCGACTATCTCGTCAGCCAGTGCCAATGCAGAGAACTTCCACCTGGCGGCATCGTTCGCTTCGCGGCACGCCTAACGGCCGGCATTGCCCTGTTCTCAGCTAAGGTGCGTTTTCCGCGCCAAACTGGACACCGCCCTGCAGACGGACGCGCTCGACAAGGCCGGCTGCGAGCGGATGTTCACGGATACGATGTCAGGCGCTCCATCGGAGCCGCTGACGCGATCGA
Source organism: Janthinobacterium sp. (assembly GCA_043787615.1). Classification (GTDB taxonomy): domain Bacteria; phylum Pseudomonadota; class Gammaproteobacteria; order Burkholderiales; family Burkholderiaceae_D; genus Janthinobacterium. Next base: position 17,095 of record JAYVUV010000042.1, on the reverse strand, counting down.
CCTTGTTATTGCGTATTTCGCTCATCGTGACCGCGCATTCCGGCGCATCGTGACCGATGCGCATGTGGTGGTGTTACGCGGTTAAATTCTAATGCCTGCGGTCACGACGGGTCCATATTTTTCTCCTTTTTAGCGGTTTTAGGTTTTTGCATGCGCAGCGAATCTCCGCTCAGCGTGAAGCGGTGGTTACGCTGCATGACGCGATCCAGGATGGCGTCGGCGATGGTGGCGTCGCCGATCCACGCGTGCCAATGCTCGACCGGCAACTGGCTGGTGATGATGGTGGCCTTGTTGCCGGCGCGGTCGTCGATGATCTCCAACAGGTCGGAGCGGGTCATGCCCTCAATGGAACCCATGCCCCAGTCGTCGAGCACGAGCACGTCCGTCTTGGCCAACTGCAGCAGCCATTTGCCGAAGGCCCCGCTGCCGTGCCGGATGCGCAGTTCTTCCTGCAGACGGGGTACACGCTGGTAGATCGCAGAGTAACCACGCCGGCAGGCGTACTGCGCCAGCGCGCATGCCAACCACGACTTTCCGGCGCCGGTCGGGCCGGTCACCAACACGCTGTGGCCGGCGCTGACCCAGTCGCCAAGCGCCAGGCTCATGACCTCGCGGCGGTCGATGCCGCGGCCGGTGCGACTGTCGATATCCTCGATCGCGGCCTGGCCGTATTTGAGGCGGGCGTTCTTGAGCAAGCGCAGCAGCTTGCGATCATTGCGGCAATGCAGTTCGCGCTCGACCAGCAGCGCGACGCGCTCCTCGAAGCTCAGCGCGCCCATGCCCGGCTGGGCCAGTTGTTCCTCGAGGCCGGCCGCCAGACCGTCCAGTTTCAGCGAGCGCAGTTGCGCCAGCGTGGTGTGCATCATCATCGTCATGTCCTCAGTTATTGGTAGTAGCCGGGGCCGCGAAGGTGCGCGTGGACCGGGCTGACCCAGTCGGCGGCCGGCGCCGGCGTGCTCTGGTCGCGGTTGTTTTTCAGGATGGCGTTGACGTGACGGTACTGGCAGGCGCCCAGTTGCAGGGCCAGCATGCAGGCCGCCTCCAGCCGTACTTTTCCATAGCGTTTGGCCAGCGACAGCAGCCCCAGACAGGAGCGGTAGCCGTGCTCAGGATGCTTGTTTTCTGCCATCAGCCGCGTCACCGCCTCCGCCGTCGCCGGGCCGATGCCGGCGCCCCAGTGGATCAGCCGCTGCGGCGTCCACTACATGTGCGCGCGGTGCGCGGCCGGCATGTGCGCGGCCACCGTCGTGAAGCCGCCCACGCGGGCGCTGCGGGCGTGGCTGGCCACCCGCTGGCCCCGGTGCAGCAGCTCGACCATGGCCACCGTCACGCGCGCCGCCAGCACCTGGCCGACCAGCGCGTGCGGCACGCTGTAGCGGTGCCGTTCGACCTCGACGTGGTAGTCGATGTGGGTCTTGACGGTTTTGAAGTGCGCCATCTCGTAACGCTGCAGCGGCAGCGTCTGCAGGGCCGGCGCGTCGATGGCGGCGAAGGTGCTGCTCCGGCTGCCGGGCAGCTTCTGGAACGGCTTGTCGTTGAGCCGCGTCAGCAGCGGCGCGATGGCGTGGTTCACCTCGTGCACGCTGGCGAACTGCTGGTGGCGCAGGCGCGCCATAATCCACCGTTCGACGATCTGCACCGCCGATTCCGCTTTCGCCTTGTCCTGCGGATGGTAGGGCCGCGCCGGCAGGATCGAGGTGCCGTAGTGGCGCGCGAAGTCGAGCACCGTGTCGTTGCTGCGCGGCTCGTAGCGGTTCGCGTCCGAGATCAGCGCGCGCGGGTTGTCGGGAACGATCAGCTGCGGCACGCCGCCGAAGAAGCTTAGGGCGCGCGCCGTCGACTCGAGCCAGTCGGTCATCGTCTCGCGCGGTGTGGCGCAGGCGTAGGTGTAACTGGAGGCGCCCAGCGCCGCCACGAACACGTGGGCCCGCGTGCCGTCGGTGAGGCCGATGGTGGGACCGGCGTAATCGATGAACAGCTTCTCGCCAGCGCGGTGCACCTGCCGCATCGAGCGCTTCAGCTGCTGTGCGAAGCGGCGGTAGTTCTCGCAGAACTGGGTGTAGCCGTAGGTCTGCTCGCCAGCGTGGTCGGCGCGGTGCTCTTTCCACAGCAGCATCAGCGTCATGCCCTTGCGGCGCAGCTCCTGGTGCAGGCGGCCGTAGTCCGGCTGGACGTGCTCACGCGGCCGCTCAGGCGCCACAAGCAGGCGCCTCTCCAGGGACGCTTCGTCGGTGTCCCTGACTTGCGGCCAGTCCAGCCCTGCAGCGGCGGCCAGACCGACATACTTGCTGACGACGCCTTTCGAGACGCCTAGCGCGGCGGCAATCTGTTGATGTGACAGCTGGGCTTCCAGCTTCAGACGTAATACGTCTTTGATCTTACGCATAGTGATCTTTGGTGCGGGCAGGCGATCTCCAGAAAAAGCTGGAAGCGTACCCGTTCGGTTTTCAAATACGTAACACCACTACTGCTGCACACGTTGCCGGTCCGGCATCGTGACCGCTGATTCCGGCATCGTGACCGCCGATTCCGGTGGCGGCCAAAATCGGTCACGATAGACCGGAATGGGCGGTCACGATGGACCGGAATGACTGGTCACGATAGACCGGAATCAGCGGTCACGTTGGTCCGAAATACCCAGTTATCGACGAACACCACAACGACGTTGATCTCGTCGTGAAATCCGATACCCAGCAAGCCTTTCATCTCGTACAGGGCGATCAGCGTGCGCGTTCCATCCTTGGCGGGCGAGTCATATACAAGGAATTTTTGCGCCTTCAAGTCGGCCGCGACGGCGTTTCTGTCCGGTGTCGAGGCTAGGCATTTTTTGACGATGTCGGAGATATCGACGTACGCGGCCCTGTTATTTTGGCGCACCTGCTTCGCCTCGCCAACGATGTCGCATGCCGTCGCGACGCCCTGGGTGAAAACCAAGCACGTCGCCGCCAACAAAAGAAAAATTTCCACCATCAGATCCCCGTGAACGCCAAATAAGCCGGCATGTGGTTCATGGTTGCAAACCCATCGCCCGCCACACGATGTCGAGGTCATCAGGCACGGGGCGTGCGCGAAGGATGGCGTTGCGACGCCACTTGGCATCTTTCTGGCCCAGCAATCGATTCAATACCTGATGTACGACCTTCGGATAGAAATCCTTCGCGTACAGCCATGTGGTAAAAAGCGTCCCCTCATTCTCAGCCGACAAACTCGCTTCGAGGGTATGAAACCGGCTCAAAACGACCTCGGCATCCAGGGTTTGCTGCCACCGATTCAATATGACTCGAAGCGCCGCGTCATCCGGTGTTGGCGGGCTGCCGAGCACCGAACCCTGAAATCCCGCGTTGCGAAGAGCGTCCCAAAGCGGGCGCACGCCATGCCACAGCGCCGCATGCCGTCGCCAGGCGGCGAGATCAGAGCAAAGTTCAAGGCGAAGCCCTGCTTCGCCATTCTTAATTTTGGCCCTTTGCTTATCCGGCAAAGCCGCCCACAATTCGGTAGGATCGATCAAATAGCTTTCAAGGCAAAAACGCGGCAAAATCAATAAGTTGGAACATGCGGCGGTTTGCTCGGCAATTTCACTGTCACTCCATTCATCGCGATCCACCAACCCGAGCCAGTCCGGCTCCTTGCGAGCCATCTTGGCGACGGCCTTCTTGTTGCCGGCCGGGGCCAAGTGCCAATTTTTCTCCCAACCTGAAAATCTCCTATCCAGAAAAATCCGGTAGGCATCCACGTCGTCCGAACCTTCGACCAAGAGCACCCTCACCCCGGTATCGCCGATGAACTGCGTCTTGATTGCTTGGATACCGGCATCGATACCGCTCATGAAATTATTTTCAGCGCGGGACGATGGGCGGTCGCCACGCCCAATTCCAGGCGCTTGCCCGAAGCCTCATATCGTTGCCAGATGTCGGGCTGGTGCGAGGTGATGATCAATTGCCCATCCAGGCTGGTCACCAGTTTTTCTATGCTGGACAACAAGCCGTTGACCAGAGATGGGTGCAGGTACAGGTCCGGCTCATCGATCAGAATCACAGCGCCCTTTTCCGCCCAGCGCGCCAGCAGAAACAAGAGAATCAGCACCTGATGCTCACCCGCGCTCAACTCGTCCAGACCGTGCGATTGACCGCGCTTGCTTTTCAGCTTCACACGCAATCTGCTTTCACCCGGCTGAATGTCCGAATCAATTTCCTTATCCGACAAAAAGCCGTTCAACAGCCGGATGATTTCATGATACTTGTGCAACTGCGTGGTTTTCAGCGTGATGAGCGAAGCCTCCAACTGGTCTTTCCAGTCTTCGCTAGCCTGATATTTGGGCAACCAGCGCTGCCGGGCCTCTCCGCCGTGTGTTCGCCGACGTTGCGCCTGGCGGCGACCCAACGCCGCTCTTCAGCATCGAGAAACACGACATTGGGCATATCGACCTCATCGAAGGATAAAATCATTTTTTTGCGCGCATCGGCCCATTGCTGAACCCATGCATCGGATGGAATGAAGACTTCGCGCTTGGGATTGCCCGGCTTGCCGGTGCGCGCCACGCCTTCGCCCATCCATCGCACATCCATATATTGCGAGCGCATGGTGGCGCACCAGGCCAGGTCCCCGAACAGAAGTCCCACTGTGTGGTTCGTCCCCGGCGCGTCGGTCAACACCATCGCACAACCGCCCCAGCGTTGCAGCCATTCACGGGCGGGGTGCGCTTTGGGAAGGGGCTTGCGATAATCTAACCAATAACCCAAGGCGTCCCACAACATGGCCACCGCGCGTAGCACGGTGGATTTACCGCAGCCATTGGGGCCGGATAACAAGCTGCGCGGCTCAATGCTATCGTCCCAATCGTTGACGAGATCGATGCATTGGTTGCCCAGCGGACCCACATCCTTGAAATACAAGGCCTTGATTTTCATTCATCATCCTATCCAAGGTTTACCGCTTTCGCGGCTCAGGCTCCGCCGATTAAAAGTACACGATCCGGCGCCGGATGAATCTTGTCCGACCATGCAGGCCAATTCTAACCGATGATCCCACCCATAAACGCGGCAGGAACGGTCGCCTCACAGGCCGGCGAACCAATTATAACCATGCAGATCTTCCCAATACCCGCTGGTGAACTCGTTGGATACCGTCAGCCCCGTCACATGTTTGGGGTTTTTGAAACCGAGCTTGATCGGGATGCGCAGCCGCAGTGGAAAACCAAGCGCGTCGGGCAGGCGGCCGGCGCCGCCGAAACCGAAGGCCAGCATGGTTTGCGGATGCATCGCGCTGGCCATGTCGATGCTGGTGTAATAGCCATCGGCGCAAGTGAAGCCGACATACTTGGCCGAGGTGTCGGCCCCGATCAGGGCCAGGAAGTGATGCAGCGGAATGCCGGTCCATTGTCCGATCGCGCTCCAGCCCTCGATGCAGATCAGGCGCGTGACCTCGGTCGAAGGCGCCAGCGCGCGCAGCTGATCGAGCCGCCAATCGTCCTTGCGGCCGACCAAACCGCCGACCTTGAGGCGCCAACTAGCCTCGTCGATATCGGGCACGGACGCCTCCGAATAAAACGCGTTGAAACGAAAAGGCGTGCTCACTTCGCGCGCCGGGTAGGTCAACGCGCGCTGGCCCGGTCGCAGCAGTGCCGCCTGGGCGCCATCGTTCCAGCGCGAGATCCGGCGCAACCACGCCTGCACATCCTCGTCGCCCGTGAGACTGCAACCGGGCAGCAGGGCCGCCGACGCCCCCAGCAGCGCGAGTTTGAGCAAACGGCGGCGGCCCAGCGGCCCGCCCGATTCCACTTCCTGGTTCAGCAAGCGCAAGGCGCGCCGCACATCGTTCTCCGACACCTGATTCACCTTAACTCCTCCTGCCGCCGATGCCCAGCATCGCCAACAATAAACGGGGCGACGCCAGCGCCAGCGCGACATGGCCGGCCACGAACATGGCCAGCGCGCTCATGCCGATAAAATGGACCCGCCGCGCGCCCTCGTAGCCGCCCATGAACGCGCCGATCGCTTGCAACTGCACCGGTTTCCACATCGCCAGCCCGGACAGGATTTCGATCGACAACAATAACAACACGCCCAGATACGCCAGCTTTTGCAGATGATTGCGTCCGCCCTCGCCGTGGCCAGGCCCGCGCCGGGACCGGAACCGGGACAGCAAGCCCCGGATGTCGGCGCCCACCTGCGCCAAACGCACCGGCCAATATACCCGGCGCAAGCGCCCGCCGCCGATCAAGACGGCGAGCGCCAATACGCCGTTTCCGATCAACAGCCACATGGCGGCGAAATGCCATTGCAAAGCGCCCGGCAGGCTGCCGCCCAAGGTCATCGCCTCGGGTAAACCGGGCAGCCAAAAAGGATCGGCGCGGTAGATTTGCCAGCCGCTGGCGATCATCGTCATGAACGCGCTGGCGTTGATCCAGTGGAGCGCGCGCACCCATAGCGGCGGCGCCGATTCGGGCGGGGCGGGCGGGGTGTGCTCAACTTTCATGGCGCGCTCCAGGTTCGGTATTTAGATCGGCGGCAGGAAACCATCGCGGCCGACCAGGACGACGTTGGCCGTGGTCGCGCCGCCCTCGCCGGGCTGGCCGATCACCATCACCTTGGATTTAACCGTCAACAAATCGCGCTTGCCCGGCACGAATTGGCCGAACACGGTCGCCTCGTCCAGCACCACCGCCTGGGTCTTGTCGCCGAAGCGCATTTCCAATTCGGTCGCGCCGCCCTTCTTGACCAACTTGGCCACAGTGGCGTTGGTCATGGTGCTGCGCGGCGCCGCGTCCCACGGGAAATGGCCTTCGTTCAAGCCGCGCGCGCCTTCCGGGAACACCATCACGCCGAGCGCGCGCACCTTGCCTTTGGGCGCGGGGGCGGCCGCGATGCCCAGGTAGCTGTTCTCCTGCACCGCCGCCAGGTTGGTCTTCGATACGTCGAGCAGCATGGTCTTCTCGCTCAACTTGATGGTGCTGTGCGCGCCGTTCTTGGTGGCGATGACCAACTCGTCGCCGGTGAGCGAGACGATCTCGCCGCGCAGATGAACCGGCTGCTCGGCGGCCGGCGCCGCGTTGGCGATCAATACGCCGCTCAGGCAGGCGGCGAGAAAGGGAAGCGCTTTGGTGATTTTCATCGTGTTGAACATTTTCATAAAGTCGAAGAGTGAGCGGGCGCGATCGGCGCCCGCCTTGTGTCCTGGCGCCCGCCTCGTGCGGGAGGGAACCGGTGACGCCATTCTGGACCGGACACGGCGCCCCGCCTATCGGTCGAATGTCCGATCCGGCCGCCAGCGCGCAGCCGCTATAATCGGCCCATGCCCAACCACGATAGCCCTATCAGCGTGGCCGACGCCATCGCCGCGCTGGCCTTTATCGGCGACCTCAGCATGGGTCAGCCGACCGACCATTCCCCCCGCACCGCCTGGCTGGGCGCCAGGATCGCCGCGCTCGGCGGCCATGACGACGCCATGTGCCGGGCGGTGCGCCAGGTGGCGCTGCTGCGCTGGTCGGGCTGCACCGCCAACGCGCCCGAATTCGCCGATCTGCTGGGCGACGACGTGGGCGGGCGCGCCACGCTGCTGGAACAGAGAATCGACGATCCGGCCTTCGCCTATGTCGCGGCCAAGGTACACGCCAATATGCGGGCGCTGACCAGCATCCATTGCGAAGTGTCGGGCCAGATCGCCGGCACGCTGGGCGTGGCCAACGGGGTGGAACAGGCGCTGCGCCATATCTTCGCCCGCTACGACGAGCATGGCGCCGACGCCGCCCAAGTGCCGGCCAGCGTTTTCATCGTGGCACTGGCCGGCGACCTGGAGATTTTGAGCCGAGCGCAGGGCTTGGCCGGCGCGCTGGCCACCATCGCGCGCAAGGCCGGCGTGGCCTATCCCCGCGCGCTGGCCGACGGCGTCGCCCGCCACGCGGCCGACTGGCTGGCCCGCCTCGATCGGGACGAGACGTGGCGCGACGAGGTGCCGGCCGACTCCGGCTCGCGACGGCGCGGCGTGGCGCTCGAACTGGTGGCCGACGTGGTCGATCTGAAGCTGCCCTGGCTGGCCGGCCATTCGCGCCGCGTGGCGGCGGCCGCGCGCGACTGCGCCGCCGCGATGGGCCTGGACGCCGCTTCCCGGCTGCGCTGTTACCGGGCCGCCCTGCTGCACGGCGTCGGCCGGGCCGCGATACCGAACGGCGTGTGGAACGCGCCCGGGCCGCTGACGGCGTCGGCGCGCGAACAAACCCGCCTGGCGCCCTACTGGACCGGGCGCGCGGCCGGCCGCATCGGCCGCCTGGCCGGCGACGCGGAGATCGCCTCGTATGTGGGCGAGCGGCTGGACGGCTCCGGCCACTTCCGCAATTGCCTGGGCGCGGCGATCCCGCTCGAGGGCAGGATCGTGGCCTGCGCCGCGGCCTGGATCGCGCTGCGGTCGGCGCGCCCGTGGCGGCCCGCTTTCGCGCTCGAACAGGCGCGCGCGCAGCTACAGGGCGAGGCCCGGGCCGGCCGCTTCGACGCCGGAGTGGCCGACGCGCTGTGCGGCGCGGGCGCTTTGTCCGCGGCCCCCGCGCCGGCGCCGGCCGCCCCGGTGGCGCTCACCGGGCGCGAGATCGACATCCTGCGCGCCGTCAGCCTGGGCCACACCAACAAGGAGGTGGCGCGCCAGCTCGACATCAGTCCCAGCACCGTGCGCACCCACCTGGAAAACGTGTTCCGCAAACTGGCTTGCACGACCCGGGCGGCGGCCACCTTGAAGGCGCTGACCTGGGGATTGATCTGAACGCGCGCCAGCCGACCCAAAGCGGCCGTTTGCGGCTAAAATCCGGCTGGGCCGCGGCGGAGCCGGGCAGAACCACCTTTTAGAAAGCCATATCATGATGACCAAAGAAGACATGCGCGAATTGTTCGCCAATATGGAGCAGAACGCGCCATGGGACATGTCCAAGCCCCTGCTGTGGGGGTATTTTTTCGCCGACGCCTCGAAAGACAAGCTGGAGGCGGCGGTGCCCGCGCTGGCCGCCCAAGGCTACCGCCTGGTGACGGTGCTCAAATCGGAGCCGGACGCGGAAGAACCCGACCTGTGGTGGTTGCACGTGGAAAAAGTCGAACATCACACGGTCGATACCCTGCACGAACGCAACGCGGAACTGTACCGCTTCGCCGAGGCGCAGGGAATCGACGCCTACGACGGCATGGACGTCGGCCCGGCCCACTAAGCGGGGCCGCCGCGCCGATGCCGGCCGGCGCGATGACGACAAGGCGTGGTGCGCGGCGTGGCGCGCACGCATCACGCCCGCGACGGGGCGGCCGATTCGGCCGCGCCTTGTGGCAAGTCAAGCTCAAAAGATTTCCCTATGTAAATATCGAGTGCTCAAGGCGGCCGCCGGGGCGCGCCGATTGCCCGAGCCACATAGCGGAAAAACAGCCATGACCGAGTCCACCCTAGCCGCCCCGGCCTTCGCGCCGACCAGTCCCGCCGCGCGCACTTTCGCCTCGGCCCAGCAAATCCTGTCGATCGCCGACCTGGGCATCCTGGTGGCCGACGCGGCCGGCCTGATCACCGAATACAACAACGACTTGTGCGCCATGTTCGGCTACCGCGAGCCGGACATGCTGGGCCTGTCGCTGTATCTGCTGCTGCCGCCCGAGGCGCGCGCCCGCCATGTCGAGCTGACCCGGCGTTTCATCGACAGCGGCGCCAGCGAGCGGCGCGCGCCGGGCCGGCTGGAGCTGACCGGCTACCGACGCGACGGCAGTGAATTCCCGCTCGAGGCGTCGATCGCCCTGTTCCGCGAGGGCGACCGGATTTCGCTGGTGGTGACCATGCGCGACATCAGCGAGCGCAAACTGGCCGAGGCCGAGTTGACCCGGCGCGCCACCCACGATGTGCTGACCGGCCTGCCCAACCGCGCCCTGATCCGCGAGCGCCTGGTGGGCGCCCTGCAGCGCACCCGCCGCGCCGGCACCAGCGTGGCGCTGCTGTTCGTGGACCTGGACGGCTTCAAGCTGGTCAACGACGGCCACGGCCACGACGCCGGCGACCTGCTGCTCAAGATGGTGGCGGCCCGCCTGCTGGAACAAACCCGCGGCGGCGAGACGGTGGGCCGCCTGGGCGGCGACGAATTCGTGGTGCTGTGCGAGCAGCTGGCGCAGCCGGCCCAGGCGGCCGACATGGCGCTGCTGGCCGAGCGCATCGGCGCCACCCTGCGCCTGCCCTTCGATTGCAACGGCCAGACCCTGCACGTAACGGCCAGCATCGGCATCGCCATCGGCCAGGCCGGCAGCCACTCGGCCGACGACATGCTGCGCTACGCCGACACCGCCATGTACGCCGTCAAGCAGCGGGGCCGCGACGCCTGGCAGTTTTTCAGCGAGCAGGTGCACGCCCAGGCGCGCCAGCGCGTGCGCATCACCACCGGCTTGCGCAAAGCGCTGGCCCAGCGCGAACTGGAGCTGCGCTTCCAACCCATCGTGGTGGCCGACAGCGGCCGCATGGTGGGCGCCGAGCTGCTGCTGCGCTGGTTCCCGGCCGAGGGCGAGGTGGCGCCGTCGGTATTCATCCCGGTGGCCGAGATGAGCGGGACCATCGTGCCGATCGGGGCCTGGGTGTTCGGCCAGGCTTGCCGGGCCGAGGCCGACTGGCGCCGGCGCTGGGGGCGGCAAGCGCCCTATGTCTCGGTCAATCTATCGACCCGCCAGTTGGACCAGGCCACCCTGGCCGAGGAATTCGGCGCCATGCTGAGGGACAGCGGGGCCGACCCGGCCCGCCTGCTGCTGGAGATCACCGAGACCGCCCTGATGACCGACGTCGACGCCAATTTGCGCGTGCTGCGCCAGTTGGCGCAACTGGGCTTGCGGGTGGCGGTGGACGATTTCGGCACCGGCTATTCCTCGCTGGCCCAGTTGACCCGGATGCCGGTCGACGTGCTCAAGATCGACCGCGCCTTCGTCGACGGCATCGACCGCCTGCCCGAGAGCCGCACCGTGATCCGCGCCGTGATCGGCCTGGGCCGGGCGCTGGGCTTGAAGATGGTGGCCGAGGGGGTGGAGACGGCGGCCCAGCAGCGCGAACTGTGCGCCTGCGGCTGCGACTATTTGCAGGGCTACCGCTTCCACCGGCCGATGACGGAGGCGGCCCTGGTCGAGACGGTCGAGCGAGAATTGCGCGAGGGCGCCAGCGGCGCCAGCGCGCCGCTGCATTTTCTGCTGTACACCAGCCGCGCGGTGGCGCCCATGTCGCCGGCCGCGCTGGAAGCGCTGCTGCTGGGCGCGCGCGCGTTCAACCGGGCCGCCGGCGTGACCGGCTGCCTGATTTACCAGGACGGGCATTTCATACAAATGCTGGAGGGGCAGGCCGAGGTGCTGCGGGGGGTGATGGAAACCATCCGCGCCGACCGGCGCCACGAGCGCTTGCGCGTCATCGTCGAGGGCAAGGCCAGGAGCCGCATCTTCGCCGACTGGAGCATGGCGCTGCGCGACCTGTCGGCCGGGCCGGAGCTGCCCGATTTCAGCGGCTGGCAGGGGCGCTCGATCAGCCTGATGGAGCTGGCCGAGGACGCGCGCACCTGTTATGCCTACGTCACCGGCTACCAGCCGGCGCCGACGCCGACGCCGCGTTAGCGCCGGTCCTCAGCTCAAATTTTCCAGCCGGATGCGGGTGACCGCACCCAGCACGGTGGCCAGCGCCTCCATCTTGACGATGGCGGCGTCGACGTTTTTTTCCTGGGTCTGGTGGGTCAGGATGATGATGTCGGTGCGGGTCTCGCCCTCGGCCGGTTCCTTTTGCAGCATGGCGTCGATCGAAATGCCGGCGTCGGCCAGGATGCGGGTCAGGTCGGCCAGCACGCCCGGCTGGTCGGTGACGTGGATGCGCAAATAATAGCTGGTGGTGATCTCGGCCATCGGGACGATCTCGATGTCGGTCATGGCGTTCGGCTGGAACGCCAGGTGCGGCACGCGGTGCTCCGGATCGGCGGTGGCCAGGCGGGTGATGTCGACCAGGTCGGCGATGACGGCCGAGGCGGTCGGCTCGGCGCCGGCGCCCTTGCCGTAGTACAGGGTGGCGCCGATGGCGTCGCCCTGCACCAGCACCGCGTTCATGGCGCCTTCGACGTTGGCGATCAGGCGCTTGCTCGGGATCAGGGCCGGATGCACGCGCAACTCGATGCCCTCCACCCCGCCGACCATGGTGCGCTTGGTGATGCCCAGCAGCTTGATGCGGTAACCAAGCTGTTCGGCGTAGCGGATATCGACCGCCTGCAGCTTGGTGATGCCCTCGACGTGGGCTTTGTCGAACTGGACCGGAATGCCGAAGGCGATGGCCGACATGATGGTGGCCTTGTGCGCCGCGTCCACCCCCTCGATGTCGAAGGTGGGGTCGGCCTCGGCGTAGCCCAGCGCCTGGGCCTGGCTCAGGGCGGTGGCGAAATCGAGCCCCTTGTCGCGCATTTCGGACAGGATGAAATTGGTGGTGCCGTTGATGATGCCGGCGATCCATTCGATGCGGTTGGCCGTCAAGCCTTCGCGCAGCGCCTTGATGATGGGGATGCCGCCGGCCACGGCCGCCTCAAAGGCCACCATCACGCCCTTGGCCTGGGCCGCCGCGAAGATCTCGTTGCCGTGCAGCGCCAGCAAGGCCTTGTTGGCCGTGACCACGTGCTTGCCGTTGGCGATGGCGCGCAGCACCAGCTCGCGCGCCAGCGCGTAGCCGCCGATCAGCTCGACCACGATGTCGATCTCGGGATCGTCGACGATCTGGTGCATATCGGCCAGCACGCGGCAGGCGCCGGCCACCACTTTTTCGGCGCGCGCGGTGTCGCGCACCCCCACGCTGACGATCTCGATGGCGCGTCCGGCGCGCCGCTTGATCTCTTCCTGATTGCGGCGCAACACATTGAAGGTGCCGGCGCCCACCGTACCCAAGCCCAACAAGCCTACTTTAATCGGTTTCATACAGTCTTTTTTTATGCGGCGCCGCCAAGCGGGGCGCCAAGTTGATCGGGGTGACGGCGCCGCGGCCATGGCGGCGACCGTCGGGCGCGGCCTCAGCCGATGCCGTGGCGGCGCCGGTAACCGTCGAGAAAACGGGCGATCCGGCCGAACGCGTCCGTCATGTCGTCCGTGTTGGGCAAAAACACCACGCGGAAATGGTCGGGCGCGATCCAGTTGAAACCGGTGCCCTGCACGATCAGCACCTTGGCCTCGGCCAGCAACTCGTAGGCGAATTGCTGATCGTCGACGATCGGATACATGAGCGGGTCCAGGCGCGGAAACATATACAGGGCCGCCTTCGGCTTGACGCAAGTGACGCCCGGTATATCGGTGAGCAACTTGTGGGCCAGGTCGCGCTGGCGCAGCAGGCGCCCGCCCGGCCCGACCAGCTCGCCGATGCTTTGGTGCCCGCCCAGCGCGGTCTGGATCGCGAACTGGCCGGGCGCGTTGGCGCACAGGCGCATCGAGGCCAGGATGTTCAAGCCCTCGATGTAATCCTTGGCGTGGCGTTTTTCGCCGGACACCACCATCCACCCCGAGCGATAGCCACAGGAGCGGTAGTTTTTCGACAAGCCGTTCAGGGTGATGAACAGCACATCGTCGGCCAGCGACGCGATCGACACGTGCCGGGCCTCGTCGTACAGCACCTTGTCGTAGATTTCATCGGCCAGGATGATCAATTGATGCTGGCGCGCCAGCTCCACGATGTCTTGCAGCACCTCGACCGGATACAGCGCGCCGGTCGGGTTGTTGGGGTTGATGACCACGATGGCGCGCGTGTTGGGCGTGATCTTGCGCCGCATGTCGGCGATGTCAGGATACCAGCCGGACTGTTCGTCGCACACATAATGCACCGGATTGCCGCCCGACAGGCTGACGGCGGCGGTCCACAGCGGATAATCGGGCGCCGGCACCAGCACCTCGTCGCCGTTGTTGAGCAAGGCGTTGACGGCCATGACGATCAATTCCGAGGCGCCGTTGCCCAGATAAATGTCGTCGATCGCCACCCCGCGCACGTTTTTGCTCTGGGTGTAGTGCATCACCGCCTTGCGCGGGGCGAACATGCCCTTCGAATCGGTGTACCCGGCGGCGCCGTGCAGGTTGACGATCATGTCATGCACGATTTCATCGGGCGGATCGAAACCGAACAAGGCCAGGTTGCCGATGTTCAGCTTGGTGATCTTGTGGCCTTCCTCTTCCATCTGGCGCGACTTTTCCAGCACCGGGCCGCGGATGTCGTAGCAGACATCCGCCAATTTATTCGATTTTTGAATCGGTCGCACAGTCGTTCCTATCTCGATGAAGCAAAGCGCGGCCGCGCAGTCCCGGGAGGGAGGCGGGCAAAAGCCGATGCGAAAATGCCCATTCTGCCGAACTTGCCCCGTTTTATCAACCTTAATCAGGAGCCGCCGGGCGCACCAAGCCGCGCTTGTCGGGCCGCGCGCCGGTAAAATCGCCCGCCGCGGCGAATTTAAGAGCCGTTTAAGGAGCGGCAAGGTAGAATGGCATTTTGATATCGTTGCCATCGGCATCGCCGTTGGCCTTTTAAGCCCGTCTATGGCATGCTATTGCGCTGCGCCCGAAGCGCCGCGCCAGCGCGACCGACTTTGCCCACGATTTTGCCCAAACACCCGAGCTACCGCGATGAAACTCCACCCCACCGCCACCAAACAATATCAAACCGTGACCGGCTATGACGCGAGCGGCGTCGAGATCAACGCCCGCCATTACGCCCGCAGCCTGATCGTGATGCCGGAAACCGAGGCGCGCGACTGGCCGGTGGCCGGCTTCGACGACTTGACCGAAGCCCATTTCGCGCCGATCCTGGCCGACCTGCCCGACGTGGTGATCCTGGGCACCGGCGCGCGCCAGCGTTTCGTGCATCCGAAACTGACGGCGGCGCTGACCATGCGCCGCATCGGCGTCGAATGCATGGACAACCACGCCGCCTGCCGCACCTACAACATCTTGATGGGCGAGGGCCGCAAGGTGACCCTGGCGCTGATCATCGGTCATGGCGCGGACGGCGCGCCTCGATGAACGAGTTGTATAAATCGAAAACCCTGCACTGGTCGCTGCTGGCCGCGTTCGTGCTGATCACGCTGTACGCGCTGGGCTTGCGCACCCTGGTGCCGCCCGACGAGGGCCGCTACGCCGAAATGGCGCGCGAAATGGTCGCCAGCGGCGACTGGATCACCACCCGCTTGAACGGCTTGAAGTATTTCGAGAAGCCGCCCCTGCAAACCTGGATGAACGCGCTCACCTTCAGCCTGTTCGGCCTGGGCGATTGGCAAGCGCGCCTGTGGACCGGCTTGTGCGGCATCGGCGGGGTGCTGCTCAGCGGCTACACCGGCGCCCGCCTGTTCGGCGCGCGGGCCGGCTTGTACGCCGCCCTGGTGCTGGGCTCCAGCCTGTACTGGGTGGCCTCGGGCCAGATCGATTCGCTCGACATGAGCCTGTCGGCCATGATGAGCATCAGCCTGTGCGCCCTGCTGCTGGCCCAGCGCGACGGCGCCGCGCCGGCCGAACGGCGCAACTGGATGCTGGCCTGCTGGGCCGGCATGGCGCTGGCGGTGCTGGCCAAGGGCTTGATCGGCCTGGTGTTGCCGGGCGGCGTGCTGGTGCTCTACACCTTGGCCGCGCGCGACTGGGCGATCTGGTCCCGTCTGCATCTGGGCAAGGGCTTGCTGCTGTTTATCGCCATCGCCGCGCCCTGGTTCGTGCTGGTCGGGGTGGCCAATCCGGAACAACCGCATTTCTTTTTCATCCACGAGCATTGGGAGCGCTTCCTGCTCAAGACCCACCACCGCGAGGGCGCCTGGTATTATTTCGCGCCCCTGCTGGCGATCGGCCTGGTGCCTTGGCTGGGTTTGCTCCCGCAAAGCTTGCTGGCGGCCGTGCGCGGCGACGCGCTGGCCGGCGCGCGCACCTTCCAGCCGCGCCGCCTGCTGCTGATCTGGGCCGGCTTCATCTTCTTTTTCTTCAGCTATTCCAGCTCCAAGCTGCCCGGCTATATCTTGCCCATCTTTCCCGCGCTGGCGATCTTGATCGGGGTCTACCTGGAAACGGCGGCCCGCCGCCAACGCATGCTGGCCGCGCTCTTGCTGGCCGCGCTGGGCGTGGCCGGTCTGGTGTTGGCGCCGCGCCTGGCCGGCATGAGCGCGCGCCGGGCCGGCGAACTGGGCCTGATGCAAGCCTATCAAGCATGGGTGATGGCGGCCGCCTTCGTGGCCCTGGCCGGCGGCGCGCTGGCACTGCTGCACGCGCGCCAGTTGCGGCGCGACTTGACGGTGCTGACCCTGGCCGGCGCCGGCTTCCTGGCCACCCATCTATTGCTGGCCGGTTTCGAGCCCTACGGTAAAATGCGGGCCGGTCTGGCGCTGGTGCCGCAGATCCAGGCCGAACTGAAGCCGGACACCAAGCTGTACGCGGTCGGCACCTACGAACAATCGATGACCTTTTACCTGGGCCGCAGCATGACCCTGGTCGAGTACACCGATGAGTTTTCCTTCGGCATCGCGCAGCAACCGGGCCTGGCCATCGCCAAGCTCGACACCTTCGTGGACCAATGGAAGCGCGACGCCGAGGCCGGCGTGCGCGACCTGGCCCTGATCCGCGCCGACCTGTACGCGGCGCTGCGCACGCGCGGGGTGCCGATGCGGATCGTGGCGCAAGACAGCCGGCGCATCGTCGTCGCCAACCGCTAACAACAATAGATTGCAATAGAATAACCATGAATATCACCACCTTCGGCTTCATCATGACCGGCATTTGCTTGAACGCCATCGCCCAGCTCTTGCTCAAGGCCGGCACCAACGCGGTCGGCGCGATCCACCTGACGGCGCAAAACTGGTTCGCCACCGGCATCAAGCTGGCCACCCAGGTGCCCATCCTGGGCGGCTTGACCTGCTACGTGCTGTCGGTGGTGGTGTGGATCATCGGCCTGTCGCGGGTGGACGTGACGATCGCCTACCCGATGCTGTCGCTCGGTTATATTTTGAACGCGCTGGGCGCCTGGTATTTTCTGGGCGAAGCGCTGTCGATGCAGCGCCTGGTGGCCATCGGCATCATCCTGGTCGGCGTGGCGCTGATCGCCCGCACATGAGGCGCGCGCCACCATCCCTGGCGCGCGCCGG
>JAYVUV010000041.1:0-3583 GCA_043787615.1 Janthinobacterium sp. | reverse complement strand
GCCTGTCGGGCGGCCAGCAACAGCGCCTGTGCATCGCGCGCGGCGTGGCGGTCAAGCCGGACGTGTTGCTGTTGGATGAGCCGACCTCGGCGCTGGACCCGATCTCCACCGCCAAGGTGGAGGAATTGATCAGCGAGTTGAAGCAGGATTACACCATCGCCATCGTGACCCACAATATGCAGCAAGCCGCGCGTTGTTCGGATTACACTGCTTATATGTATCTGGGCCAGTTGGTGGAGTTTGGCGAAACCGATCAAATCTTCATGAATCCGGCCCGCAAGGAAACCCAGGATTACATCACCGGCCGCTTCGGCTAAGGCCGCCGCCGGCCACCCGCCACCCCATTAGATAATCGAAACACGGAGAGACCGCATGATAGGCGAGCATTCATCCAAGCAATACGACAACGAACTCGAAGCCATCCGCTCCAAGGTGCTGCTGATGGGCGGCATCGTGGAAACCCAATTCCTCGACGCCATGACGTGTTTTCGGATCGGCAATAGCGAGCGGGCCGAGCGCGTCATGCGCGAGGATGACGCCGTCAATCAGCTCGAAGTGTCGCTGGACGACGCCTGCAGCCACTTGATCGTGCGGCGCCAGCCGGCCGCCAACGATTTGCGCACCATCATGGCCACCATCAAGGTGATCACCGACCTGGAGCGCATCGGCGACGAGGCCACCAAGATCGCGCGCACCGCCAAAAGCTTGCACGAGCGGGGCGCCGTTACCGTCAACCATTATGAGATGGTGCGCGGCATCGCCAACAGCGCCAGCGACATGTTGCACGACGCGCTGGACGCCTTCGCCCGCAACGATGGCAAGCAAGCCTTGCAGCTGATCGCCCAGGACGCCATCATCGACCATGAATTCCGTTCGATCATGCGCAATTTGATCACTTTCATGATGGAAGACCCGCGCACCATTTCAGCCGCGCTCGACACCTTGTGGGTGGCCAAGGCCATCGAACGGATCGGCGACCACGCCAAGAACATCGCCGAATACGTGATTTACGTGGTGGACGGCAAGGACATCCGCCACGCCAAGGCGGTCGTGATTCCCGATCAGTTGCCCGGATAAGCGATGGCATCGGACAAAACCACGATACTCATTGTCGAGGACGAACCGGCCATCGTCGAGCTGGTTACTTATTCGCTGCGTGAGGCGGGCTGGCATTGCTGCGCAGTGCAAAACGTGGCCGACGCCTGGGACTTCATTCAGCACCGCACCCCGCACCTGATCTTGCTCGATTGGATGCTGCCGGACCAGACCGGCTTGCGCCTGCTGTCGCGCATCCGCGCCGACCGCCACTTCAACGAGCTGCCGGTGATCATGCTCACCGCCAAGAGCATGGAAGAGGACAAGCTGGCCGGGTTGAACAGCGGCGCCGACGACTACATCACCAAGCCGTTTTCGCCGCGCGAATTGCTGGCCCGCGCCAAGGCCCTGCTGCGCCGCAAAAGCCCGGATCACGCCGAGGCGCCGATGCGTGCCGGTAAGGTGGCGCTCGACCCGATCAGTTGCACCGTCATGATGGACGAGCAAAAGATCGAGATCGGTCACGCCGAATACAAATTGCTGAAATTTTTCCTGGCCCATCCGGAGCGCGTGTTTTCGCGCAGCCAATTGCTCGACAAGGTGTGGGGCGACCATGTGGTGATCGAGGAGCGCACGGTCGACGTCCATGTGCTGCGCCTGCGCAAGGCGCTCAAGGAGGCCGAGGGCTTGATCAAGACCGTGCGCAGCGTCGGCTACATGTTGTCCGAAAAATAGACGAGTCTTATGAATCCGAAATTGTTGTTCTGGGTGCCCGCGGCGCTGCGCATGGCTTGCATTTTGGCCGGCGTGGGCGTGCTGTGGGCGCTGTTCGGCGCCTTGCCGGCGCTGCTGGTGGCCTTTTTCACCATGATGCTGATGGTGTTCATTCAACTGTCGTATCTGTATCAGTTGAATAATTGGCTAGACCACCCGGACAGCGCCCGCCTGCCCGACGGCTGGGGCGCCTGGACCAATATCTTTTCGCGCCTGTATCGGCTGCGGCGCGACGACGAGAAAAGCCAGACCGAATTGACCGAATGGCTGGCCCGCTTCCGCCAGGCCATGCACCTGTTGCCGGACGGCGTGGTGATCATGGACGACGTGCTGTTTTTGGAATGGTGCAACCCGGCCGCCGAGCGGCACCTGGGCTTGACCCACGAGCGCGACAAGGGCATGCGCGTGACCAATCTGATCCGCAGCCCGGAATTCATGGATTACATCATTCTCGGGCGCTACGAGCAGCCGCTGACATTGTCGTTCCGCAACCGCAAGTTGATCGTGCAAATCATTCCGTTCGAGAATAGACGCCAAATCCTGGTCACCCACGACGCCACCGAGACCGAGCGCATCGAAATGATGCGGCGCGACTTCATCGCCAACGCCTCGCACGAGTTGCGCACGCCGCTGACCGTGATCGTCGGCTTCCTCGAAATCGCCTCCACCGAGCTCGATCTGGACGCCCGCACCCGCGCCGCCCACATCAAGCTGATGACCGAGCAAGCGCACCGGATGCAGCATTTGATCGAGGACATGTTGACCCTGTCGCGCCTGGAGTCGGTCGATTATCCGCTGCGCCCGGAGCGGGTCGAGGTCGCCTCGCTGATGGAATTGATCTTGCGCGAGGCGCGCGCGCTGTCGAACGGCAAGCACGAGATCAGCCTCAGTTGCGATGGCCCCGATGTGCTGGGCAGCACCGAGGAATTGCACAGCGCCTTCGGCAACCTGGCTTCGAACGCGGTGCGCTACACGCCGGCCGGCGGCAGTATTCGTCTGGTGTGGCAAGCGGGGACCGGCGGGCCGCAATTTTGCGTGCACGACACCGGCATCGGCATCAGCCCGGAACATATCTCGCGCTTGACCGAGCGCTTTTACCGGGTCGACAAGAGCCGTTCGCGCGAAACCCAGGGCACCGGCCTGGGATTGGCCATCGTCAAGCACGTGCTGCTGCGCCACGGCGCCACTCTGACCATCAAGTCCGAGTCGGGCAGCGGCAGCAGCTTCATCGTCGGCATGCCGGCCACGGTGACGGTCGCGCCGGGCGCCAAGCTGGCGATTAAATAGGGCGGCGAGGAGGGAAGGGCGGGCGGCGACCGCTTTCCTTGTCTAGGCCAAGTGCAATTACGTTACAATCTGCACGCCGATTCGCCGACCTCTTCCCCACACCATGCATCCACGACGCTTGACCCTGTTCGCCCTGTCCGCTTTCCTGTTGGCCGCTTGTAAAACCGTTCCCGCGCCCGCGCCGCAGGTGGAGGCCACGCCGGTGCCCTTGCCGCTGGCGCCGCGCAAGATCAAGATCGGCCTGGCCCTGGGCGGCGGCGCGGCGCGTGGCTTCGCCCACATCGGCGTGATCAAGGCGCTCGAAGCGCAGGGCATCGTGCCCGATATCGTGGTCGGCACCAGCGCCGGCGCCGTGGTGGGCGCCTTGTACGCGGCCGGCAATTCGGGCTTCGCCCTGCAAAAGCTGGCCTTCGACATGGACGAGGCCGCCATTTCCGACTGGGCCATGCCACTGTTCGGCAAGTCGTCGGGCGTGCTCAAGGGCGAA
>JAYVUV010000040.1:0-5520 GCA_043787615.1 Janthinobacterium sp. | reverse complement strand
TGCAGTCAACCTGACCGATGGCCTGGATGGCCTGGCCATCATGCCGACCGTGATGGTCGGTTCGGGACTGGGCTTGTTCGCCTACCTGACCGGTAGCTCGGCCTACTCGAAATACCTGCTGATCCCGCACATTCCGGGCGCCGGCGAGCTGATTATCTTTTGCGGCGCGATGGCCGGCGCCGGGCTGGCCTTCCTCTGGTATAACACCCATCCGGCCCAGGTTTTCATGGGCGACGTGGGCGCGCTGGCGCTGGGCGGCGCGCTCGGCACCATCGCCGTCATCGTGCGCCAGGAAGTGGTGTTGTTCATCATGGGCGGCGTGTTCGTGGTGGAGACCATTTCCGTCATCATCCAGGTCGGCTGGTTCAAATACACCAAAAAGCGCCACGGGGTGGGACGCCGGGTCTTCCTGATGGCGCCCCTGCATCACCATTTCGAGCAAAAAGGCTGGAAAGAGACCCAGGTCGTGGTGCGTTTCTGGATCGTCACCATGATGCTGGTGCTGGTCGGTTTGTCCACCTTGAAGCTGCGCTGATGGATTACCAGGGCAAACAGGCATTGGTGCTGGGACTGGGCGAGTCGGGCCTGGCGATGGCGCGCTGGCTGGCCCACAACGGCGCCGGGGTGCGCGTGGCCGACACGCGCCAGGCGCCAGAGCGCCTGGCGCAATTGGCCGAACACGTGCCGCAAGCCCGTTTCGTGGCCGGCCCCTTGACCGCCGGCCTGCTCGACGGGATCGACCTGGTGGCGGCCAGCCCCGGCCTGGGACCGCTGAACGAACTGGCCGAGATCGTCGCCGCCGCCGGCCAGCGCGCCATTCCGGTGTGGGGCGAGATCGAGCTGTTCGCGCAAGCCTTGAAGGCCTTGCGCGATGCGCGCGCCTATCGGCCGAAAGTGATCGCCATCACCGGCACCAACGGCAAGACCACGGTCACCAGTCTGGTCGGCCTGCTGTGCCAGCGCGCAGGTTTGAGCGTGCGGGTGGCCGGCAACATCAGCCCGGCGGCGCTCGACGTGCTGCGCGAGGCGCTGGCCGCGGACGCACTGCCGCAAGCCTGGGTGCTGGAGTTGTCGAGCTTTCAGTTGCACACCACCTTCAGCCTGGAGGCGGACGCCGCCACCGTCTTGAACCTGAGCCAGGACCATCTGGACTGGCATGGCGACATGGCCGCCTACGCGCGCGACAAAGCCCGCGTCTTCGGGCCGGACACGGTGCGCGTGCTCAATCGGGACGACGCCGCCGTGATGCGCATGGCCGATGCCGGCGCCGCCCACACCAGCTTCGGCACCGACACCCCCACCCTGCTCGACAGCTTCGGCCTGCAAAACGAGCGTGGCGTGCTGTGGCTGACGGTGGCGGTGGCGGGCGAGGAAGTGATCGAGAAAAAACGCCGCAAAAACGAGCCGGCCCCGGCGCCGCTGCCGGGCGTGCCGAAACACTTGATGCCGGCCGACGCCTTGCAGATCCGCGGCCAGCACAACGCCGCCAACGCGCTGGCCGCGCTGGCCCTGTGCCGCGCCATCGGCCTGCCGTTCGCGCCCTTGCTGCACGGCCTGCGCGAGTACCGCGGCGAGCCGCACCGGGTCGAACTGGTGGCCGCCATCGACGCCATCGACTATTACGACGACAGCAAAGGCACCAACGTGGGCGCCACGGCGGCCGCCTTGAACGGCTTGGGCAAGAGCTTCGCCAATCCGGACCAGCGCCTGCTCTTGATCGCCGGCGGCGAGGGCAAGGGCCAGGACTTCGCGCCGCTGGCCGAGCCGGTGTCGCGCTATGTGCGCGCGGTGCTGCTGATCGGGCGCGACGCGCCGCTGCTGCGCGCCGCGCTGGAGCCATCCGGAGTGGACTTGATCGATTGCGACAGCCTGCCGCTGGCGGTGGCGCGCGCGCGCGAACTGGCGCGGGCCGGCGACGCGGTGCTGCTCTCGCCGGCCTGCGCCAGCTTCGACATGTTCAACAATTACGGCCACCGGGCCGAGGTGTTCGTCGCCGCCGTGCGCGACATCGCGCTGGAACGGGGACAGGACCTCTGATGGCCTTTCAACTGCCATTTCGCTTCGCTGGTTCCTCGGCCGCGCCGATGGATAGCCGCGCGCGGCAGTCGAAGATGATGGAATACGATCAGCCGCTGGTGTGGGTGACGCTGCTGATGATGTTGTTCGGCATGGTGATGGTGTATTCGGCCTCGATCGCGCTGCCCGATTCGCCCAAGTTCTCGAACTATAAAAACTCTTATTTCCTGACCCGTCAGGCCACCTTCATCGCCATCTCGGTGGTGGCCGGCCTGATCGTGTTCCGCATCCGCATCGCGTTCTGGCAAAAGGCGGCGCCCTATCTGTTCATCGCCACCCTGGTGCTGCTGGTGATGGTGCTGGTGCCGGGCCTGGGGGTGGTGGTCAACGGCGGCCGGCGCTGGCTCTCGCTCAAGGTGTTCAACCTTCAGCCCTCGGAAGTGATGAAGGTGGTGGTGGTGCTGTACGCGGCCGACTACACCGTGCGCAAGCAGGAATACATGCACAAGCTGACCAAGGGTTTCATGCCGATGGCGCTGGCGGTCAGCTTCGTCGGCCTGCTGCTGCTGCTGGAACCGGATCTGGGCGCGTTCGGGGTGATCGTCTGCATCGCGATGGGCATCCTGTTTTTGGGCGGGATCAACGCGGTCTGGTTCGGCGGCATCGGCGCCATGCTGGTGTGTATATTCGTGGCCATCATCGCCCTGTCCAAATTCCGGCGCGACCGTTTTTTCGCCTACCTCAATCCCTGGGAAGAAGACAATGCGCTCAACAAGGCTTACCAGCTGACCCATTCGCTGATCGCCTTCGGGCGCGGCGAATTTTTCGGCGTCGGCCTGGGCGGCAGCCTGGAAAAGCTGCATTACCTGCCCGAGGCGCATACCGACTTTTTGCTGGCGGTGATCGGCGAGGAGCTGGGCCTGGCCGGCGTGCTGGTGGTGATCGCCATGTTCTACTGGCTGGTCAAGCACGCCTTCGACATCGGCCGCCAAGCCATCGCCATCGACCAAACCTTCGCCGGCTTGACCGCCAAGGGCATCGGGATTTGGATCGGGGTACAAACTTTCATCAATATGGGTGTGAATTTGGGTTTGCTGCCAACCAAAGGCTTGACTCTGCCGTTAATGAGTTATGGCGGCACCGGAGTATTGTTCAATTGCGTCGGACTCGCGATCCTGCTCCGGATCGATTACGAGAACCGGGTTCTGATGCGCGGCGGCAGACTATGAAACGACTGATGATCATGGCGGCCGGCACCGGCGGCCACATTTTCCCCGGCCTGGCGATCGCCCAGACCATGCGCGCGCGCGGCTGGCAGGTGAGCTGGCTGGGCACCGCGCACGGCATGGAGCAGGAACTGGTGCCGCGCCACGGCATCGAGTTGGATGCGATCGCCTTCAGCGGCTTGCGCGGCAAGGGCTGGCGCCACAGCGTGGACGGCGCCTTCAAGCTGGTGGCCAGTTTCGCCACTTGCCTGCGCTACCTGCGCGCGCGCCGGCCCGACGTGGTGCTGGGCATGGGCGGCTACGTCACGGTGCCGGGCGGCTTGATGGCGCGCCTGCGCAAGGTGCCGCTGGTGCTGGTCAACGCCGACGCCGCGCTGCTGCTGTCGAACCGGACCCTGGCGCCGCTGGCCGACAAGGTGTGCTTCGGTTTCCCGGCCGATTTCGGCAAGGCCGCGGCCAAGGCGGTGGTGACCGGTAATCCGGTGCGCCAGGCGATTTTGGACTTGCCGGCGCCGACCCTGCGCTTCATGGGTCGCGAGGGACCGCTGCGCATCCTGGTGGTGGGCGGCAGCCTGGGCGCCAAAACGCTGAACGACACGCTGCCGCTGGCGCTGGCGCTGATCGAGCCTGGCATGCGGCCCGGCGTGACCCACCAGTCGGGAAAAAAGCATATCGACGCCCTGCGCGCCAGTTATGGCCAGGCAGGAGTGCAAGCGGATGTGGTTGACTTCATAGACGACATGGCGCGCGCTTACGCGCAGGCCGATCTGGTGATTTGCCGCGCCGGCGCCATCACCGTGTCGGAGTTGACGGCGGCCGGCGTGGCCAGCGTGCTGGTGCCGCTGGTGGCCTCGACCACCTCGCATCAGCGCGACAACGCGCAGTGGATGGCCGGCCAGAGCGCGGCCATCCATCTGCCGCAAAGCGAGATGACAGCGGCCAGCCTGGCGGCGCTGTTGCGCACTTTGACGCGCGGGGCTTGCCACAGCATGGCGCTGGCGGCGCGCAGCGCGGGCAAGCGCGACGCCAGCGAGGCCATCGCGGCGGTGCTGGAGCAATTGGCGGGATCGACAAAATGAGTGGTCAAAATAAGGAAAGCAAGCACGCATCGTGAAGCATAAAGTTAAAAACATCCATTTCGTCGGCATCGGCGGCAGCGGCATGAGCGGCATCGCCGAGGTGCTGCTCACGCTCGGCTATAACGTCAGCGGCTCCGACCTGGGCAGCAACGCCGCCACCCAGCGCCTGCAAAGCCTGGGCGCCAGCGTGGCCCGTGGCCACGCGGCCGAGCATGTCCGCAACGCCGACGCGGTGGTCACCTCGACCGCCGTCTTGCAAGACAATCCCGAGCTGGTGGCGGCCCGCGCCGCCAAGATTCCGGTGGTGCCGCGCGCGGTCATGCTGGGCGAATTGATGCGCTTAAAACGCGGCATCGCCATCGCCGGCACGCATGGCAAAACCACCACCACCAGCCTGGTGGCCTCGGTGCTGGCGCAGGGCGGGCTCGATCCTACCTTCGTCATCGGCGGCCGCCTGACCAGCGCCGGCGCCAACGCGCGCCTGGGCAGCGGCGACTACCTGGTGGCCGAGGCCGACGAGTCGGACGCCTCCTTCCTGAATCTGACGCCGATGATCGAAGTGATCACCAATATCGACGCCGATCACATGGAAACCTATGAGCACGACTTCGAGAAGCTGAAGATGGCCTTCGTCCACTTCACCCACCGGCTGCCGTTTTACGGCCGCGTCATGCTGTGCATCGACGACCCGCACGTGCGCGCCATCATGCCGATGGTGACCAAGCCGGTCACCACCTACGGCTTCCATGAGGAGGCCGAGGTGCGCGCCGTGGACGCGCGCGCGGTCGGCGTCGAGATGCACTTCACCGTGATCCAGGAAGGGTATCCCGACCTGGACGTGGTGCTCAACCAGCCCGGCATGCACAATGTGCAAAACGCCTGTTCGGCGATCGCCATCGCGCGCGAGATCGGGGTCGAGGACAGCGCCACCCAGGCCGGCCTGGCCGGTTTCGGCGGGGTCGGCCGGCGCTTCACGCGTTACGGCGAAGTGGCGCTGGAAGGCGGCGGCAGCTTCGCCCTAGTGGACGACTTCGGCCACCACCCGGTCGAAACCGAGGTCACGCTGGCGGCGGCGCGCGCGGCTTACCCGGGCCGGCGCCTGGTGCTGGCGTTCCAGCCGCATCGCTTCACCCGGACCCGCGACCTGTTCGAGGATTTCGTCAAGGTACTGTCGAGCACCGACGTGCTGGTGCTGGCCG
>JAYVUV010000039.1:0-38761 GCA_043787615.1 Janthinobacterium sp. | reverse complement strand
CGTCTTGCAGCCAGATTTCGCCGACCCCGATCAAGAGGTTGACCTCGACCCCGCGCCGCGCGGCCGACGCGAGCGCCTCGCGGAACTTGTGGCCGGGCGCGAAATACGGATTGGCCAGCCACACGCTTTTGCGCGCCCGCCCCAGCGCTTGCAAATAGGCGCGCTGGATGGTGCGGCGGTTGCGCAGATTGTCGCGCACCACGAAACCGGCCGTGACCGGGTTTTGCGCCAGGGTCTTGCCGATGGCGCGCATTTCCTTGTACAAGCCGATCCGTTTCAGCAGGCCCATCTTGCCCAGACGCGCGAACTGGGTGTGCGCCTCCTGGTGGATCACCGCCACCAACGGACCGCGTACCTGGACCGCGAAGTCCCAGCGCGGCGCCGACAGGCTGACGCTATGGTCGTAGTCGCAAAACATATCGTCGTTGATATTGATGCCGCCGACGAAGGCGACGTCGCGGTCGACCACGCAAATCTTGCGGTGGGTGCGCGTGACGCCGCGCGCGAACCAGGGATTGAACACGCGGTGCTGCACCCCGGCCGCCGCCAGCTGGGCGTGCATGCGCCCGACCTGTACCCGGCCCGTGCCCCACCAGTCGGTGATCATGTACACCGCCACGCCGCGCCCGGCGGCCCGCATCAGCGCCGCCAGCACATCGATACCCGTTTGATCGTTGGCGAAGATATAAGTTTCAAAATACACGTCGTATTGGGCCGCGTCGATCGCCGCGATCAGGGCCGGAAAATAATCGGTGCCGCAGTACAGCAGCTTGACTTCGTTGTGGGCGACAAAATTTACGGATCGCATGGGACTATCAAGCCAAAATAAGCGAGGAAACAATCGGCGCGTGATCGGACAACTTGGCCCACAGCGTGCCGTGCATCACTTGCGCGCTCTCGACCTGGAAACCGCGCACATAGATGCGGTCCAGGCGAAACCAGGGCAAGGCGGCCGGAAAGGTGCGGGCCGGGGCCGGATCGCGCTTGCGGCGCGCGAAAGTGCGCACCAGCTCGCCCAAGGTGGAGCCTGAGGCGCGCTGGTCGAACACTTCCACCACCCCCAAAGTCTTGCGCAGTTTTTCGCCCAGCGTATTGCGCCAATCGTTAAAGTCACCCGCGATGATGACCGGCTCGCCGTTCGGCGCCGACGCCATCACGGCTTCGATCAAGGCTTCGGTCTGGCGCCCGCGACCCGATTCGAACAAGCCCAGGTGGACCACATAACAATGCACGTCGGCTTCTGGGGTCTGCAACACGCAATGCAAGATCCCGCGCTGCTCATAAGCATGGTCGGACACGTCGTGATTGTGCGACTGGGCGATCGGAAACGCGCTGAGCAAGGCGTTGCCGTGATGGCCGTGGTCGTACACCGCGTTCATGCCGTAAGCCGAATGGTGCGACTCGCCGGCGAAAAACTCGTGCTGGGCCTCGTCCGGCCAATGCTTGTGGCCATTGCTCTGCTCCCCATACTGGGCCGCATGCCGGTCGTGCCGGCCCTGCACTTCCTGCAAAAACACGACGTCGGCGTCGAACAGGCCGATGGCTTTCTTGAGCGCATGGACGCGCGGCTGCCCACGCACCGAAGTGACGCCCTTGTGGATGTTATAAGTTGCTACGCGGATTTTCATAGCTCCGATTTTAACCCCATAAGCGGGGTTTCCCCCCGCCCGCCAATCGTGCGCGGGGGAATTGCTTTAATTTCCCGGAAAAAACTTCGCATTGACCGGCCGTGGCCCGTCGCGCCAGGCCGTTGCGCCACGTCAAGCCAGCCATTCGTGTGCGTGGAATAGTGGATCAGCCCGCCGAACCGCTGGCAATCCCAACATTCATGGAGGTGCGTGATGGCGATCCAAGCAACAGCGACGTCCCCGACAACCGGCCAGGACCCGCGCGAGGGACCGATACCGCCCCACGCGATGGAAGACGCCGGTCGGGCGGGCGGCATGCCCGACGGCGGAGGCGGAGGCGGCGGTGGCGGTGGCGGCGGTGGCGGCGGTGGCGCTGGCGGCGCCCAGGGTGGCGGCACCCGGCCGGTACGCACCTGCGCCACGATGGAAGTGCACCGTCGCCTGTCGCTCGACCCGGCCTATGCCCGCGCCAGGATCGAGATCGAAAATCTGACGCGGCTCTACGAAAACGGCGCGGCGCCGCGCAAGCGCACGGGCGTGACGCGGATACCGGTGGTGGTCCATGTGGTGTGGCACACGGACCAGCAAAATATCTCGGACGCGCAAGTGGCGAGCCAGATCGCAGTGCTGAACCGCGATTTCCGTCGCGCCAATCCCGATGTCGAAAACACGCCGCCGCCGTTCGCGCCGCTGGCGGCCGACGCCCGAGTCGCATTTTTCCTCGCCGCCGTCGACCCGGTCGGCGCGCCCACCAACGGCATCACCCGGCGCCAAACCACGGCCGCCTCGTTCGGCGCCGACGACGCCGTCAAGGCCCATTCCAGCGGCGGCACCGATGCTTGGCCGGCCACGCGCTATCTCAATGTCTGGGTGTGCCCGCTGGGCGGCGGCCTGCTCGGCTACGCCCAGTTCCCCGGCGGCCCGGCCGCCACCGACGGCGTGGTGATCCTCCATTCGGCCTTCGGCACCATCGGCACGGCGACGCCGCCGTTTCACCTGGGCCGCTCGGCCACCCATGAAATCGGCCACTGGCTCAATCTGAACCATATCTGGGGCGACGACGGCAAGGGCTGCTCCGGCACCGACAACGTGGCCGACACCCCGAATCAGGCCGGCGCCAACACCGGCACGCCCGGCTTCCCCCATGTTTCCTGCCACAACGGGCCGAACGGCGACATGTTCATGAATTACATGGACTATGTCGACGATCCCGCCATGTTCATGTTCTCCGCCGGGCAAGTGAAGCGGATGCAGGCTTGCCTGGACGGCCCGCGCGCCACGATGGGCGCGTCGGGCGCGGCCGCCACGCACGACCATCCGGCCGGCGCCAGCGCCGCAAAAGCGACGGCAAGCGACACGCCGCCGGCCAGCGGCGACTGGAGCCATTCCTTCGAAGAGGACCGAGACCAGCTGCTGGTGTTCCGCCCGAGCGCCACGTTCCCGTTCCCGCCCAGCCGGTCGCCGCGCACCTGCTTCCACTTCGACGCCGCCGGCGAGCTGACCGAACATGTGTACGGCCCGGACGACCGGCCGCGCGTGCGGCCGGGACGCTGGTCGGCCACGGGCTCGAACCGCTATGCCTACGGCGCCGAGGGCGCCGCGCCCGAGCGCGTGATCGAGATCGTGGAAGCGACGCCCGAGCTGCTCACGCTGCGCCAGTTATGAGCGGCGCGGGCGCGCGCTAAAAAGCATCGCCGCCGCGACATTCGCGCGGCGCGGCGCGCGCGTCCACCTCGGGTGGCAAAGAACAGGTCCATACCGTTCTGCCGTCCTGGCGATGCGGCGCGAGCGTCATCTTGACGCCCGCCAGCGGCTCGCGCATGGTCACGCTCAACACGCCGCTGGTCGGCTCCAGCACCACGCCCAGCACATGCTCCTGGCTCGCGATGAAGCCGGCTTCGCGCACCGACATCGGCGCGCGCTGGCGGCGGATGATAAACAGGTCGATATCGTCGGCCGCCGCCATGCCGCTGGCGTAGGCTTGCGACAGCGTCAGCTTGTCGCTGCGTTGCGTCGACGATGGTGCGGGTTCGACCTTGGCCGGCGAGGTGGCGGTGTCGGCGCGTGGAACGTCGGACCGGCGCGGCGCGAGCTGGCCGACGGCCAGCAGCAGCACGGCCAGCGCGCAATACAGCGCCAACCCGCCCGGCATGCCGAAAGGCGTGCGCGGCACCAGCGCGGCCAGCGGCACGGCCAGCGGATGCCGGCGCGGAAACGGCGCGTGGCCCTCCGGCCGCAGGCGCAGCACGCGCTTGCACAGCGGCGGCGTATCGCGGCACAACTCGCGCAGCGAGACCAGGAAGCGGCCGCCGCGCGTGGCTTCGGCGGCGTAGCCCGCCAGGCCGGGACCGGGCTCGCCGCCGCTCATCGCTTCCAGCGCGCGCATGGCGCTGGAAGCGTCGCGACAACAGGCCAGGCCGAAGCGGTCGGCCGTGTAGTGACGCGCGCGCATCGCGGCCGCCCCCAGCAACGGCGCAAGCAGCGCGACCTGCGCCCACCATTGACGCGCCATGGCGTCCTGGCCGATGTGACCCAGTTCGTGGCCGATGTAGAAATTGAGCGCGCGCGCATCCTCGCCCAGGGCCGCCAGCGTATCGGCGCGCAGCACCACCCGATAGCGGCGCAGAAAACGCAGGGTCAAGCGCCCCAGAGCCGCATCGTGCGGGATCAGATAGCAGTCCACCGCGCGCGTCATGCGCACCGCCTTGCAGCAAGCCTGGAAACGCGCCTCCAAGTCGGGGAACCGCGCCGGCAGCACCGGGCTGGCCCGCGTGTGCAGGCGCGCCATACAATAATAGTGCGCCGCCAGGGCCAGCACGTACAGCAGCGGCAAAACCAGCAGCGCCAAGCCGGAACCGAGCACCCAGAGCGCCAGCCAAAACAGCTTCGACAGCATGGACAGCGCGGCCAGCCGGTTTTTCAGCCCGGGATAGGCTTCCACCGGGTCGTCCAACAACCGCGGCATGTCGCCGCGCGCGCTCAATCGATGGTCCATCGCCGTCCCGAAAAATCCTGCCCGCGCCGCGTGGCTCTCACGACGGCGGCGTTTTGGTTAAGTGCGAAAATGCGCAGTCTACAGCAGAAAAACACGCGGCGCGACCGCGCCGGCGCCGCTCACGGCCCGCGCCGGGATGGGCTAAGATAAGGGTCCGGCGCCACCCGCCGCGCCACCCGATCAACCCACTTCGCCTTCGCATGCATCCACTTGACAACCCCGCCTGGCACGCCCTGAACCAGGCCCACCGCCCCATCAGCGTCGGCAACGCCCTGGCGCGCCGCTACGCCGCCGACATTTCCCCGATCGCGGCG
Source organism: Janthinobacterium sp. (assembly GCA_043787615.1). GTDB lineage: Bacteria > Pseudomonadota > Gammaproteobacteria > Burkholderiales > Burkholderiaceae_D > Janthinobacterium. The sequence continues at coordinate 33,824 of JAYVUV010000039.1, read as the reverse complement.
CTGGCCGACCCGCGCGATCCCGACTGCTGGGCGGAACTGGCCGCGCTCACGCCGCCCGGCCAGTCGGCCGGCATCTTCCAACCCGGCGCCCACGCTCCGGTAACGCTGTGGGACACCGAGTGGCGCCACAGCTTTTGGCAAATGCACTGCGACCGCGCCAGCTTTCGCCCGCCCGTGCCGGTCGGCTTGGCGCGCACGGTAGTGGAATTGACCCTGGCCCACGGTCCGGCCATGGTGGCGTTGGCGCGCCTGACCCGGCCCGGCCCGATGGAGGAACGCACCGTCGCGCTGGGCCGCTACCTGGGCGTGTTCGACGACCACGGTGAATTGATCGCCATGGCCGGCGAACGCATGCGCCTGGACGGCATGGTCGAAGTGAGCGCGGTCTGCACCCACCCCGAGCATCGCGGCCACGGTTATGCGCGCGCGCTGGTGGCGCTGGTGGCCGAACCGGTCCTGCGGCGCGGGGTGACGCTGTTTTTGCACGTCAAAACCGACAACGCCGACGCCGCGCGGGTGTACGAACAACTCGGCTTTTCGACGCGCACGGAGTTGGAGATCGCCTCGTTCAAGCGGCGCTGAGCCGGCGCGGCAACTGCAAGATAGCTTCCGCGTTGGAGGCCGAAAAGCAGCGTTCGGCCGCCTCCAGATACGGCAGCCATAGATAGCGCACATGTTCGCGCGGGCTAAGCGTGATGGCGCTGTCGCGCGCCACTTCGACGCTGAACACGTGTTCGGTGTTGCGCGTCACGCCGGGCGCGTAACGGTGGCGCCAGACCGGGTAGATGTCGTACACGTTCGACAGCCGCCAGTCGCGCAGGCGCACCGCCGCGCCGTCGGCCACGATGCCGGTTTCCTCGAACAATTCACGCACCGCCGTGGCGGCCAGGGGCTCGTCGGGCGCGTCGAGCGAACCGGTCACCGATTGCCAAAAGCCGGGCCGGTCGGCGCGCTCGATCAACAGCACTTCCAGCTCGGCGGTGTGGATCAGCACCAGCACCGATTCGGGGATTTTATAGCGCATATAAAAAAGAAAAGGCGCGGTCGCCCGCGCCTTTTTCCTGATTCGGGAGCGGCCGCCGGGCGGCGGCCGAACCCCAAGTTAAGCCAGTTTCGGCTCGGTGGCGCGCAGACGGATGTGCAGTTCGCGCAATTGCTTCTCGTCGACCTCGGACGGCGCGTGCGTGAGCAAACACTGGGCGCGCTGGGTTTTCGGGAAGGCGATCACGTCGCGGATCGAATCGGAACCGGTCATCATGGTGACGATGCGGTCCAGGCCGAACGCCAGGCCGCCGTGCGGCGGCGCGCCGTATTGCAGCGCGTCGAGCAGGAAACCGAACTTGAGCTGGGCTTCCTCGGCGTCGATTTTCAGCGCGCGGAACACCTTGCTCTGCACTTCATCGCGGTGGATACGGATCGAGCCGCCGCCCAGCTCCCAACCGTTCAAGACCATGTCGTAGGCCTTGGCGATGCAGGCGCCCGGATCGGTTTCCAGCATGTCTTCATGGCCGTCTTTCGGCGCCGTGAACGGATGATGGGTGGCCGACCAGCGGTTGTTTTCCTCGTCGTATTCGAACATCGGGAAATCGACCACCCACAACGGCTTCCAGGTGTCCTCGAACAGGCCAGCCTTCTTGCCGAAATCGCTGTGGCCGATCTTCACGCGCAGCGCGCCGATGGCGTCGTTGACCACCTTGGCCTTGTCGGCGCCGAAGAAGATCAAGTCGCCGTCCTGGGCGCCGGTCAATTCGACGATCTGGGCCAGGGCCGCGTCGTGCAGGTTCTTGACGATCGGCGATTGCAGGCCGTCGCGGCCCTTGGCTTTTTCATTGACCTTGATGTAGGCCAGGCCCTTGGCGCCGTAGATCGCCACGAACTGGGTGTAGGCGTCGATCTCGGAGCGCGGCATGCCGCTGCCTTCCTTGGCGCCGCCCGGCACGCGCAGGCCGACCACGCGCCCGCCGTCCATGGTGGCCGCGCCGGAAAAGACCTTGAAGTCGACATCCTTCATCACGTGGGTCAGGTCGGTGAATTCAAGCTTGACGCGCATGTCCGGCTTGTCCGAACCGTATTTGCCCATCGCGGTGGCGTAATCCATCACCGGGAACGGGTTCGGCAGCTCGATGCTCAGCGTGTTGCGGAACACCTTGCGGATCATGTCCTCGAACAGATCGCGGATTTCCTGCTCGTTCAGGAACGAGGTTTCGCAGTCGATCTGGGTGAATTCGGGCTGGCGGTCGGCGCGCAGATCCTCGTCGCGGAAGCACTTGGTGATCTGGTAGTAGCGGTCGAAGTTGGCCACCATCAGCAGCTGCTTGAACAACTGCGGCGATTGCGGCAGCGCGAAGAAGTGGCCTGCGTTCACACGCGACGGCACCAGGTAGTCGCGCGCGCCTTCCGGGGTGGACTTGGTCAGCATCGGGGTTTCGATGTCGATGAAGCCCAGGTCGTCCAGGTACTTGCGCACTTCCATGGTGACCTTGTAGCGCAGGCGCAGATTGTTTTGCATCTGCGGACGGCGCAAGTCCAGCACGCGGTGGGTCAGGCGGGTGGTTTCCGACAGATTGTCGTCGTCCAGCTGGAACGGCACCGCGACCGAGGCGTTGAGCACTTCGAGCTGGGCGCACACCACTTCGATGCGGCCCGATTTCAGGTTGTTGTTGACGGTGCCTTCCAGGCGGTCCTTGACCACGCCGGTCACGCGCAGGCAGTACTCGTTGCGCACCACTTCGGCCACCTTGAACACCTCGGCCTGCTCCGGATTGCAGACGATCTGCACCAGGCCCTCGCGGTCGCGCAAGTCGATGAAGATCACGCCGCCATGGTCGCGCCGACGGTGCACCCAGCCGCACAGGCTGACGGTTTGGCCAAGCAAGGCTTCGGTGACGAGGCCGCAGTAGTGTGTACGCATTGACATGTTATTTCTCAGTCCAGGTTAAATTATTCAATGGCCGCGCCGCGCGCGCCCGATTCTTGTGCCGCCGACGGCGCGGCCACGTGCACCGGTACATGCTCGGGCGCCACCACGCCCATCGAGACGATGTATTTGAGGGCGGTGTCCACGCTCATGTCGAGTTCGACGACGTCGCTGCGCGCCATCATCAGGAAAAACCCCGAGGTCGGGTTGGGGGTGGTCGGCACGTACACGCTCACATAATCGCCCACCAGATGGTTTTTCACATCGCCGCCGGGAACGCCGGTCAGGAATGCGATGGTCCACGACTTCTGGTGCGGATACGGAATCAGCACGGCCTTGCGGAAAGCGTTGCCCGAAGAAGAGAACAAGGTGTCGGACACCTGCTTCACGCTCGAATACAGGGAATTGACCACCGGGATGCGGTGCAGCAGCTTTTCCCACAATTTCAACACGTAGTTGCCGACCAGATTATTGGTCAACAAGCCGGTCAGGAACACGATCACCACCGTCAAGATCACGCCCAGGCCGCGCAATTGCTGCAACTCGTAGCCCAGCAGCTTGGTCTTGCGGTACTCCTCGGGCAGCAGGAACAGCGACTGGTCCATGGTGGTGATCACCAGGTTCAGCACCCAGGCCGTGATGGCCAGGGGCACCAGGACCAGCAATCCGGTAATAAAATATTTGCGCATCATGTTCTCTTCTAGGGTGGCGGACTTGGCCCGCCCGCCGTGCATCAAGCCGAGCCGGTCGGCGCGGCGGGCGTGCTCTTGCCGCTGTCGGTGGCGGCCGGCGCGCTGTCTTTATTGCCGGCGCCGGCGGCCGGAGCGGCGGCGCCGGGCGCGGCGGCCGCGCCCGGTTCAGCCGGGCCGCTCGGCACCGCCGTGCTGGGCGCCTTGCCGCCGCGGAAATCGGTGGCGTACCAACCGGTACCCTTGAGCTGAAAGCCGGCGGCGGTCAACTGCTTCTTGAACGCCGGTTTGCCGCAGGACAGGCAAACCGTCAGCACGGGATCGGAAATCTTTTGCAAGACATCCTTGGCGAAACCACATTCGTCACAGCGGTAAGCGTAAATCGGCATCGGTCACTCCGCAAAAATCATCAAAAACCCTGGATTATAAAGCTTTTCACTTCACATGAGCCAATTCGGGCCATGGAGCGACAATCGGCGCCGCGCTGGGGGCGCCACGCTGGGGGCGCCGCGCTGGCGGCGCCACGCTGGGGGCGCCGCGCTGGCGGCGCCTCAGCCGGGCAGGCGGCGCCAGACCATCCAGCGCTCCTTGCCGGCGAAGACCGGGATCGAGTCGTCCACGGCATCGTCGGCCAGGCAGGCGAAGCCGGGGCGCAGCAGCGTCTCCAGCCCGGCCCGGGTGATGCCGTAGGGCGGGCCGCGCGGCTTGTCATCGATGAAAAAATAGCCGATCAACAAGGCGCCCGGGGCCAGCAGTTCGGCCCAGCGCGCCGCCACGCGCGGCCACATGGCCGGCGGCATGGCGCACAGGAAGGCGCGCTCGTAGATTGCGTCCAGCGGGCCGGGCGGCGCGAAGCTGAAAAAATCGGCTTCCCGCACCCGTTCGACCCAAGGGCCGGCGGCCCGGCGCGCGGCCGCCACCGCCCGCGCCGAAAAATCGATGGCCAGCGCATCCCAGCCGGCCGCGCTCAAGAAAGCCAGGTCGTGGGCCGCGCCGCAACCCGGTATCAGGCAACGCCGCGCCGGATGCGCCGCGGCGAAGTCGCGCAGGGCCCGTGGCACCCCGCCCCGGTCCCAGGGCGTGATGCCCAGCGCGAAGCGTTCGTCCCAGAAGTCGGGGCTGAGCGGATCGCGCGAGCGCGGGGTCGCCATGCCGCTCGCTCAGGAAAAATGGTGCCAGCGCAGCGCGATCTGCAAGCCCAGCGCGCCGACCGCGAAGGCACCCACGAAATACACCACGAAGCCGAGCAGGCGGTTGGTGCGCTGCTGTTCGTGGATCAGGGTCTTGAGCAGCCGGGTATCGGTGTCGCCCGACTCGCCGGCCACGGTCAAGGCCCGGTGCACCAGGCGCGGCAGCTGCGGCAGGATGTGGGCGTAACGCGGCGCTTCCGCCTTCAAGCGCTCCATCATGCCGCGCACGCCGATCTGCTCGCCCATCCAGCGCTCCAGATACGGCTTGGCGGTCTTCCACAGGTCGAGATTGGGGTCCAGCTGGCGCCCCAGGCCTTCGATATTGAGCAGGGTTTTTTGCAGCAACACCAGTTGCGGCTGGACTTCGACGTTGAAACGGCGCGAGGTTTGGAACAGGCGCAGCAGGATCTGGCCGAAGGAAATATCCTTCAAGGGCCGGTCGAAGATCGGCTCGCAGCAGGCGCGCACCGCCGATTCGAGCTCGTCGACCCGGGTTTCTTTCGGCGCCCAGCCCGACTCGATATGGGCCTCGGCCACGCGCTTGTAGTCGCGCCGGAAAAAGGCCAGGAAGTTTTGCGACAGGTAATCCTTGTCGAAATCGTTCAAGGTGCCGACGATGCCGAAGTCGAGCGCGATGTAGCGGCCGAAGGTCTCGGGCGCCACCGACACCAGGATATTACCCGGGTGCATATCGGCATGGAAAAAGCCGTCGCGGAACACTTGGGTGAAAAAGATTTCCACCCCGTCCCTGGACAGCTTTTGCAAATCCACCCCGGCCGCCGACAGGCGCTCGATCTGGGACACGGGAATGCCATACATGCGCTCCATCACGATCACGCTGCTGGAACAATAATCCCAGTACATTTCCGGCACCATCAACAGGTTGGAGCCGGCGAAATTGCGCCGCAACTGGCTGGCGTTGGCCGCCTCGCGCATCAGGTCCAGCTCGTCGTGCAGATACTTGTCGAACTCGCCCACCACTTCCTTCGGCTTGAGGCGCTTGCTGTCGGCCCAGATCCAGCCTATCCACTCGGCGGCGATGTGCATCAAGGCCACGTCCTCGTCGATCAAGCGCTTCATGCCGGGGCGCAAAACCTTGACCGCCACTTCCTTGCCATCTTTCAAGGTGGCGAAGTGCACCTGGGCGATCGAGGCCGAGGCCACCGGGGTGCGCGAAAAATGGGCGAACAATTGGTCCGGATGGGCGCCGAGCGACTTGGTGATCTGGGCAATGGCCAGATCGGAATCGAAGGGCGGCACCCGGTCTTGCAAACGGGCCAGCTCGTCGGCCAGGTCGGGCGGCATCAAGTCGCGCCGGGTCGACAGCACCTGGCCGAACTTGACGAAGATCGGCCCCAGCTCTTCTAACGCCAGGCGCATGCGCTCGCCGCGCGGGGCCGACAGGTCGCGCCAGAAAATCACGGTGTCGATCAGCTTGGCCGTGCGCGGCACCTTCAAGCCCGAAATGGCGATTTCATCGAGGCCGTACTTGACCGCCACCCGCAAGATTTTAAGCAGGCGTAAAAATTTCAATATCATCAATGTTCCAGTCGTGGTGGCGACGATGCGGGCGCACGCGCCAATTTTTGTTCCAACTTTTCGATGCGCTTGGCGGCGCGCTCGACGTCGTCGCGCAGCCGCGTCACGTCGGCCGACAAGGCGGCCGCGTCGCCCGCGCGCACCAGCACGGGCCGCTCTTCGATCAGATATTCGGCCACGTTGTCGGCCAATTTGGCGCCGGCCGCGCGCGCCGCCGACGCCAGGCCGCGCGCGCCCGACACCAGGCGCAGCGCCGCGATCGGCCCGACCAGGCGTTCCAGGTCGTGGGCCGCTTCCCAGCGCAAGGTCTTGCTCAGCTGAGAGAGGGTGTTGGCGAACTCGGCGTCGCCCTCGATCTTGACGAAGGAAAAGGCGCGCTCGGGCTGCTGCGCCATCAGCGGCAGATCGGACAGCTTGAAGCGGATCGTCACGGCGGCCTCGCCCTCGGCCGGCGCCGCCTCCAGCAAACCGTCGGCGCCGGCGCGCAGGCGCAGCGCCACGGCGCCGCCGTCGATCAGCGCCACCTTGCCCGCGTGCGCCAGCAATTGCCGGCGCGCCCAAGGTTCCTGGGCCAGCAAATGATTGATGCCGGCGATGACGGTGGCGTTAATTGGAGCCATGAAGGTAGACATAGGAATCAGGATCGCAGTAGATGTAAACAACAAAACCGCCCGGAGATTGCGCGGGCGGTTTTGATCTTACCAGCTTGCCGGCGATTTCCGGACCTCATCGGCGTCGAAACACCGATTAAATGCGGCGCGCGGACGGCTACAGTTTGACGCCGGTGTGCAAGGCGGCCACGCCGGCCGTCAGATTGTAATATCGCACCCGTTCCAGGCCGGCGTCCTGCATCATGCTTTTCAGGGTTTCTTGATCGGGATGCATGCGGATCGACTCGGCCAGATACCGATAGCTGTCGGCGTCGCCGGCGATGCGCTGGCCCAGCCACGGCAGCACGGAGAAGGAATACAGGTCGTAGGGCTTTTGCAGCGGCGCGGCGACTTTGGAAAACTCCAGCACCAGCAATTTGCCGCCGGGCTTCAAGACGCGCCGCATCTCGCGCAAGGCGGCATCCTTGTGCGTCATATTGCGCAGGCCGAAAGCGACACTGACGCGGTCGAAATAATTGTCCGGGAAAGGCAGCTTTTCCGCGTCGCACAGCAAGGTGGGACTCAGCAAACCACGGTTCAGCAGGCGGTCGCGGCCCACCCGCAGCATCGATTCATTGATATCGGTGAGCCATACCTCGCCGGTCGACCCGGCCTGCTTGGCGAACACCTTGGCCAGGTCGCCGGTGCCGCCGGCGATGTCGAGCACCTTGAAGCCGGGACGCACGCCGGCGTGGGCGATGGTGAAGGTCTTCCACAAGCGGTGCAAACCGGCCGACATGACGTCGTTCATGATGTCGTACTTGGCGGCGACCGAATGGAACACCTTGGCCACCTCGTGTACTTTATCGTCCTCGGAAACCGTTTTATAGCCGAAATGCGTCGTGTTGGTCATATGAATGCGCCTTGATGGTCTGCCGCCATTATACAAGCGTGACCGACTTTTACATGCGCCGGGCTGCGAGAACCGGCAAACCACCGCGATGCGAAAAAGATTAAGATGACAATTCGACCAATTCGGAGACCGGCTCATGACTTATCACGCATCCAACACCCGCTATGACGACATGGCATACCGCACCTGCGGCAAAAGCGGGCTGAAGCTGCCAGCCCTGTCGCTCGGCCTGTGGCACAACTTCGGCGACGCCACGCCCCTGGCCACCCAGCGCGAGATGCTGCGCACCGCCTTCGACCTGGGCATCACCCACTTCGATCTGGCCAACAACTACGGGCCGCCCTACGGCAGCGCCGAGAGCAATTTCGGCCACCATTTCAAGCAGGATTTCCAGCCTTACCGCGACGAGTTGATCATCTCCACCAAGGCCGGCTGGGACATGTGGCCCGGTCCCTACGGCCAGGGAGGCGGCTCGCGCAAGTACGTGTTGGCCAGCCTGGACCAGAGCTTGAAGCGCATGGGCCTCGATTATGTCGATATTTTTTACTCGCACCGCTTCGACCCGGATACCCCGCTGGAAGAAACCATGGGCGCCCTGGCCACCGCGGTTCAGCAAGGCAAGGCGCTGTATGTCGGCATTTCATCGTACTCGCCGGAAAAAACCCGGCTCGCCGTCACTTTGCTCAAGCAGTGGAACGTGCCGTGCCTGATTCATCAGCCGGCCTACAATATGCTCAACCGCTGGGTCGAGGACGAATTGCTCGATACCCTGGAGCAGCAAGGCATGGGTTGCATCGCTTTCACCGCGCTGGCTCAGGGCGTGCTGAGCGACAAATATCTGAACGGCGTGCCGGCCGACGCGCGCATCAACCGGCCCGGCGGCGGCTCGCTGCACGTGGAACACATCAGCCAGGAAAACCTGGCCAAGGTGCGGGCCTTGAACCAGATCGCCGTGGCGCGCGGCCAGACCTTGCCGCAGATGGCGCTGGCCTGGATATTGCGCGACCCGCGCGTGACCTCGACCTTGATCGGCGCCAGCAGCCCGGCGCAAATCCGCGAAAACGTGGGCGCGCTGCGCAATCTGGCTTTTTCGGCCGAGGAATTGCGCGCCATCGATCAGGCGGCCAAGGATGGCGGCATCAATCTGTGGGCCACCTCTTCGGCGCAATAAGCGGCGCGCAACCCGGGCGTATGATCAATGCGGCCCGCTTGGCGGCGACAGTCGCCCGGCTGGTGAGCCATCACAATCACCCTCAAGACATGTCGCTCAGACTGCTGGACATCCGGCATGTGGTGGCGCGGCCCGGCGTCATGGAATTATTCGCACACGGGCACGACGGGTCCTGCTACCGGGCGGCGTCGCGCAGAAGACGACCTCGCTCTTGTCGCACCAATTCTTGCCGGCGAAATCACAGTTGTCGCGGCACGTACGAGACAGTCATGCGAGCCGGTGGCGTCGCGTGCCGCCCCGGGCGGCACGCGCGACCTTCACTTGAATGCGCCGGCACCCTCATTTCGGTATCGAGGCGCTGCCGTTCGTGGCGCCGACCACATCGGCCGCCGATGGCGCCGCGCTAATCGGCGGCATGTTCGCCACAGTGATGGCGGGCGCCGCGCCAGGCGAGCCGCCCCGTGGCGTGGTGCGCACCACCTGGCTTTGCGGCAGGGCCGCACCGCCGTTCAACTGCACCCACATCAAGTCCATGGCATTGTTGAAGTAATAGTGCAAGGGCACGAAGAGGGTATCGAAGCCGGCGATCGGCACGCCATCGAGATGCTGGACATTGGTGATTTCATAGTAGCGCAGCTTGCTCCGACCGCCCTCGGATCGCGAATTCAAGGCCAGATAGGCGCGCGCCGCGTGGTTGACCGGCGTGGCCACGTCGCTGCGGCCTCCAAGCAAGACCGTCGGCTTGCCGCGAAGATCGCCCCCGAGTTGGGACGCGCGCACGCCGGCCCGCACCCGCTCGCTGTTGGCCAGGGCGCCGCCCGTGAGCGCGACGCCGCTCACCGGATCGACGCCGGTCGCCAAGCCGCGCAAGCACAATTCACCATCGAGCGATCCATCCATCCGTCCGGTGCTCGGCGAGACGCCGATGTAAGCGTGCTTGGCGCCTCCGACCGCGTCGTTATAGATCACGTCATAGGTGGCGGCGGCTTGCCCGAACAGCAATTTTTCTTCCGGCGGCTGGGGTTTCACATTGCCGGTCGGATCGGTGGCGGCCAAACTAAAGCCGCAAACATTGTCCGCGACGGAGAATTTGCCGGCCGCCGTGACGTAGCCGAATGCGGAAATCACGTCCAGGAAGCGATAGTTAAAGGCTAGCAAGGCGCCCGAGACCGGGTCCGTGAAGCCGTAGGCGCGCATCGCCGCCAGCGCCGAATCGGCTTGCTCGGCGCTGGTGGCGCCGGACACCAAACCTTTATCGGCCAGCGACTGGCAGCGGTTGATGGCGACGGTTTGCAATTCCTGGCCGCCGACCTGGGTCGCCGGCGTGCCTCGGGGCGCGGTGCCCGCCCCGAGCCAGCCGGGCCGCACGCCGCTGGGCGCCTGGGCGCCGGCCGCGATGGCCGCGCAAGGGGCGAAGATGGCGCGATAGCTGTAATAGTCGATGAAGGGCTTGCCCGCGTTGGCGACCGGCGCGCCGTCGAAGTTCACGGCCAGCCCGCTCATGTCGCCCACTTGCGCGTTGGGAATGGTGGCCACCACGCCACCGATCAATCCCGTCACGTCTTGCTCGGCCGCTCGCAGCGCCGACCCGCCGCCATTCGAATAGCCGGTGGCGATCACCTTGGTGTTGGACGGGTCTATCGGCCCGGGAAAGGCGGCGCTCTTGCCGTTCGCCGCATATTCCTCGTTGAGCACCCAATAGGCCAGGCGTATGCTGTCCAACACGTTTTTGCCCCACTCCGCTTCAGGATTTTGCCCGGAAAAAAAGTGTTTCACGGCGATACGATTCGGGAAGACGCTGTTATAGGCGGCCAGGGCGGCGCCAGCCAGATCGGCGGCGAAATGCGCCAGCGGGCCGGCTTCGGCCCGGGAAACCAGTTGGCCGTCGATCTTGTCGACCAGGTCGGCGCCCAGATCGTGGAAGCCCACGCCTTTGCCCTCGTCCGTGTAAGCCACGGCGCAGCCGTGCTTGAGGCCCCACTGCCCGGCCATGCCGATGGCGCCATACACGCCGAACGAGCCCGGGGACGAGGCGGCGACGATGCAAGACTTGGCCGGATTGAAGTTGGCCGGCACTTGCACCATCAACACCACGTTCTTTTTCCCGCTGCCATCGTCGGCGTAAGCGAGGTATTCCTTTCCGGGTATTAATCCCTCGCCGCCATCGACGCGGCCATCGATGGCGACATTGGGGCCGAACAGGGTGCCGTAGCCGGCGGTGGCGGCCGTGTTCGACAAATGATGGGCGGTGTAGATCGCGGCCCGGCGCAGCTCCGCCGCCGTGGGCTTGAGCTTATCGGCATACCCGGGCGGCGTGGCGCTGGCGATGCCGCTCTTGCCCAGCCCCGCCGTCAGCAAGTCCTGGGTGGCGGGCGAATCGGACGTGGTCACGGCCGCCGCGCCATAGGTCGTCACGCTTTGCACCAGCACGCCGGCGGGAAGCGGATGGGGCGCGGGATCGTTATTGCCGCCCGCGCAAGCGCTGAGGCAAACGGCGATCAAGGCGGCGCCGACGGCGGTGGTGGTGGTGGTACTGGTGGTTGTATTCATCATCTTCGCGTTCTCAGTTGGTTTTGCGTACTTCGTAGACTTCATGCGTGGCCGTCGGCGATAAGATGCCCGGCATGCCATCGGACTGGAAGCTGCCGCCGACCACATGCAATTTGTTGCCGATGAAAGCGGCGGCGAAACCGTGGCGGGTGATTTGCAGATGAGGCAAGGCGGTCCAGGCGTTGGCGCGCGGATCGTAAGCCTCGAAGGCCCAATAGGTGGTCTTGCCGATGTCCGATTGCGACTCGCCGCCGGTCATGAAAATGACGCCGTCGAGCGCCGCCCCGTTGACGTCGCCGCGCGCGACCCCGGCCCGGCTCGCCAGCGCCCAACTGTCGCGCGCCGGATCGTAGGCTTCGACCAGATCGGTGATCGCCGCTTGATTGACGAAGACGGAACCGGTGCGACCGTCGAGCGCATAGATTTTGCCGCCGGCCTCGGCCGCCATGAAGTGGTTGCGCGGGGTCGGCATGGTCGCCCGTGGCCGCCAGGTATTGCTGGCCACATCGTATTCGTCGACCCAGCCGACCACGGTTTGCCCCAATGGACCGCCGAGCGCGATCGGCGCCGAGGTCTTGCCATCGACGCTGGCGGCCACCGCGCCCATCACATAGATTTTATCGCCGAGCGTCACCGCGTAGCCGGCCCCGCGCGCACGCGGCAAGGGCGCCAAGGCGCGGTACGTGTCGGTGGCGGGATCGTATTCCCAGGCGCCGCCGGACGGCTTCCACGTGGGTTTCGGCAAGCCACCGGCGACAAAGCCGCCGAAGAGGTAAATTTTTCCGCCCAAGGCGGTGGCCATCAGATGGTGCGCCGGCTCTGGCATGGGTTTCAATACCGTCCAGCGGGAACTGTCTTCATCGAAACGGAAGGCGGCGCCGTAAGGGAGCGATCCGCCCGCGTTGTTCAAGCCTCCGAAGACGAACAGACTGGTATTGACCGCGACGCCGACCACCTCGCCCATCGCCTGCGGCATGGGCGCGGCCATTTCCCATTTGCCCGGGGCGCCCCAGGCCGGCGACAGCGGCAGCGCCGCGCATAACGCGAACCAGGTCGCGGCTTGGGCCAGGCGTGGCCGGCCCGGCTTGCATAAGATTGCATTCATCGGTACACCTTTCGATAGGGTCGCTGGGCGGGAGCGAGGTCGCGCCAGCATAAATTTATTTATATAAGCATGTTTATATAAATTTGATTATAGGCCGATGGGCGCTTGAGATGCAAGCGAAGCGGAATTATTTTTGCCGAACGGCATCGCGCCCGGTCTGCAAGCGCGGGCGCCACATCCGGGTTGCACTGGAACTTTTTTGCGTTGGACAGCACTAAATTTTCAGTGTGAGGCTCCGTAGCTGTAAGGCTTGTCGCTTTGACGGGAACATTTCGAACATGCTGAGGCAGGGGCAATCATGGGATTTAAAACGGATGTGGTCGCGGGCATCGCCGGCATGTTTACGCCTCGTGCGGAACAAGCGGTGCGCAAGGTGGCGGCGGAGTTTAGCCGCGGCAATGGCGGAGGTGGTGCGACTACGGGGCCAGGGCCGGCGCCCGCCCAGCATTACCCCGCTCCAAGTCAGATGTCCTCGCACCGTCAATCTCAGCGTTTCCAGCTGATGCAGCAGAGGCAAGCCGAGCGGCCGCAGCCGCAGCCCGGCGCCGGTACGGGACTCCCGTTTTACATGGAAATGCGCAACGAAGCGCCGGGAGAGGCGTATAGGCCGCCCCCGCATCCGGCGCCCCTGCATCGCGACAGCCACGCCGGGACCACATCCCCACCCGGCGCGACAATGAATGGACCGGGTATGCGGACGGCGCCGCCACCCAATTACATGGCCATGCGCGGCGAAGTCCCGGGCGATGTGTACAGGCCGCCTAGCAATCTCGTCACGCCGCCGCCCCCCCAGGGGACGGCGTCCACATCACATGGATCGCCCCTCAACACACCGTTACCACCTAACTATATGGCGATGCGTGGCGAGTGAAGCCGGCCATCGCAGATTAATGCTTGCCGCAGGCGTGGCCCTTGTCCGCGACGGCCGGCGGGGTCGCGTCCGGCGCGCGGCCGCTGTCGCCCGGGTAGCCGGCGGCGTGCAAACGATCCAGGTAGTCTTGCCACAAGCGCGCTTGCTGGCTACCCAGGTGATACAGATAATCCCAGGTGTACAAGCCGCTCGCGTGGCCGTCGCTGAAGGTGGGCTTCACCGCGTAATTGCCGACCGGTTCGAGAGCGGCGATGCCCACTTCGCGCTTGCCGATTTGTAGCACTTCCTGGCCGACGCCGTGGCCGCGCACCTCGGCGGACGGCGAATACACGCGCAGCAATTCAAAGGCGATCGCGAACTCGGCGCCGTCATCGAAAGCCACGTCCAGCACCCGCGATTTGCTATGCAGGGTGAGTCCGGTCGGTTGCGGGGAGGTGGGTGTGCTCATGGTGCTTTCAATGGGTTGCGACGCGCTTGCTCAGGCGTCCAGACGTTCGATGATAGCGGCGCGCAATCGCGGCAACAGGGCGCGCCGCGCTTCCAGCCGGGCCGGGTCCGACGCGCGTTGCGCCGCCGCCCAGGTCGGCTGAGGGAAATGCGCGTCGTCGCGATAGCGCGGAATCACATGCCAATGCACATGGGGCGTCATGTTGCCGAAGCTGGCCAGGTTGATTTTTTCCGGCGCCAGCACGGCGCGCTGGGCCGCTTCCACGCGCCACACGGCCTCCATGATGCGCTGGCGCTCGGCCGGCGCCAGGTCGCTCATTTCTTTCACGTGTTCATGCCAGACCACACGGCAAAAGCCGGGATAGTCCGGCTCGTCGACCAGCAGCACGGCCAGCGCGGCGTCGCGCCAGACGATGGCGCCGCCGGCCCGGACAGGGTCGGCCAGCAAGACGCACAGCTCGCAGGATGGGGACAAGGCGGCCGTCACACCAGCACCCGCTCGATGCCGCCGTCGTTGGCGCGCTTGACATAATCGGGCATCCAATTTTCGCCCAGCAAATGCTTGGCCAGCTCGACCACGATGTAATCGGCCGTGGTGCCCGAGTCGTCGTTGTAGCGCGACAAGCCTTGCAGGCACGACGGGCAGCTGGTCAACACTTTCACGTCGCCCGTGAAACCGTCCGCGCGCAATTTGTCGGCGCCCTTGACCATCTCTTCTTCCTTGCGGTAGCGCACCTGGGTCGAGATGTCCGGCCGGGTCACGGCCAGGGTGCCCGATTCGCCGCAGCAGCGGTCGTTCTTTTCGATCTTCACCTGGTCCACCGTGGTGATCAGGGCGTTGATGGTCTTGCCCGACTCTTGCAACTTCATCGGGTTGTGGCAAGGCTCGTGATACATATAGCGGGTGCCGTTGACGCCTTCGAGCTTGACGTTTTTCTCCAGCAGATATTCGTGGATATCCATGATGCGGCAGCCGGGGAAGATCTTGTCGAACTCGTAGGTGGCCAACTGGTCGTAGCACGTCCCGCACGAGACCAGCACGGTCTTGATGTCGAGATAATTGAGCGTGTTGGCCATGCGGTGAAACAGCACGCGGTTATCGGTCATCATTTTCTCGGCCTTGTCGAACTCGCCGGAGCCGCGCTGCGGATAGCCGCAGCACAGATAACCTGGCGGCAAGACGGTCTGCACCCCCACTTCCCACAACATGGCCTGGGTCGCCAAACCCACTTGCGAAAACAGGCGCTCCGAACCGCAGCCGGGGAAGTAAAACACGGCTTCGGTGTCGGCCGTGGTTTTCTTCGGATCGCGGATGATCGGAATGACCTTGTCGTCCTCGATGTCGAGCAAAGCGCGGGCCGATTTTTTCGGCAGGTTGCCTGGCATTTTCTTGTTGATGAAGTGAATCACCTGGGCCTTGACGGGCGGCTTGCCGATGCTCGGCGGCGGCGCCTTGGTCTGCTTTTTGGCGAATTTCTTCAGCAAGTCGTGGCCCACGCGCTGGGCCTTGTAGCCCCAGCCTATCATCACCTGGCGGGTGGCGTTGATGGTCACCGGATCGGTCGCGTTCAAGAAAAACATTGAGGCGGCGGTGCCGGGATTGAAGCTTTTCTTGTCCATCTTGCGCAGCAGGTTGCGCATGTTCATCGACACTTCACCGAAGTCGATATTGACCGGGCAGGGCGTGACGCATTTGTGGCACACGGTGCAGTGGTCGGCCACGTCCTCGAACTCTTCCCAGTGGCGGATCGAAATGCCGCGCCGGGTCTGCTCCTCGTACAAGAACGCTTCGATCAGGGAAGAGGTGGCCAGGATCTTGTCGCGCGGCGAATACAGTAAATTGGCGCGCGGCACGTGGGTCGAGCACACCGGTTTGCACTTGCCGCAGCGCAGGCAATCCTTGACGCTGTTGGCGATGGCGCCGATGTCGCTTTGCTGCATGATCAGCGATTCGTGGCCCATCAGCCCGAACGAGGGGGTATAGGCGTTGCGCAAGTCCGCGCCCAAGCCTTCCAGGTTGAGCAACTTGCCCTTGTTGAAGCGCCCTTCCGGATCGATGCGCAATTTATAGGCGCGGAATTCGCCGATCTCTTCCTCGGTCAAAAACTCCAGCTTGGTGATGCCGATTCCGTGTTCACCCGAAATGACGCCGTCGAGCGAGCGCGCCAGCACCATGATGCGGGCCACGGCTTGGTGGGCGTCTTGCAGCATCTCGTAATGGTCGGAATTGACCGGCAGATTGGTGTGCACATTGCCGTCGCCGGCGTGCATGTGCAAGGCCACGAACACGCGCCCGCGCAACACGCGCTGGTGGATCGCGCCCGCCTCGTCCAGGATCAGCTTGAAGGCGGCGCCGTTGAAGATTTGGCGCAACTGGGCGCGGATCTCTTGCTTCCAGGTCACGCGCACGGTGCGGTCTTGCACCACGTCGAACAGGGTGGCGTTCGGTTGCCGGGCCAGGCGGTCCGCGAACACCGGGGCCAGGCGCTCCAGGCCCAGGGCCGACAAGGGCGCGATGGCTTGGGCCAGCGGGCGGTCCAGTTCGGCCAGCAGATAGCTCCAGCGCGCCCGCACCTGTTCCAGCAGGGCCGAGGCTTGCTCGACCCGGTCGCCCAGCATTTCGGCGTCGCCCACCCGGTCGTCGGAGGCGTCGTCGCTCTTGCCGATCGGCAGATTGCCGGCGGCGAAAAATTCGCTCAAGCCGGCCGCCAATTGCAGCTTGTTCTTGATCGACAATTCGATGTTGATGCGCTCGATGCCGTCGGTGTATTCGCCCATGCGCTTGAGCGGAATGACCACGTCCTCGTTGATCTTGAAGGCGTTGGTGTGCTTGGCGATGGCGGCGGTGCGGGCCCGGTCCAGCCAAAACTTTTTGCGCGCCTCCGGGCTGACGGCGACGAAGCCCTCGCCGACCCGGGTGTTGGCGATGCGCACCACTTCCGAGGCGGCGATGGCCACCGCGTTTTCGTCGTCGCCGACGATGTCGCCGAACAAGGCCATCTTCGGCAGCACGCCGCGCTTGGACTTGGTGGCGTAGCCGACCGCGCGCAGATAGCGTTCGTCCAGATGCTCCAACCCGGCCAGGCGCAGAGTGGAAAATTGCGCGCCCGTGGCCGGCAAGCCATCCAGGTAATCCTTGATTTCGACGATGGACGGGATGGCGTCGCGGGCTTGGCCGAAGAATTCCAGGCACACGGTGCGCGTGTGCTTGGGCAGCTTGTGCAAGATCCAGCGGGCCGAGGTGATCAAGCCGTCGCAGCCTTCCTTTTGGATGCCGGGCAAGCCGGCCAGGAATTTATCGGTGACATCCTTGCCCAGCCCTTCCTTGCGGAATGTGCGGCCCGGGATTTCCAGGATCTCGCTCTTGAACGGGGCTTGTCTGGCGCCGTCGCGGGTGCTCGGATGGCGCCATTCGAGCTGGAATTTGGCGCTCGGGGCGTCGTGGATCTTGCCCAGATTGTGTTCCAGACGCGTCACTTCGAGCCAGTCGCCGTTCGGGTCGACCATGCGCCAGGAGGCCAGATTGTCCAGCGCGGTGCCCCACAACACGGCTTTCTTGCCGCCCGCGTTCATGGCCACGTTGCCGCCGATGCAGGACGCCTCGGCCGAGGTGGGATCGACGGCGAACACGAAGCCGGCCTTTTCGGCCGCGTCCGAGACGCGCTTGGTGACCACGCCGGCGCCCGAGTGGATGGTGGCGTATTCGCGCGTCAAGCCCGGCAACACGGTCATTTCGACCGCGCCCAGGTCGATCAGTTTTTCGGTGTTGATCACGGCCGACATCGGCGTCAACGGAATCGCGCCGCCCGTGTAACCGGTGCCGCCGCCGCGCGGGATGATAGTCAAGCCCAGCTCGATGCAACCCTTGACCAGGCCGGCCATTTCCTCTTCGCTGTCCGGGGTCAGCACCAGGAAGGGATACTCCACGCGCCAGTCGGTGGCGTCGGTCACGTGGGCCACCCGCTTCATGCCGTCGAAGCAGATATTATGTTTTTCCGTGTAGCGCCCCAGCACCTTGACGGCGCGCTTGCGCAAGTCGTAGACGGCGCGGAACTCGTCGCCGAAGTCGGCCACCGCCTTGCCGGCCGCCTTGAGCAAGGCTTCCACGCTGGCGCTGCGCTCGCGCGCCAGCTCGGGCGCGGCGTCGGCCTCGGGCGAGCCATCCACCACCAGTCGTCGCTTGTCGACCTCGGCCAGACGGTGATGCAAGGCGTCGATCAATTCCTGGCGCCGCTTGGGATTGTCCAGCATATCGTCTTGCAGATAGGGGTTGCGGCGCACCGCCCAGATGTCGCCCAGCACCTCATACAACATGCGCGCCGAGCGGCCGGTCTGGCGCGCCCCGCGCAAGGCGTCCAGCAGACGCCAGGAATCTTCGCCCAACAACCGTATCACGATCTCGCGGTCGGAAAACGAGGTGTAGTTGTAGGGGATTTCGCGCAGGCGCGTCGGCGCGGGGCCGTTTGGCGTTTCGGCCAGCAAAGCTTTGATGTGTGCGGGGGCGTTCATTGTGTGTGATGAGCTGGGACTGACCCTATGGGAGGTCCATTCTAGCGTATCGCGCCGCGCCGCGCGGTAACAGCCTTTGCATGTATAAGGGTTAAGCCGATACACGAAAACCGTTCAAAATTTCGCACGCTCGCCTTTTTTTGACATAGTCGACGGCTTTTCGCGCTCGCTGCGACCGAAAATGCCAAGCGGCGTAACAAAACGCACATTATCCATGTCGCCAATAGGCCGCGATCAGGTCCAGCCACGAGAGCAGGCGCGCCCACACGCCGTCGGGAACATGTAACAACAGGAAGGTCATGCTCCAATAGCGCAGGAATTTGCCGACCGCCATGTAGGCGACGCTGGGCCAGAACGGCAGCTTGAGCCAGCCGGCCAGGGTGCACAGGGGGTCGCCGATGCCGGGCAACCAGGCCAGCAACATGGTCTTGGCGCCGTAGCGCCCCAGCCAGCGGAACCAGCGGCTGTCGCGCTCCCTGGCGAAGGCTTGCTTGGCGCGGTAGCCCAGCCAGTAATCGACCGCCCCGCCCAGAGTGTTGCCGACGGTGGCCACCAGGATCACGGGCCAGAACAGGGCGGCGTTGGCCTTGACAACGGCGAACACGGCCGGCTCGGAACCGAGCGGCAGCAAGGTGGCGGAGACGAAACTGATTAAAAACACCGAGCTCAAGCCTATTGCGGGCGCGGCCAGCAGATGCAGCAGCCAGGCGATGGCGGACTCGATCATGGAACTCTTTGAAGATGGCGAAGGGTGTCCATTATAATGAGGCGCAGCACCCGCACGATACGGACTCAAGACTCAGAGGCTCAAGACTCGGCAACCGGCTCACCTGCCGCCGCGATGCGCCGCGCTGCCGTTCCCGGCCCACCCGCCGCGATAGGCATGCCTTGCGGCAACACGTTCCAGCTTGGCTGGCCCAGCCCTCACTGTTTGCAGACTATGACCATCGACTACCTGAAAAAAATCCTGACCGCGCGCGTCTATGACGTGGCGGTGGAAACCCCGCTCGATTTGGCGCCGACCCTGTCGCAGCGCTACGAGAACCGCATCTATTTCAAGCGCGAAGACATGCAAAGCGTGTTCAGCTTCAAGGTGCGCGGCGCCTATAACAAGATGGCCCACCTGAGCGAGGCCCAGCTCAAACGCGGCGTCATTTGCGCTTCGGCCGGCAACCATGCCCAGGGCGTGGCCTTGTCGGCGGCCCGGCTCGGCTGCCGCGCGCTGGTGGTGATGCCGACCACCACGCCCAGCGTCAAGATCGAGGCGGTCAAGGCGCGCGGCGGCAAGGATGTCGAGGTGGTGCTGTTCGGCGACTCTTACACCGACGCCTACAACCACGCCCTGATCCTGGAAAAAGAGCAAAAGCTGGCCTTCGTGCATCCCTTCGACGATCCGGACGTGATCGCCGGCCAGGGCACCATCGGTATGGAAATCCTGCGCCAGCATTCCGGCCCGATCCACGCCATCTTCGTGGCCATCGGCGGCGGCGGCTTGATCGCCGGGGTGGCTGCCTACGTCAAGCAAATCCGTCCCGACATCAAGATCATCGGGGTGCAAACCATGGATTCGGACGCCATGGCGCGCAGCCTGAAGGCCGGCGAACGGGTCACCCTGCCCGATGTCGGCCTGTTTTCGGACGGCACCGCGGTGCGCCTGGTGGGCGAGGAAACCTTCCGCATGGCGCAATTGTATGTGGACGAAATCATCCTGGTCGACACCGACGCCATCTGCGCCGCCATCAAGGATGTGTTCACCGACACGCGCAGCATCTTGGAACCGGCCGGGGCGCTGACCGTGGCCGGCGCCAAGGCGTATATCGAGCGCGCCGCCCTGAGCAAGAACCCGATCCGCAACGAAACCTTGATCACCATCGCCTGCGGCGCCAACATGAATTTCGACCGGCTGCGCTTCGTGGCGGAACGGGCCGAGCTGGGCGAGGCGCGCGAAGCCGTGTTCGCCGTCACCCTGCCCGAGCAGCGCGGCAGCTTCAAGCGCTTTTGCGCGCTGGTCGGGGCGCGCAACGTGACCGAGTTCAATTACCGCATCAGCGACGCGGCCCTGGCGCACGTGTTCGTCGGGGTGCAGATCGCCAACCGCAACGAGTCGAGCGCGGTGGCCCGCAAGTTCGAGGAGCACGACTTCAAGACCCTGGACTTGACCCACGACGAATTGGCCAAGGCCCATATCCGCCACCTGGTGGGCGGCAAGAGCGCCCTGGCCAAGGACGAGCTGCTATACCGCTTCGAGTTTCCCGAGCGGCCGGGCGCGCTGATGCGCTTTCTCGACAGCATGGCGCCGAACTGGAATATCTCGCTCTGCCATTACCGCAGCCAGGGCGGCGACGTGGGCCGCATTTTGGTCGGCCTGCAAGTGCCGCCCGACGAGATGGCCGCCTTCGCCGGCTTCTTGACCACCCTCGGCTACCGCTATTGGGACGAGAGCGCCAACCCGGTCTACAAGCTGTTCCTGGGCTGACGCGCGCCCGCGCGCGCCGCCTTGAACCGGGCGCCCCGGTTTGCCTTATCATGCGGGCGGCGCCATCGCGGCGCCGCCCTTCCAACGAGACCGCCATGACCAACACCGCCGACCTGTCACCGCTGGGCAAAAGCTCGGCCTACCGCGCCGATTACGCGCCCGAACTGCTGTTTCCCATCCCGCGCCAGGGCAAGCGCGACGAATTGCAACTGCTCGGTACCCTGCCCTTTTTCGGGGTCGATATCTGGAACGCCTATGAATTGTCGTGGCTGAACGCGCGCGGCAAGCCGCAGGTGGCGATCGGCCGCTTCACCTTTCCGGCCGATTCGCCCAATATCATCGAATCGAAGTCGCTCAAGCTGTATCTGAATTCGTTCAACCAAACCCGGCTGGCCGACCCGGACGCCTTGCTGGCCCTGCTGCGCCAAGACTTGGCCGCCGCCTGCGGCGCGCCGGTGCGGGTGGCCTTGACACTACAAGAAGGCTTCGGCGCGCTGCGGATGGGCGAGCTGGACGGCGTGCTGCTGGACCGGCTCGACATCGAAGTCGAGCGCTACACCCCTACTCCCTCCTTGCTGCTGGCGGCGCACGACGCGGCGCCGGTGGAGGAAAAACTGGTCTCGCATTTGCTCAAGTCGAATTGCCTGGTGACAGGCCAGCCCGACTGGGCCAGCGTGCAAATCGATTACGCCGGACCGCAAATCGACCAGGCCGGCTTGCTGCGCTACTTGATCGGCTTTCGCGAGCACAACGAATTCCACGAACAATGCGTGGAGCGCATCTTCGTCGATATCTTGCGCCAGTGCGCGCCACAAAAACTGGCCGTGTACGCGCGCTATACCCGGCGTGGCGGACTCGACATCAATCCCTGGCGCAGCAATTTCAGCGTCGGCGGCGGTCCGGCCAATCTGCGCGGCGCGCGCCAATAGCGGCGCGCCGACGCCAGCCGTGCGCCGCCCTCGCGCGCTTTCATTTACAATATATCAACAAGCGTAGGTCGTCATGTTCCGTTGTAAAAGCGGTGGCGCGGCCCGCCCACGCGTGAAGCCACGGTTTGATGCGCCGATTCGGTCGAATAATTGCTTTACGGTTTAGCAATATGCTTTTGGTAACGGTCACAGCGCGGGCGCACCGTTGCGCGGGCGCGCCAACGCCTGGCCGTACGAATAAGATTTCATGTTACACGACGCACAAACAGGCCTATAATTCTGGCACGCAAGTCCCTTTTGTGCGTCGCACCATTCCACATCGTGTTATGACCAATATTAGCAAAATACTCTCTCTCGAAAACGTCCTGCTGGACCTGGAAGTGTCCAGTAAAAAACGCGCTTTCGAGCAGGCCGGCCTCATTTTCGAAAACAATTGCGGCATCGCCCGCTCGGTGGTGTCGGACAATCTGTTCGCGCGCGAGCGCCTGGGCTCGACCGGCCTGGGCCATGGCGTGGCGGTGCCGCACGGGCGCATCAAGGGCATGAAAACCCTGAAGGCGCCGCTGGCCGCTTTCGTCCGCCTGGCCGAGCCGATTCCGTTCGAATCGCCCGACGGCAAGCCGGTCAATCTCCTGTTTTTTTTGCTGATCCCCGACCATGTGACCCAGCAACACCTGGAGATCTTGTCGGAAGTCGCTGAAATGTTTTCCGACGATGCCTTCCGCACCGCGCTGGCCACCGACCCGGAACCCAAATCGGTCCACTCACGCATCGTCAATTGGCAACCGAGCCTGCAAGCGGCAGGTTAGATTGCGGCTGACCATCCACTTTTGACTGAACCCATTCATGCTGCAAACGCCGTTAACGATCCAACGCCTGTATGACGACAATCGCGAAAGCTTGCAACTGGGCTGGTTCGCCGGCTTCCCCGGCGGCGAACGCCTGATCTCCGGCGACGCCGCCTCCGCCGCCGACCAGGTCGGCCACTTGAACACCATCCACCCGGGCCGCATCCAGGTGTTCGGCCATCAGGAAATCGATTATTACCAGCGCCTCAAGGCCGGCACCCGCAACCACGTGGTGAGCGAGCTGGTCTCGGGCGGTCCGCCGGCGCTGATCATCGCCCAGGGGCTGGAAACCCCGCCCGACATCTTGACGGTGTGCGACGAGCAAAACATTCCCCTGTTTTCCACCCCCCTGCCGGCGGCCCAGGTGATCGATTTCCTGCGCGTCTACCTGTCGAAGAAACTGGCCCAGCGCATCATCATGCACGGCGTGTTCATGGACGTGCTCGGAGTGGGCGTGCTGATCACGGGCGACTCCGGACTGGGCAAAAGCGAGCTGGGGCTGGAATTGATTTCGCGCAGCCACGGCTTGGTGGCCGACGACGCGGTCGAGTTTTCCCGCATCGCGCCCAATATGATCGAAGGCCGCTGCCCGCCCCTGCTGCAAAACCTGCTCGAGGTGCGCGGCCTCGGTTTGCTCGACATCAAGGCCATCTTTGGCGAGACGGCGGTGCGCCGCAAGATGCGCCTGAAGCTGATCGTGCACCTGGTGCGGCGCAGCGCGCTGGAGGAAGAGGTCGAGCGCCTGCCTTTCCTGTTCCCCACCGAGGACGTGCTGGGCTTGGCCGTGCGCAAGGTGGTGATACCGGTGGCGGCCGGGCGCAACATCGCGGTGCTGCTGGAAGCGGCGGTGCGCAACACCATCTTGCAGCTGCGCGGCATCGACACCTTGCAGGAATTCATGGAGCGCCAGCGCCAAGCCATGAGCGCGGACTGAGCGCGCCGCGCCAGGCCGGGCCGCGATCGGTCGCGCCGCGCCAGGCCGGGCCGCGCCAGGCCAGACCGCGCCGCGTTCGGCCCGCCGGCAGCGACGTTTTCCACCTTGCGGTATCATCCACACCATGCGTATAGTTCTCATCACCGGCATTTCCGGCTCCGGCAAATCGGTCGCGCTCAACGTGCTTGAGGATGCGAGCTATTACTGCGTCGACAACCTGCCGCCGGCCCTGCTGGCCAATCTGGTCGACACGCTGATGGCCGAAGGCACCCAAGCGCTGGCGGTGGCAGTGGACGCCCGCAGCGCCGCCTCGCTGGCCACCTTGCCGCACGACGTGCGCCGTCTCAAGCAAGATGGCCACGACGTCAAGGTGATGTTCTTGACCGCCAATACGCACTCGCTGGTGGCGCGCTTTTCGGAAACCCGGCGCAGCCACCCGCTCTCGCACGAGCTGCGCCCCGGCCACAACCCGGCCGCGCGCCGCACCCTGATCGAATGCATTCACGAAGAGCGCGAGCGCCTGTCGACCATCGAACAACTGGGTCACGTGATCGATACCTCCGAGCTGAGCGCCAACAAGCTGCGGGCCTGGATCAAGGAATTGGTGGAGATCGAACGCGCCCCGCTGACCCTGTTTTTCGAATCCTTCGCCTTCAAGCTGGGGGTGCCGCTCGACGCCGACTTCGTGTTCGACGTGCGCGCCCTGCCGAACCCGTATTACGATCTGGAACTGCGCCCCTTGACCGGACGCGACGGCCCCGTGATCGCCTTCCTGGACGCGCAGGCGAGCGCGGTGGAACTGCTCGACGACATCCGCCAATTCATCGAAAAATGGCTGCCCTCGTTTAAGACCGACAACCGCAGCTACCTGACGGTGGCGCTCGGTTGCACCGGCGGTCAGCACCGCTCGGTCTACATGGCAGAGCGCCTGGCCGCATACTTCAGCCCCAGCGAACGGGTGGTGCTGCGCCACCGCGAACAATCCTGACGGGCCTACCCGGCGGCGGCGATACAAGGAACCACTTCGCCGCCACCGCCACATAGTTGGTATAAAACCTTCCACACGCATCGTTGAGCGGGGGGCGACGCGCACGGTCGGGCGGCATGCTTCGCCGCGCCGCCCGCTGCCACGACGCATCCCCCGCTTTACTTGCCCGGTGTTCGTCCGCGTTCCGGCGCCGGCGGCGCCCCTCAGCCCCCGTCCACCTTCGAGCCGACCGACATGCAACATATATTGCGCTATTTTTCAAGCCACACGCATCATCCGGCGCCCGCTTCGGCCACGCCGCGCCCCCTGCCTGCCGCCTCGCCGTCCACCGTGACGCAAAAAACCGAAGCGTCCCCGCGCCGCAAGACCCAACCGAACGCGCGTCAGCAAGCGACCTTGATCGGCCAGCAAAAAAAGCAAGAGGCAATCGCCTTCCTGGCGATGATGACGGTCGCCGCCGACACCTTCGAACGCGTGGCGGCCGAGGCCGTCGAAGCGATCGAGCGGGCCGACGCAGGCACCCGGGAAATCAACCCGCCGCGCGAGGCGGACGGCGTCACGATCGGGGTCATGAAAAATATAGGGGCCATCCCGCCCGGGGTGAGGAACGCGATCGCGAAAAAAATCGACAACGCGCCCTTTCCGCCTTTGAAGCCGGGCCGGCGTTCCACCTCGTGCGACGCCTACCTCAAGGGCTTGATCGACCGCGTCGCCCTGCAAGGGGAAACCCTGTTGATCGCGCTCGATTACTTCGACCGCCTGCAGGATAAATTATCCGCCCTGTCGGCGTTCCCCGTGATCGACTCGCCCGAACAAGCGGGCGCCGCGCCGCGCTTGTCGAGCCGGGACGTTTTTCTCAGAAAAATTCTCTTGTCGTCGATCATCCTGGCGCATAAGTATCAGCATGATGAAGGCTCGTATAGCGGCGCCTCGTGGGCCACCGTCGCCAAGGCGGCGGCGCGCGGCGACCGCGACGCCGCAGGCGCCAGCGTGTTTTCGCAAAAGGAAATCAGTCAGATGCAAGCCGAAGTATGGGCGCAGCTCGATCACGACTGCCGGGTCGAACCGGCCCGCTTCAAACAACACATCGCCGCCCTGGAAAAAGATCTGCTGCGATAAGCCGCCCGCGCCGCCCGGCGCGTCGATCGGGCGGCCGGCGTGGAACCGCGCCCCGGCGCCGGCCACCTATTGTGATCGAACTCCCGCACTCGCAGTGTCCGGCGTCGATATCAGGCGGCGGGCCGTGGGCGCTTGCGCACAGGCCGGCCATTCATTGTCTATCTCGATCGAGCACCATGGCCATCCTCTCCGCTTCGCAGTCCGCCCATATTTCCGACACCCAGGGATGGGTGCCGCCGGCACCGCCCGCCACCCCCGCCCGACCGGCGCAGCCCGCCGCGCAAGGCAACCGCCACGGCATCGCGGCGATGGCGTTCGGCGATCTCAACTCGTCGGTCCCCACGCACTTGCCGCACTTACAACACAGCCTGCTCAAGCTGCAAGAAAAGCAGCAAGCCCGGGATTTTCTTGATCAAATGATGGTGGCGGCTGACGCCTTCGAACGCACGGCGCAGGAAGCGGGCGACGCGTACGAGTTGACCGGCCATTTCAGCACCGACATCACGCCGCCCCGGGAAAAGAACGGCGTCGTCTCGGTGCTCAAGGACGTCAACGGGGTGCCGCCCGGGGTGCGGCGCGCCATCGCCCGGCGCATCGAAAACGCCCCGTTCCCCGCGCTGCATCCGGGCGAGCGTCCGGCCTCGCTCGACGCTTATCTGGGCGGCATGATCAAGTCGGGCAATTTCCAGGGCGAAACCATGCTGATGGCGCTGGATTATTTCGACCGCATACAAAGCAAGTTATCCGAGAATAAAAGCGAGCTCACCAATAAGCAACCCGCCCCCGCCATCGACGGCCTGTCGGCGCGCGACACCTTCCTGCAAAAATTGACACTATCCTGTGTGATGCTGGCGCACAAATACCATCTCGACGATGTCGAGTTCGGCAAACGTAACTGGAGCACCGTGAGCGACTATGCCGCCGGCGACGACAACGACGCGATGCGCATGCAACGCAGCAAAGCCGTGTCGCCAGCGGAAATCGGCACTTTGCAATCCCAGGCCTGGGCCTTGCTCGATCACCAGTGCGAGGTGTCGCCGGCCAGCTTCAAGCGGCAGATCGCCGCCCTGCAGGCGGATTTGGAAGGGTAAGCCCGATGTGATGGCCGCTCGGCCATCGCACCGCGTCGCGCCAAGCCGACGCGCGCGGCGGTGGCCGGCGACACCGGGCTGGCCAAAGTTCGCCGACGGCTTGCCGGCGGCTTGCCAGCGGCGGCTCGACGGCCCGGAGCGCCAAGCCGGCATGCGCGGCCGCTTATGCCGGCTTATGCCAAGTCGCGCAGCGGATGGGCCGCCTCGGGCCAGACCGGCTCGAAGAAACGCGCCACCATGGCCGGGGTGACCAGTTCCAAGCCGGGCGGCGACCAGCGCGGCGCCTGATCCTTGTCGATCACCAGCGCGCGCACGCCCTCGAGCACCTCGCCATGCTCGAAATTGTGACGCACCAAGGTACGCTCCATGCGCAAACAATCGGCCAGCGCCAGCGTGGCACCGCGCTCGAGCAACTCGAAGGTGACGGCCAACATCAAAGGCGAACGGCGCGCCAAGGCCGCCGCCGCCTGGCTCGCGAACGCGCTCGTATCGCGCGCCAGCGAACGGACGATCGCCGCCACCGAAGCGGCCCCGAAGTGGCGCGCGATGGCGGCCCCGTTCGCCTCGAACGGCGCGACGCCGGCCTCGCCACGATGGGGCGCGGCGAAATCGGCGATGGCCTGGCGCAGGCCGGCGCCCGGCACATTATCGATCAGTTCGACCAAGGCCGGCATGCGCGCGCGCGGCACGAAACAATCGGCCAAGCCGGCGTGCAGGGCGTCGGCGGCGCCGATGGTCGAGCCGGTCAGCGCCAGATACCGGCCCAGCCGGCCGGGACAGCGCGGCAAAAAATAACTGCCGCCCACGTCGGGAAACAAGCCGATATTCACTTCCGGCATGGCCATCTTGCTACCCTCGGTCACGATGCGCAGCCGGCTGGCCGGGCCGGCCTGCGACACGCCCATGCCGCCGCCCATCACCACCCCGTCGATCAGCGCGATATACGGCTTGGGGTAGTGGTGGATCACATGGTTCAGGGCATACTCTTCGGTGAAAAAATCCTCCAGCGCGGCGCTGCCGCCTTGTGGCGTGGCGCGCCCCGCGTCGTAAAAAAAGCGGATGTCGCCGCCGGCGCAAAACGCCTTGGGGCTGCTGCTGCGTATCACCACCGCGTCGACCTGCGGATCGGCGCGCCAAGCCAGCAGGGTCGCGCTCAGCGCACGCACCATCGGCAAGGAGAGCGAGTTGAGCGCTTGGGGCCGGTCCAGCACGATGCTGCCGGTGCGGTTGTGGATGCTGGTATGGACGAATTCGCTCATGGCGGCCGGCTCGAAAAGTGAGAATCGCTTATTCTAGCGCCCCCTGCCCGCGCCGGCCGATTCGCCGCGACGCCGGCGCCGCACGGAACCGGCCGAAGCGCAGCGCCACCCATGAACAATCGCGTTTTCACCGGCGGCGGCCGGCTCGCCCATTTTTTTCGTCCATCTTTCAGCCATCTTTCAGCAACTCATGCGCTTGCCTCCCACCCTATTGCCGAAGCAAGTCAGCACCGTCCAAACGCCGTCGTATCCCGCGCCGCGCGCGCCCGGGCCGGGCCATGCGGCCCAACCCCACCGCGCCGAGACGCCGGCCCGCGCGCCGTTCAAACCGGCGCCCAGCGCGCACGGCGTCGCGCAAATGATAAAAAATCAGCAGATGCCGGCCTGGACCCGGACCAGCGAGTCGGCCATCAAGCCGGCGCAAGCGACGACGGCGCTGCGCGCCAAGTTCGGCATCGAAATGCAAATCCCCGGGGTGCGGGTGCAACCCTTCCAGAAACGGGGTACCTTACTGCTCGAAGGCCAGGGCTGGAAGCTGGAAACGGACGCCGATTTGAACAACCAGCACGCCGAGCTTGAGTTCGTGCTCTCGCCGATGGCCGATAAAACCGAACTCGACAAAGCGATGGCCGAGATCACCGCGCTCATCGCCACCATGCGCCAGCGCGCCCTGGCCGCGCCCGGCAAAGGGATCGCGCTGGCCAGCCTGTCGAGCGAGGCCAAGGTGGCCTGCGAATTGCACGTGAGCGACATCCGCTTCCGCACCCGCCTGCAAACCACCTATGGCGTGGGACTGGAACAATTGGCCGGGGCGATGCCGGGGCTGTTGGGCGCCAAGCAAGCCGACACCATTCATCGGGCCAACCGCGCGGTGGCCGATTATTACCAGCGCGAACACGGCGCGCCCTTGTCGCCGGCCGCGTTGGGCATGGTGAACATGATCAATATGTATCTGGAGCGGGCCAAGGCCGCCAGGTCCTTCGACGGCACCGTGCACAGCCTGTTTCGCATGATGGCGCGCAGCGATTTTTGCGCCATGCACGACCACCTGTTGGACGACGCCGACCGCGCCCAGCTGGCGCGCCTGTTGTTGCCCGGGGAAGGCGCGAGCACGCCGGCGCTGATGACCGCCCTCGGTCTGGACGATCCGGACGCGCTGGTGTTCAAGCGGCCGTATTATGGCGCCGACGTACGCGAGACCGAACAAGGCCCAACCCGCGCCACCCATCCCGGCCCCGCCATCAAGGATTGGCTGGCCTCGATTGTGAACGGCCGTGGCGAAGGCCGCTTCAAAAAAGATTTGATGTCGCCGCCGCCCGGCTATCGGCTGCACACGGGCGACCTGGCGGCCGATTACGGCATGGGCGCGATGCAGGTCGATGCCCACAACAAGCTGATTCTGTTCGAGATGCGCGGCGCGATGGACCGCCCCGCCAACATCGCGATGAACGGCCAGATCAAACATGCCGTGCTGCGCGAGTACGTCACGGCGCACGGCCACAACCCCGGCATCGCGCTCGACGGCGCCCGGCCGGACCAGCACGGCGCCCGGCACGCCGCGCTCGACCTGCTGGAAACGGCGCACGAAGATCTGGCCGGCACCGCCGACGTCATCGCCCGCCACGGGCAAGATGTCGCGCCGCGCACCTGGAAAGCGATACAAAACGTCAGCGTCGCCAGCGCCCGGCGCAGCTTGACGCAAGCGGCCGGCGCGCTGGGCGGCACCGGCATCGCCACCCAAATGGCGCTCCCGCTGGCGCGCATGCAGGCGGCGCTGGACCGGCTGAGCCGCATGGGCGCGCCGCGGCAAGACCCGGCGCAGGTGAGCGCGTGCATGGCCGAGTACCGACAAAGCCTGACCCGCTTCGAGCAAGCGCTGTGGCTGGCCGGCGATGCCTGAGCATGGCGATGGCGGCGCCGCCATCGCCCGGCGTCGAGCGCGGCGCCGGCGCTACCCTTCAAGACGCGAAGACTTGCGTTACCCGTCCGTGGAACGCGTCAGGACGGCGGCCAGGGCCGCGATGGATGTGGGCTACGAAAGCGCCTCGCGATTCGGACGCGAGTTCAAACGGCTGTTCGGCCTGTCGCCGGCGCAAGAGGTCAAACGCATGCGCGCCGGCTTCGCCATGCCGGCGCGGCACGACACGGCGTTCCTGTCTTCGCACTGAGGGCGCGCCCCTGAACGGGCGCCCTCAATGCAAGGCCGGCGCCAAGCGGCCGGCCGCCCCGTCCCGGCCGAGTTGAAACACCCCGACCACGGCGGCCAGCCGCGCCGCTTGCTCTTGCATCGACGCGGCGGCGGCGGCGGCCTGCTCGACCAGGGCGGCGTTTTGCTGGGTCACCTCGTCCATTTGAGCGATCGCGCGGTTGACTTCCTCGATGCCCGCGCTTTGCTCGTTGCTGGCGGCCGAAATTTCCGCCACCACGTCGGACACGCGGCGCACGCTGGCCACCACCTCGCCCATGGTGGCGCCGGCGCGCTGCACCAGCGCGGTGCCGGAGCCGACCTTGCTGACCGAATCGTCGATCAGCATCTTGATTTCCTTGGCCGCCGCCGCGCTGCGCTGAGCCAGATTGCGCACTTCGGAAGCGACCACGGCGAAACCGCGGCCCTGCTCGCCGGCGCGCGCCGCCTCGACCGCCGCGTTCAAGGCCAGGATATTGGTTTGGAAGGCGATGCCGTCGATCACGCTGATGATGTCGACGATTTTCCTCGACGAGCCGCTGATCGATTCCATGGTGGCGATCACCTCGCCCACCACCTTGCCGCCTTCGCTGGCCACCTGCGAGGCCGATTGCGCCAATTGATCGGCCTGGCGCGCGTTGTCGGCGTTCTGTTTCACGGTCGAGGTGAGTTGTTCCATGGCCGACGCGGTTTGCTCCAGCGAACTGGCCTGCTCTTCGGTGCGGCTGGACAAGTCCAGATTGCCGCTGGCGATCTCGGACGAGGCGGTGGCGATGGTGTCGGTGCCTTGCCGGACCTGGCCCACCACCCGCAACAGGCTGTCGTTCATGGCCTTGAGCGAATGCATCAGCTGGCCGGTCTCGTCCTCGCTGACGGCGACGATGGTGGCGCTCAGATCGCCGTCGGCCACCCGCTTGGCGATCGCGACCGCCTGGGCCAGGGGCCGCGACACGATGCCGGCCAAGAACATGGCCAGCGACAACGCGATCACCGTCACACCGATCAACAGGGCCACGATGGAGCGCCGGGCCGCATGGAAGGTGGCGCCGGCGTCCGCGTTGGAGGCGAGGCTGCCGTCGTCGTTGATTTTGGCCAGCGCCTCCATTTGTTCATTCGCTTTACGAAACAATTTATTCGACGCGTCGCGAAACAGCGCGCGCGCCTCGTCCTTGCTTCCCGCGCGCGACAAGGCTAACAGCTTGGCGCTGACGGCCGCATACGCTTCCAGCGTGCTCTTGAGCTCCGGAAAGACGCGCGCTTCCTCGCCCTGCGAAATCAAAGCGGCGTAATCGGCTTCGAGCTTGCGAAAGATCTCCATGCGCGTGGCCATGGACTTTTCGATGCCGGCCCGGTCGGCCTCCTCGGTCGACAGGATATGGCTCGATTCCGAAATCCGGTAACGCGCCAGCGATGCTTGCATCTGGCCGCTCGCGCGTATGCTGGGCAGCCATTTGGTGGCGATGTCGCTGGAGGCCCGATTCACTGCGATCAAGCCGAGCAGTGAATACACGCCGAGGAAAATGGTCATCGCGATCACGATTAAAAACACGGCCAGCAATTTCCTGCTGATTTTCAGATCAAAGAACCATTTCATGGGCGCTCCTATCTTCTTGAGTCAAACGGGCGAGGACTCCAAGCATCATAAAGTCGGGACCGGACGATGTCGATGTATTTCGCCGAGGTAAGGCCGGGCCGCGCCGTGCGCGAGCACAACGGCCCGGCAAACAACAAAAAGGGGCGGCGGGCGCAAAAAAGGGCGCCATCGAGCGCCCTTCTTGGTGGGGAAGCGGCCAGCTTAGGCGGCGGCTTCGGTGGTGTCAGGCAAATGCTTGATGGCCTGATGATTGTGTTCTTGCACCTTGGTTTTGTATTTCATGACCTGGCGGTCCAGTTTGTCGATCAGGGTGTCGATCGCCGCGTACAGGTCGTGCGCCAGGCTTTCCACATACACGGTCTTGCCCGACAAGCGCAGATTGATCTCGGCTTTTTGTCGTTTTTCTTTTTCTTTAAGGTTGTCGACGGTCAGAATGACAGCAATATCGATCACTTGATCGAAATGACGTTGTACGCGCTCCAGTTTGGACCGTACATATTCACGGATGGCCGGCGTCAGTTCGAGATGATGTCCGCTGATTGTGAGATTCATACACACTCCTAAAGATGATGTCGCTTAGAGTTCGTGCGAAAGCCCGCTTACCGGCCCGCAGAGGAACCAAAGTAAAACTTCAGTGTTACAAGGACTTGCGCAGACCGACCGGCGGGATCTTCAAGGCTTCACGGTATTTGGCGACGGTGCGTCGCGCAATGACCATGCCCTGTTCCCCCAGCATGTCCGCGATCTTACTGTCGGATAAAGGATTTTTCGGGTCTTCGGCTCCTGTCAATTGCACGATCAATGCCCGTATCGCCGTCGAGGAGGCTTCTCCCCCCGCCTCGGTGGCGACATGGCTGCCAAAAAAGTATTTCAACTCGAACATGCCATGGGGGGTCAGCATGTATTTTTGAGTTGTTACACGAGAAATAGTACTTTCGTGTAAACCCAGTGTATCAGCTATTTCGCGCAACACAAGGGGTCTCATGGCAACGGCGCCGTGCGAGAAAAAATTCTTTTGGCGTTCCACAATTGCCTGGGCAACACGCAAAATCGTGTCGAAACGCTGGCGCATATTCTTGATGAGCCACTTCGCTTCCTGTAGTTGCGCGCCCATCGCGCCCTCGCCCTTGCCCTGTTTCAGCAAGTTGGCGTAGAGCGCGTTGACCTTCAGGCGCGGCATCACGTCATTGTTGAGCGTCACTTGCCAGCCGTTGCGGGCGCGCTTGACGACCACGTCCGGCACCACGAAGTCGGACACGTCGGAGGCGAACTCGGCGCCCGGATGCGGATTGCACTGGCGGATCACGGTCTGGGCTTCGCGCAAGTCTTCGTCGTCGCAATCGAGCGCCTTCTTTAATTTGTTGAAGTCGCGCTGGGCGAACCAGGTCAAATGGTGTTCGACGATACGCAGCGCCATGCGGCGCGTGACCAAGGCGATGCCCGGCATGCGGCGGATTTGCAGCGCCAGGCATTCGGCGGCGCCGCGCGCGCCCACCCCGACCGGGTCGAAGCTTTGCAGCAGCGCCAGGGCGGTGCGCAATTCCTCGATCTCGATCTCCAGCTCGGGCGGCAGGCGCGCGAAAATCTCGTCCAGGCTCTCTTCCAGATAACCGTTGTCGTCCAGGGCGTCGATGATCAGCTCGACCAAGGCGCGGTCGCGCAACTCTTGCACCGTCACCCGCATCTGCTCCATCAGGTGGGCGCGCAGGGTGCAATGGGCCGCTTCCAGCTGGGGCCGCGAATCCTCGTCGTCGGGCGCCTTGCCGCGCCCGCTGTCGCTCCAGTCGGTGTCGCCCTCGGCGCCGCCGTCGGCGCCGGCGTCACCGTCGCCGCCCTCGGACTCGGCCCCGGCGGCGGCGCCCTCGCCCTCGGCGGGCGCCTGCACGCCGGGCGGCTGGGGCGCCGCCTCG
>JAYVUV010000038.1:0-23861 GCA_043787615.1 Janthinobacterium sp. | reverse complement strand
TGGTGTCGACCGAGTTGACGAAAAATTGGGCCTGGCCCACGCCCAGGGCCGCCAATCTGGTCGCCAGCTCGGGATAGTTGTCCGCGTCAAAGCGGCCCGACAGCACGATGCGGTCCTTGATTTTGATGCGATACAAGTCGGCGGTGACGGAGACGGCTTGGCTCGGGGTCCAGGTGCTGCCCACGGTGAAGCTGGTCGATTTCTCTTCCTTCAACTTGGGGATGCCGGCCGCGTTGGCGACGGCGCCGCCGTTGGGAGCGAGCACCACGTCGGTCGGCACGCCGCCGATGAAGTCGGTGAAGGTCGAAGAGAAATACACTTGCTGGAGCGATGGCGCGCGAAAGCCCGTGCTGGCCGAGCCGCGCAGCAGCACTTGGTCGGCGGCGCGGAAGCTGGCGGCCAGCTTGCCGGTCACGGTCGAGCCGAAGTCGCTGAACTTTTCATAGCGCACGGCTGTCTGAGCTTTTAAGCGGTCGGTCAGGTCCGCCTCCAGATCGAGGTAGCCGGCCACGCTGTGACGCTTGGCCTTGGTCTGGTCGCCGGGCTGGAAGCCGGGGAAGCCCTGGCTGCCGGCGCTGCCGCCGCCGACGCCGTCCACGTCGTTATAAGAGCCGGGTTCGCCGGCCATGATCTTGTATTCCTCGCTGCGGTATTCGGCGCCGAAGGCCACGTTCAAGCCGCCCAGGATGTCGCCGTACAGGTGGCTGAAGTCGGCGTTGGTGGTCAGTTGCTGGAAGGAGAAACCGCCCGCGTTGAAGCTGCTCGGGCTCAGGCCCGCGCCGCCGTTCAGCAAGTCTTGGTTGGCGATCGAGGCGTTCAAGGTGTGGCTGATGTTATACAGCATCTTGTTGTAGCCATAGGTCTGCGAAAAGTCCGCGTTCCATTCGCCGATCTTGCCGCGGTGGCCGATGGTGCCGTATTGGTCGTCGATGTCGCCATTGATGAAGGGGGCGAAGCCGTCCGGATACATGGCGGCCGAGTTGCGGCTCGGGATGTCGTCCGTGCCGACCCCGCCCCGGCCGAAGGCGGCGCTGGAGGCGTCGCGCTTTTGGGCGCCGGCCGTGAAATACAGTTTGCCGCTGGCGCTGGTCGGGTATTCGCCGTTCAGGTACAGGGTTTTGTTCTTGGCCTTGGTGTCGCCGATGATGCGCAAGCTGTCCGGATCGGCGCGGTTGGAACGGCCCCGGTCCAGGTATTCGCCGGTGATGCCGAGCACGCCGCCATCGCCGAGCGACACGCCGCAGTAGGCCGAGGTCAGGTAATTTTTGCCGTCGCCGGGGCCGTACTGGCCGTAGCCGGCCACGGCTTCGCAGCCCAGGCTCTTTTTCAGGCTGATGTCGATCACGCCGGCGATCGCGTCCGAGCCGTACTGGGCCGCAGCGCCATCGCGCAGCACTTGCACGTTCTTGATGGCCAGCAGCGGAATGGCGTTCATGTCGGTGCCGGTGTTACCACGGTTGCGCGCGCCGAACAGATTGACCAGGGCGGTGGTGTGGCGGCGTTTGCCGTTCACCAGCACCAGGGTCTGGTCCGAGCCGAGTCCGCGCAAGGCGGCCGAATCGACCAGATCGGCGCCGTCGGCGCCAGTCTGGCGGGTCGAATTGAAGGAGGGCGAAATGTATTGCAGGGTCTGACCGAGGTCGAACTGGCCGCCTTGTTCGGCGCTCTTGTTCATTGGGATGATGTCGATCGGCACCATGGTGTCGGTGGCCGAGCTGGTGGCGCGGCGCGAACCGACCACATTGATGGTCTGGACCGCGGCGGCCTCGTCGCCGGCGGCGGTTTGCGCGAACGCGGACGGCGCCATGGCGGCCAAAGCGGCGCTGCCATACAGGCTGAGTAAAACGGCTTTACGTAAAGTGGTCAATGTTGGCACGCGGCGGCTCCCTATGAAATGGTCGATTGGATTCTAATCGAACAACTTAGGAAATCATGCACTATTTTCTTTTTTGACAAATAAGCATGGAACACTTTGTTGTTTCTACGACGCATTTATTTACATTTGCACTTGGCTGGTGCGGCCGCACCATGCTGTTGCACCACCGATAAGCACGTGTTCGCCATCCAGGCGGGTGTGGATCAGGCAAGGGCTGGCTTGCATCCGGCCCTGCGATAAAGTCAGCGCGCGCCCCAGGTGCAGGCTCAGCGCGCCGGCCGCCACGCCGGTGGCGCTGTCCTCCATCGCCGGGTCCAGGTGGTTGAAATTGCGGCCTTGATACTGGCCGTCAGGCATCAGGCAATACACGAAGCAGCCCGACACGCCATGTTGACGGCCCCAGTCGGCGATTAATTCCAGGTTGGGCCGCAAGCTTTGCAGCGTCAGGCTGTCGGCCACTTCCAGCAGCAGTTTGGGGCTGCCGACCGAGGCGATGGCCGGCGCCGACGGCGACCTCAGCCCGGGCCGGTCCAGCAGGGCGGCGGCCAGATCCGGTTCCAGCGCCGGCGCCGGCGCTTCCTGGCGCGCCAGCCGCACGAACAAGCCGTCGTCCGTGTTGAGCAAGGTCAAGGCTTGGCCGCGCATGGCGGTGCGCACCGTTATTTCACGACGCCCCGCTTCGCGCTCGAACAAGACCCGGGCCGCGGCCAGGGTGGCGTGCAGGCACAGCGGGCTGCGGGTGTGGGGATAAAAATAGTCGAGCACGATGTCGCCGGCCGCCTCGTCCTCTGCGGCGCCGTCCCGGCCGGTGT
The DNA here is from genome assembly GCA_043787615.1 of Janthinobacterium sp. Lineage (GTDB taxonomy): Bacteria > Pseudomonadota > Gammaproteobacteria > Burkholderiales > Burkholderiaceae_D > Janthinobacterium. Next base: position 21,173 of record JAYVUV010000038.1, on the reverse strand, counting down.
CGATGAAGACGCAGGTGCTGCCGTGTCGCAGCGCGAAGGCCAGGCGGGCGTCGGCGTCGCCGTGATCGTGTTCGATCACGATGGCGGGATTGCCGCCGTCCGGCTCGGCGCCAAACACTTTGAGTAGATGGGTTTGCATGTCAGCTCGCTTGTTGAATAGGGAAGAGAGCGTCAGCATAGCGCCAAGCGTGCGACGGCGTGCGCAGCCCCAGCGCCGTTAGCATGCGGACGACGGTGCCTTCCATTCATTCCCACTGATGTGCGCGGTGCAGCAGGCCCGGCCGCACCGTCACGCCAGGCAGCAGGTGCATGGCCCCAATAGGTACAGACGAAACAGGGAAATCTCCTGCATGTTGTGGCTCCTTGCTTCGATGGCGGGTGCGCGCTGCCGGCCGGTTTTATTCAACTTCCCTGAGGATCTTTTCCAGCGCGGTGAGCCGGGTTTGGTCATGTTGGCCCCTAGGATGCAGGGTTGCTGGTAGGGGTGCTGGTTAACGATGGCGCCGCCGCCGCGATCACGGCCGGCGTAAGCGCCAAGTCGAAACTGTTTACTTCAAAGTAGTTGAGCGCCTTGCCATCCTGCGACAGCTCGAGCCGGCTGCTCACCAGGCCGGCGCCTTGCAACTTCTGCAAGTGCAAATGCAGCAGCGGACGGCTGAAATCCAGTTCGCGCGCCAGCTGGCTGACATAGTTGCGTCCGCCCGAGGCGAGCGCGGCGATGACGCGCAGCCGGTGCGGATTGTCCAGCGCCGCCAGTATCGCCAGCAGCCGGTCGCCGTTCAAAGCGGTGGTTTCTTGTTTCTTGCGTCAGCTTCATCTGACATGTGACAGGGCGTCAAGCCTTCCACATAAAACAAAAGGCGCGCAACTCGCGTTGCGCGCCTTCTTGTCGGTGCTTAGCTCGGGCAGCCGTGGGCCGCGCGCTCCGCTTAGCGGGCCGAGGTGCCGTAATAGCTATGGATTTCGCTGGCCCAGGACTGGTTGGCCATGTTGGGCCAATGGTCGGTGTCGAAACCGGGCGCGTTTTCGATGCGCTCCTTGTCGATATTGAGGGTGAAACGTTTGTTCACGGTGTCGAGCGTGAGCGCTTCCCAAGGCACGGCGAACAGTTTTTCGCCCAGCGTGAACACGCCGCCGTAAGCCATCACCGCGTAGGCGATTTTGCCGGTGCGCATGTCGAGCATGATTTCCTTGATTTCGCCGAGGTGCTCGTTTTTCAGGTTGTGCACATGGTCGCCGATCAAGGTGTCGGCGCCCATCAGTTCCGGACCTGGACCCTTGTGGCCGGTGTCCACATACATGCCGTAGGCGTCGCGTTCTTCGTAGCTCATGGTGCTCTCCTGGTTGAATAATTGTGAAGCCACATCATGCCCCGCCATCGAAAAGCATTCTGTACGGCAGCGCACGTTCAATGCAATAATGTCATCAATATTACGCGTCGCGGCCGGGGTCGGTATCCGGTTTTTGCCTGCGGCGGGGCCGCCAAACAGGTTTTTGTAGTGTATAATTTCAATTTCCCGCACGTGCCATTCGGCACCATCTGCAATGACCAAATTTGTCTTCGTCACCGGCGGCGTCGTGTCTTCCCTGGGTAAAGGGATTGCCGCCGCCTCACTCGCCGCGATCCTCGAATCGCGCGGCCTCAAAGTCACCATGCTCAAGCTCGACCCGTATATCAACGTCGATCCGGGCACCATGAGCCCCATGCAGCACGGTGAAGTGTTCGTCACCGACGACGGGGCCGAAACCGACCTCGATCTGGGTCACTACGAGCGTTTCATTTCGACCCGCATGCGCAAGGTGAACAATTTCACCACCGGCCAAATCTATGAATCGGTGATCCGCAAGGAACGTCGTGGCGAGTATCTGGGCAAGACGGTGCAAGTGATTCCGCACATCACCAACGAAATCCAGGATTACATCTACCGCGGCGCCGAAGGCTTCGACGTGGCGCTGGTGGAAATCGGCGGCACCGTGGGCGACATCGAATCGCTGCCTTTCCTGGAAGCGGCCCGTCAGCTGAGCCTGCGCGCCGGACGCAAGTCGTCCGCCTTCGTGCATCTGACTCTGGTGCCTTACCTGGTCTCGGCCGGCGAATTGAAAACCAAGCCGACCCAGCACAGCGTGCAAAAGCTGCGCGAGATCGGTATTTTCCCGAACGCGCTGCTGTGCCGCGCCGACCGCCGCATTCCGGACGACGAGCGGGCCAAGATTTCGCTGTTCTCGAACGTGGAAGAGAAGGCCGTCATTTCCGTGTGGGACGCCGACACCATCTATAAAGTGCCGCAAATGTTGCACGACCAGGGCTTGGACGCGATCGTGTGCGAAGCGCTGGACTTGAACCCGGCCCCGGCCGACTTGTCCGTGTGGAGCAAACTGGTCTACACGCTCGAGCATCCGAAGGCGGAAGTGACGATCGGCATGGTCGGCAAATACGTCGAGTTGACCGAGTCGTACAAATCGCTGACCGAGGCCTTGCGCCACGCCGGCATCCACACCGAAAGCCGGGTCAATATCGAATACATCGATTCGGAAGAGATCGAATCGACCGGTTGCGCCGACCTGTCCAAATACGACGCCATCCTGGTGCCGGGCGGCTTCGGCAAGCGCGGCGTGGAAGGCAAGATCGCCGCCGCCCGTTTCGCGCGTGAAAACAAGATCCCCTACCTGGGCATCTGCCTGGGCATGCAAGTGGCGCTGATCGAGTACGCGCGCAACAAGGCCGGCTTGGCCAATGCCAACTCGACCGAGTTCGATCCGCGCACCGACCAACCGGTGGTGGCGCTGATCAACGAGTGGCAAAACCAGGACGGCAAGGTCGAATTGCGCGACGAGAATTCCGACCTGGGCGGCACCATGCGCCTGGGCGCGCAAGCTTGCGCCGTCAATCCCGGCACCCTGGCCGCCGAAATCTACGGCGGCGTGGTGACCGAGCGCCATCGTCACCGTTACGAGGCCAACAACCACTATCTGGGCCGCGTGGAAGCGGCCGGCCTGGTGGTGTCGGCCCGCACCCCGACCGAAAATCTGTGCGAGATCATGGAATTGCCGCGCACGGGCGACAATGCCCACCCCTGGTATTTGGGGGTGCAGTATCATCCGGAATTCAAGTCGACCCCGCGCGGCGGCCATCCGCTGTTCACTTCGTTCATCCGGGCCGCCCTCGCGCACCAGGCCGCAGGCGGCATGGCGCCCGCGCGCCTGCACGCGGTGCCCGACACCGTCTTGCAAGGAGATGCAGCATGAAATTATGTGGATTTGAAATCGGCCTCGACCAACCGTTTTTCCTGATCGCCGGCACCTGCGTGATCGAGTCGCGCCAAATGGCGTTCGACACCGCCGGCGCCCTGAAGGAAATGACGGCCGCGCTGGGCATTCCGTTCATCTACAAGTCTTCGTTCGACAAGGCCAACCGTTCCTCGGGCACCTCGTTTCGCGGCCTGGGCATGGACAAGGGCCTGGAAATCCTGGGCGACGTCAAGCGCGAGCTGGGGGTGCCGGTCTTGACCGACATCCACAACACGGAAGAAATCGCCGCCGTCTCGGGCGTGGTCGACGTGTTGCAAACCCCGGCCTTCCTGTGCCGCCAGACCGATTTCATCAGCGCCTGCGCCCAGTCGGGCAAGCCGGTCAATATCAAGAAAGGCCAGTTCCTCGCGCCGACCGATATGAAAAACGTTATCGACAAGGCGCGCGCCGCGGCCCGCGCCAAGGGCTTGGCGGAAGATAATTTCATGGCTTGCGAGCGCGGCGTCTCGTTCGGCTACAACAACCTGGTGTCGGACATGCGCTCGCTGGCCATCATGCGCGAGACCCATTGCCCGATCGTGTTCGACGCCACCCACTCGGTGCAGTTGCCGGGCGGCCAAGGTACCTCGTCCGGCGGCCAGCGCGAATTCGTGCCGGTGCTGGCGCGCGCCGCGGTGGCGGTCGGCATCGCCGGCTTGTTCATGGAAACCCATCCGACCCCGGCCACGGCCTTGTCGGACGGTCCCAACGCGGTGCCGCTGGGCCGCATGAAAGAATTGCTGTCGACCCTTATCGAGCTCGACCGCGTCACCAAAAAAGCCGGCTTCCTGGAATCCAGTTTTTCCTGATGCCGCACACCGGTTCGGCCGCATCGCCGCGCGTGGCGCGGCCGGCCGGTGTCGTTACGCCCGCTTTTCCCTGCCGGGATTGGATCCTGTCTGACCGACCGCTGCCGGTGGCGCGCCCCGCACGCCGTCCGCAGCCCTGTTTCGCCTAACTTTGGAGAATGATATGAGTGCTATTGTTGATATTATCGGCCGTGAAATCATTGACTCGCGCGGCAATCCGACCGTGGAATGCGACGTGTTGCTGGAGTCCGGCGTGATGGGCCGCGCCGCGGTGCCGTCCGGCGCCTCGACCGGCTCGCGTGAAGCGATCGAATTGCGCGACGGCGACCCGAAGCGTTATTTCGGCAAAGGCGTGTTGCAAGCCTGCGAGAATATCAACACCGAGATCGCCGAAGCCATCATGGGCCTGGACGCCAATGAGCAAGCCTTTCTGGACCGCACCATGATCGATTTGGACGGCACCGAAAACAAGAGCCGCCTGGGCGCCAACGCCATGCTGGCCGTGTCGATGGCGGTGGCCAAGGCCGCCGCCGAGGAAGCCGGCTTGCCCCTGTACCGTTATTTCGGCGGTTCGGGCGCGATGCAAATGCCGGTCCCGATGATGAACGTGATCAATGGCGGCGCCCATGCCGACAACAACCTGGACATCCAGGAATTCATGATCATCCCGGTCGGCGCGCCCAGCTTCAAGGAAGCGATCCGTTACGGCGCCGAAGTGTTCCACACGCTGAAAAAGATTCTGCACAAGAAGGGCTTGACCACGGCCGTGGGCGACGAGGGCGGTTTCGCGCCATCGGTGGCCAACCATGAAGAAGCGATCAAGCTGATCATTCAAGCCATCGAGGAAGCCGGTTACGAGCCGGGCACCCAGATCGCGCTCGGCCTCGATTGCGCGGCCAGCGAGTTCTACAAAAACGGCAAGTACGAGTTGGAAGGCGAGGGCTTGAGCTTGACCGCCACCGAGTTCACTAATCTGTTGGCGACCTGGTGCGATAAATACCCGATCATCTCGATCGAGGACGCCATGGCCGAAGGCGATTGGGACGGCTGGGCCATCTTGACCAAGGAACTGGGCAAGAAAATCCAGCTGGTGGGCGACGATCTGTACGTGACCAATACCAAGATCTTGAAAGAAGGCATACAAAAAGGCATCGCCAACTCGATCCTGATCAAGATCAACCAGATCGGCACCTTGACCGAAACCTTCGCCGCGATCGAAATGGCCAAGCGCGCCGGTTACACCGCCGTCATTTCGCACCGCTCCGGCGAGACGGAAGACTCGACCATCGCCGATATCGCGGTCGGCATGAACGCCTTGCAGATCAAGACCGGCTCCATGTCGCGTTCGGACCGCACCGCGAAGTACAATCAATTGCTGCGCATCGAAGAAGATCTGGGCGACATCGCCAGCTATCCCGGCCGCGACGCGTTTTACAACTTGAAGTAAGTGAAGCGAAGCGGCCGGATGACACCGGCCGCTTGCCCTCCCCATGCGTCTGATTACGCTCGCACTGGCAGCTTTGTTGCTGTTGATTCAGTACCCGCTGTGGTTAGGCAAGGGGGGATGGTTGCGTGTCGGCGAGCTGGAAGCCCAGGTCGATGTCGCGCATCAAAAGAACGCGGAGCTGATCGCCCGCAACGCCAAGCTCGATTCCGAAGTGCGCGACCTCAAGGACGGCACCGGCGCGGTCGAGGAGCGGGCCCGTTTCGAACTGGGCATGGTCAAACAAAACGAGATTTTCGTGCAAATCCTCGGCAAGGACCAAGTGCCGCCGACTGCGCCAACCGAAGCGGCCCCAGCGGCCGTGGCGCCGGCCCGCGTAGCGCCAGCCCGGATAACGCCCCAAGCCGCAGGTAAACCTGTCGCCAAGCCTGTTGTCGAGGCCATTGCCAAGCCGGCCGTCAAGCCGGTCGCGGCACCCGTCACCCCCGCATCCGCGCTCGATTAAACAGCAAGCAGCGCTCGCGCGGCGCGCATGCGCTCGCTGGCGGGAGCCAGAACTACACTTGTTTCCAAGCCCGTTGCGTCACCGACAAACCACGCGCCGACGCGGGCGCGAGGCGCAGGTGGCAAACCGGGCGGCGCCGCGCATGCAGGCGGATGCCCAGCGCCGCATTGTGGCTGGGCGGCGGCAAGGCCGCGCCCGCGTGACGCGGGGTGGCGCGGTAGCGATGCGCGGCGCTCACATGGGCCGACGCGCGGGCTGGCTTGGCCCGTTGCGTCTCGTGCGGCATGCGCCCCGTGAACAAAAAATACAAGCGCACGATAATAGTGCCGGCGAACACGGCGAGGGTCAGGATTGCAGACAATGACATGGGTTCTCTTGAATGGGAAAGTTAACCGCGCGACGCCATGAAGCGCAGCTCGGCGCCCAGGTTCGGCATTACCGTGTCGGAGCGGCCGTGCGCGAAGGCGCTGTCGTCGGCGTGACGATCATGGGACACGGACACCACGACCGGCGCAGGTCTGGTTTGAACCGCCAGCAACGCGGCCAGCAAGCCGCGCGCGGCGCGGCCGACGTTGGCGGCGTAAGCGCGCACGGGTTTGTTCTCGGAGACGAATTCGATGGCGAGGTGGAACATGGTGGACTCCTGAAATAAGCGATGTTGCATTGCACAATAGCGCAAGCCCGCCCACCCGTCCAATTCGCATTTCCCATTTCTGAAATGCGTTAAATGAATATCATAGCCGATATTTTATTGATTTTAACGAAATGTTACTAAAAAACGCACCAGGCTGGCGCGGCGCCGCCCTATGAAAGGGAGGGTGGATTTGTGCGAACGCAGCAAAAACGAAGGCGACAGCTTACCGCGCTCGGCGGTGTTGTAGTTCGGCAACAATGGCATGCGTCGCGCCGCCCGGCCAGGCAAACAGCGTCCCGGGCCGCCACGGCGGCGCGCGCCCAAGCCGGCTCGTCGGTGCGGAAACCATCCAGCCCGGCCGCGATATAGCGCCGCGTCCCGGCTGCGCTCAATGCTTGACGTCGCCGACCGGGATCAGCAGTTCGGCCGGCGCGTCGGTGGCGAACAGTTGCACGCAATCGACCTTGTCGAAGTCGTAGTGGCGACCGCAAAAGTCGCAATTGACACCCACGTGGCCCAATTCCTCCAGCGCGCTGTCGACCTCGGCCTGACCCAGCATCTTGAGCATATTGCCCACTTTTTCGCGCGTGCAGGTGCAGTGAAATTGCGGGTGCACCGGATCGAACACGCGGATGGTTTCTTCCCAGAACAGGCGCTGCATCAAGGTGCCGATGTCGGTTTCCAGCATTTCCTGCGGCTTCAGGGTCGAGGCCAGCATCACGGCCCGGTTCCAGGTTTCCAGCGCCTCGTCCTGCGACAGCGGCGTGGCTTCGGCCTTGCCCCCGTGATAGGGCAATTTTTGCAGCAGCAAGCCGCGCGAGGTGGCGCCGTCGGTGGCCAGCCACAGGCGCGTGTCGAGCTGCTCGGAGCGCAGCATGTAGTTTTCGATCACGGTCGCCACGTCGTCGCCGTCGAGCGGCACGATGCCTTGGTAGGGTTGCTGTCCGGGCAGTTTGTCGGCCGGATCGAGCGTGATGATGAAGCGGCCCTTGCCGTGCGCGTTGAGCAGCGCCGGCACCTTGGCGTCGTCGGCGATCGTCGCCTCCGGGTCGAGCTTGGCGGTGGCGCGCAGGCGCAGCGCGGAATCGCATTCCACCACCAGCAGCCGCACCGGCCCGTCGCCATGGATTTGCATGATGATGGAACCGTTGAATTTGAGGTTGGCCGACAGCAGGGCGGCGGCCGCCACCATTTCACCGAGCACGATGCGCACCGCTGGCGGATAGCTCTGGTGCGACAGGATCTCGCGCCAGGTGGCGGAAATGTCGATGAACTCGCCGCGCACGGCGGCATTGTCGAAGATGAATTTTTGCAGCGTATCCGGCGCTGGGGTCAGGTCTGTGCTCATGTGTTATCCGATCTTGTTAAGTTGAGTCTTGAATAGCTGGCCGCGCTGCACGTAATTGTCGGCGTTGCCTTGCAAGCGCGCCATTTCCTCGGCCGTGAGCGGGCGCACCGCCTTGGCCGGGCTGCCGATGATCAGCGTATGGTCGGGAAAGGTCTTGCCCTCGGTGACGAGCGCGCCTGCCCCCACCAGGCAACCCTTGCCGATCCGCGCCCCGTTCAATATCACGGCCTGGATGCCGATCAGGGCGCCGTCGCCGACCACGCAGCCGTGCAACATGGCTTGGTGGCCGATGGTCACGCCCTCGCCGACGCTGAGCGGATAACCCATGTCGGTGTGCAGCACGGCGCCTTCCTGCACATTGCTGCCCCGGCCGATGGTAATGGTTTCGTTGTCGCCGCGCAGGGTCGCGCCGAACCACACCGAGCATTGCGCGGCCAGATGCACCTTGCCGATCACGCTGGCGCTGTCGGCCACGAACGCGCTGGCGTCAATCCGGGGCGCGTCGGCGCCCAATTGGTAGATCGTCATAGAGCCTGCCGTAAAACAGTGCATGGTGAAGGGTGAACGGAATCGGACGCGCATCGCACGCGCCCGCATGGGGCCATTTTACGCTGCCGCCGGCCTGTGCCGCGGCAAAACCACGCCACCCCGGGAACGCGGGCGACGATACGGTATAATTATCGAACGGTCGTACTTTTATTCGCCCGCGCCATCCCGGCCGTGACGTTGAGACAAGATGGCGACGCCGGCCCCACTTTCAAGGCAGATCATGAAACCTTCCCGTTCACAATTTTTGACCGTGCGCGGTTTGTCTTGCCATGTGCGGCACTGGGGCCGCGAGGGCGCGCCCATGCTCTTCATGTTGCATGGCTGGATGGACGTGTCGGCCTCGTTCCAGTTCGTGGTCGATTGCCTGCAGGGCGACTGGCACGTGATCGCACCGGACTGGCGCGGTTTCGGCTTGAGCGCGCGCATCGCCAACGACACGTATTGGTTTCCCGATTATCTGGCCGACCTGGACGCCATCCTGGACCATTACGCGCCCGGGCAAGCGGTCGATTTGCTGGGCCACAGCATGGGCGGCAACGTGGCCAGCCTGTATGCGGGGGTGCGGCCGGCGCGCATCGGGCGCTTGATCAATCTGGAGGGCTTCGGCTTGAAGGCGAGCCGGCCCGAGCAGGCGCCCGGGCGTTACGCGGCTTGGCTGGACGAATTGCGTCAGCCGGCCGAGATGCGCGCGTATCCGAGCCGGCAGGCGGTGGCCGCGCGCTTGCAAAAGACCAATCCGCGCCTGAGCGACGCGCGCGCCGACTTTTTGTCCGGGCACTGGTCGGCGCCGAACGCGCAAGGCGAATGGGAAATCCTGGGCGACCCCCTGCACAAGCGCGCCAGCCCGCTGCTGTACCGGGTCGAGGAAATGATGGCGTGCTGGGCCGCCATCACGGCGCCGGTGCTGTGGGTCGAGGCGGAAGAGACGAATATGTGGCAATGGATGGGGCCGAAGCCGCAGGCGCGCCTGGAGATCGACCGCCGCCTGGGCTTTTTGCGCGACGTGCGAACGCGCATGATGGCCGACGCCGGCCACATGTTGCATCACGACCAGCCGGCCGAGCTGGCGCGCATGATCGAGGCGTTTTTGGCTTAGCCCTGGCTTAGCCATCGCGCCCGGGCCGGCTCGGGCGAGACCGGTCCGCCCGCTTCCGGGCCGGCAGCGTACAATGAAGCTTGTGATCGATTCGCTCAGGCCCGGTGTTGTATGTTAAATGTAGACCTTCATTGCCATTCCAATATTTCCGACGGCTTGCTGACACCGGCGGCGGTGGCCGGCCACGCGCGCCGGGCCGGGGTCGACGTGTGGGCGCTGACCGACCACGACGAAGTGTCCGGCGTGGCGGCGGCGCGCCTGGCGGCGCGGGACAACGGCATGCGTTTCATCCCCGGGGTGGAGATTTCGATCACCTGGGCCAACGAGACGGTGCACATCGTCGGCTTGCGCATCGATGAAACCGACGCCGCCCTGTGCGCCGGCCTGGCCCGCACCCGCTCCGGGCGCGACGCGCGCGGGCGCGAGATCGCCGCCCAGCTGGCCCTGGCCGGCATCCCCGGCGCCTACGAGGGCGCGCTCAAATATGTCGGTAATCCGGACTTGATGTCGCGCACCCATTTCGCCCGCTACATCGTGGAATCGGGCAAGTGCGCCAATATCGCGGACGTGTTTCGCAAGTATCTGTCGGAAGGCAAGCCCGGTTACGTGCCGCACCGCTGGGCCTCGCTGGCCGAGGCGGTGGGCTGGATCCACGGCGCCGGCGGGGTGGCCGTGATCGCCCATCCGGGACGCTACCGCTTCACCGACCTGGCGCAGGGCGCCCTGTTCGACGAGTTCAAGCAACTGGGCGGCACCGCGATCGAAGTCGTCACGGGCAGCCATAGCCCGGACCAATATCCGCAGTACGCGCGGCTGGCCAACGATTACGGTTTTCTCGCCTCGCGCGGCACCGATTTCCACGGGCCGGGCGAGTCGCGCGTCGATTTCGCCCAACTGCCCGCGCTACCCGGCAATGTGACGCCGGTCTGGCACGACTGGTTTTAAGCGAGCGGGCATGGCGACCATTCCAAGCGCTGCGCCGGGCAACGATGCTGCGCTGAGGCGCCCGCAGATGGCCGATATCGCCCGCCTCGCCGGCGTGTCCACGGCAACCGTGTCGCGCGCGCTCAATCATAGTCCGCTGGTCAACGAGGAAACCCGCACCCGTATCCTGGCACTGGCCCAGTCGCTCAAGTATGCGATTAACGTCGGCGCGCAAAATCTGCGCATGCGGCAAAATCGCACCGTCAGTGTGATGATTCCTTTCGAGCGCGCCACGCGCCAGGATCTGTCCGATCCGTTTTTATTGGCCATGCTGGGCGGCTTGGCCGACGCGTTGACCGAGCAGGGTTTCGACATGCTGTTTTCGCGCATCGGGACCGACGAACTCGATGCGGCCGCCGCGCCGTTCGATTCCGGTCGCGCGATCGGTATCATTTTGGTGGGCCAATGGGGCTGGCATGAACAGCTCAACTTGCTGGCCGCGCGCAAGGTGCCGATTGTGGTGTGGGGCGCCGGGATGGCCGATCAATTGTATTGTTGTGTCGGCAGCGACAATGTCCACGGCGGCATGCTGGCGACCGAACATTTATTGGCGCGCGGACGGCGCCGCATCGCTTTTCTCGGCGATGTGACGCTGCCGGAACCCTTGCAGCGCTATCAAGGTTATTGCGCCGCGCTGGCGCGCCATGGCATCGCCCCCGATCCGCGATTGCAGGTCTCGGCCTCGTTTTTGCCCTCGGGCGGGGTGCGGGCGATCGAAGCCTTGGCGGCCGGCGGGGTGGCCTACGACGCGCTCTTTGCCAGCAGCGATTTGCTGGCCATGACCGCCATCGATACCCTGCGTGAAAAGGGGATCCGCGTCCCCGAGGATGTCGCCGTGGTCGGGTATGACGATATCGCGCACGCCGCCCTGTTTCATCCGCGCTTGACCACGGTGCGTCAAACCATCGGGGCGGCGTCCCAGGCCCTGGTCGCCTCGCTGCGCGCGCTCATCGGTGGCGCTCCGACGCAGTCGGTGCAACTGCCCACCGAACTGATTGTCCGCGCCAGCTGCGGCGTGTCGCAGGGCTGAGCCAGGCTGCGCCGCTTTCACGGTGTTGAAAAAATGCCGTGCCGCGCAGGTGGCCGCCGGTAAACGCCCAGCAAAATGCTTGTCCTGCCTGTCGGCTTGTCGCGGCGAAGGTGAGCGTGGACCAGGCGTGCATCTTGCCCAGCCGGCAATAATTCCCGCGCGATAATACAATCTTCCTCAACCCGGCGGCAAATGAAATAGTGTCAAAAGTTGAAATGCAACATGGTGCGCTGCGCAATTGCAATCGATTGCATTGCCTCACAAAATTCTTGATAATCGGCCACGACCGCACATAAAGCGGCATCGCCAAGCCGCGTCACAGCGACCGATGGCGATAACTACAAGAAAATTGGAGAACAACATGTTGTCGATCAACACACGCATGGCCGCGTCGGTCTCACTGGCGATTCTGCACATCAACGCGGCGCTGGCCCAGCAAACAGCGGCCGAACAGCCGGGCGCCGACGATGGTTTGAAGATGGAGCAAGTGGTGGTCACCGGCACCGCCGGCGGCGCGTCCAAGATGCGCTCCAGCGGGTCGATCAGCACCATGGAACACGAAGCCATTGAGCAAGCGGCGCCCACCAGCGCGGCCGATATCCTGCGCTCGATTCCGGGCGTGCGGTCGGAATCGTCCGGCGGGGAAGGCAACGCCAACCTGACGGTGCGGGGCGTGCCGATTTCGGCCGGTGGCGCGCGCTACGTCCAGATTCAGGAAGACGGCTTGCCGGTGCTGCAATCGGGCGACTTCAATTTCATCACGCCCGACGCCTATGTGCGCATCGACGGCGCGCTGTCGCACCTGGAAGTGGTGCGCGGCGGTTCCGCCTCCATCTTGGCCACCAATTCTCCGGGCGGCATCATTAACTTCATCAGCAAGACCGGTGAGGAAAAGGGCGGCAGCATCGGCGTGAGCACCGGGCTGGGCTACGACAGCAAGCGCCTCGACTTCGATTATGGCGGCCCGCTCTCGGACCGCGCCCGCTTCTTCATCGGCGGGTTTTACCGCAGCGGCGAAGGCGTGCGCCACACCGGCGTGACCAGCGAGCAGGGCGGTCAAATCCGTGGCAATGTGACGCGCGAACTCGATAATGGCTTCGTCCGCCTTTCGTTCAAGCACCTGGACGACCAGACCCCGACCAGCTTGCCGGTACCGGTGCAAGTGGCGGGGCCGGCGCACGATCTGCGCGTTTCCAGCATCGATGGCATCGACCCGCGCAGCGCCAGCTTTTATTCGCCGTACTGGGTGCCCGACGTGACGCTCGACAAAAACAATGCGCGCGTGGCGCACGATGTCAACCACGGCTTGACCGTCAAGAGCGACAGCATCGGATTGGAAGCGCGGTTCAAGCTGGGCGCCGGCTGGACCTTGAACGAAAACTTGCGCAAGGCAAGTAACAGCGGCCGCTTCATCGGTGTGTTCGCCGGCAATAACGGGGTGGTCGGCAATTACATCCTGGCATCCGGGCCGAACGCCGGCCAGCCGTATGCCGGGCGCGCGTTTTCCGCCGTTGTTTTTAATACCGCCATCGACGACGCGGGATCGCTCATGAGCGATACCACATTGGCCCACACCTTTCAGTTGAGCGGCGCCGCCAAGCTCACCACGACAGCCGGCTTGTATGCGTCGTCCCAAAACCTCGACCTGACCTGGAATTTCAACCAGTACCTGATGCAGGCGAGCGGCGACAAACCGGCCTTGCTGCAAACGGCCAGCGGCACGCCGGGCCTGGTGGGGCCGGCGTTCGGCGCCTGCTGCTCGCGCGCCATCGACATGCAATACCGCTATCTGGCGCCGTATCTGAACCTCGGCTTGCAAAGCGGCGCCCTGAACGTCGATGCCGGGGTGCGCCAGGACCGCCAAAAGGCGAGCGGCGCGGCCAACATCGCCACCGGCGCCGTGTTGTACGATCCAGCCACCCGCCAGTCGGTCGATTACAGCGTGCACCACACCTCGTACTCGGTGGGCGCGAATTACCAGCTGAACCGCGCGCTGGCTTTCTTCGCGCGCGTCAGCGACGGCGTGGCCTTCAATGCCGACCGCATTCTGTTCGCCAGCCCGCTCGATGGCAGCGTGCCGATCAGCATTAACACCGTCAAGCAGATCGAGGGTGGGCTGAAGTGGCGCAGCGGCGCGCTCAGTACCTTTGTCACCGTGTTTCAGGCCCGCACGCGCGAGAGTAACTACGAAGCGACCACGCAGCAGAGCACGGCCAATAGTTATACAGCCAAGGGGGTCGAACTGGAGGCGGCCTACCGCAGCGGCGCGTTCCGGGTCAACGGCGGCATGACGCTGACCGACGCCGAGATCAGCGCCACCGCGACCAATGACGCGGCGCTGATCGGCAACACGCCACGGCGCCAGGCCAGGGTGGTGTACCAGTTCGCGCCCGCGTATGCATGGGGCGATGCGCTGTTCGGTGTGAGCGTGATCGGCACCGGCAAGTCGTGGGCGGACGATCAGCACACCATCGTGATGCCGGCCTATCGCTCGGTGAGCGGGTTCTTCAATTATCAGGCCAGCGCCAGCATGCTGCTATCGCTAACCGCCAGTAATCTGTTTAACACGATCGGCTACACCGAAGTCGAAGGCGACGGCCATGCCGCGCGTGCCATCGCCGGGCGCGCCGTCAAGCTCGGCCTGAAATACGCGTTCTAGAACCTGATAAAAATATGATGCCATTGCCCAGCCCAGCGCGTTTGCTTGATGTCTTGCCCGCCCCTTTGCGCACGGAAGCGGCGCGCCGTTACGCCCTGCACGGACCGGTCCTGTTTCAGCGCCTGGCCGCCCTGTACGGCGAGCGGGACGACTTCAGCGATTGGTACGGCGCGCTGCTGGAATCGGTCGGCCGCTTGCACGCCGCCCGTCCGGCCGAGCTGCTGGCGCTGGACGCGGCGCGCGCGGCCCGGCCGGACTGGTTCGCCGGTGCGCACATGCTTGGCTACAGCGCATATGTGCAGCGCTTCGGCGGCACCTTGCGTGGCGTGGCCGGGCGGATCGACCATTTGCGCGCGCTGGGTGTGAATTATCTCCACTTGTTGCCCTTCCTGCGCGCGCGCGGCGGCGAGAACGACGGCGGTTTCGCCCTCGCCAGTTTCGACGAGGTCGAGCCTGCGCTCGGCAGCAATGAAGATCTGGACACGCTGTGCGCGCAGTTGCGCCAGGCCGGCATCAGCCTGTGTTCGGACTTGATCTTGAACCATGTGGCGGACGACCATCCCTGGGCCGTCGGCGCCGCGCGGGGCGACGCGCGCTTGCGCGACTATTTTCATATCTTCCCCGACCGCGTCATGCCCGACCGGCATGAGCGCGCCCTGGGCCAGGTGTTCCCGCAGGCGGCGCCGGGCAATTTCACCTATGTGGCGGCGGTAAACGGATGGGTCTGGACCACTTTCTATCCCTTCCAGTGGGACTTGAACTACGCCAACCCAGCGGTGCTGGCCGACATGGCCGCCGCGCTGCTCAGGCTCGCCAATCGCGGCATTGAGATATTTCGGCTCGATTCCACCGCCTTTCTGTGGAAGCGGGAAGGCAGTAACAGCATGAACCAGCCGGAGGCGCACGCCTTGCTCCAGGCGCTGCGGGCCATTGTCGATATCGCCGCGCCCGGCGTCTTGCTCAAGGCCGAAGCGATCGTGCCGACCCGCGAACTGCCGGCTTACTTTGGCGTGGCGGAGGCGCCGGAGTGCCATCTGGCTTATCACAGCACCTTGATGGCGGCGGCCTGGGCGGCGCTAGCCGAGCAGGATACGGCCATGCTGCGCAGCGTGATCGACGCCACCCCCGCGCTGCCGCCGGCGGCCAGTTGGGTCACCTATGTGCGCTGTCACGACGATATCGGCTGGAAAGTGCTGGAAGACGAGGCCGGCTCGGCCCGGCGCCTGGGCGCCATCGCGCGCCACTACACGGGGCGCGATGGCGGCTTCGCGGCCGGCGTGCCGTTCCAGGAAGGCGGCGCCGATTCCGGCACGGCCCCGGTGCATGCCACCAACGGCATGGCCGCCGCGCTGGTGGGACTGGAATCGGCGCGCGACCGGGGCGAGCGCGAACTGGCGCTACGGCGTCTGCTGTTGCTGTATGGTGTGGCCCTGTGTTTCGGCGGCTTGCCGGTGCTGTACATGGGCGATGAACTGGGCATGCAAAACGATTATGCCTACGCCGCCGACCCGCGCCGCGCCCACGATACGCGCTGGGTGCAGCGCGGCGAGCTGGACCAGCGGCGCCTGATGCAGCGCGACGATGCGCACACGCCGGCCGGTATGGTGTTTCAGACGCTGCGCGCACTGGTGGCGCGGCGGCAAGCGCTGGCGCCGCTCGCCGCCGGGGCGCCGCGCTGCCTGCACCACGGCGCCGATCCGGCACTGTTGGCGCTGGCGCGCGGCGAGCGTTTTCTCAGCCTGTCCAATTTTTCCGAACGTCCGATCGGCGTGAGCCTGGCCGCGCTGGGCCAGGGCGCCTGGCCGGGGCGGGGCGATCGCGTCGACCTCGCGCCTTGGGCGATGCTGTGGCTGACCCGCCCGGCCTGCGCGCCCACCACTCCACTGTGAAGGAAGCACCGCATGGCCCATCAGCCCCGCCTGTCGTTCTGGCAGATCGTTAATATGAATGTCGGCTTCTTCGGTATCCAGTTCAGCTTTGGCTTGCAGCAAAGTAGCATGAGCCCGATCTACAAATATCTGGGCGCGGACGATGCCACGCTGCCCCTGTTGTGGCTGGCCGGTCCGATGACGGGCTTGATCGTGCAACCGATCATCGGCGCCATGAGCGACCGCACCGTCAGCCGCTGGGGGCGGCGCACGCCGTATTTCCTGGTCGGGGCGATCTTATGCAGTCTCGGCTTGCTAGCGATGCCGTTCAGTCCGGCGTTGTGGATCGCCGCCAGCCTGCTGTGGTTACTCGACGCCGCCAACAATGTCACGATGGAGCCCTACCGCGCCTTTGTCAGCGACAAACTGGCGCCCAGTCAGCACGCCGTGGGCTTTTTGACCCAGAGCGCGTTTACCGGGCTGGGTCAGACCTTGGCGTATTTGACGCCTTCCCTGCTGGTGTTATGTGGCATGAGCAAGGATGCGAGCAATTCCAGCCACATTCCGCACATCGTCATCGCCGCTTTCCTGATCGGCGCCGTGTTTTCTCTCGCCAGTGTGCTGTGGACCTTGAAAACGACGCCGGAAATTGCGCTCGCGCCCGAAGCGCTACAGGCCTTGCGCGCCAAGCGAGCGGGCCTCAAGGCGATCTTGCTCGACATCGGGCTGGCTGTGCGCGACATGCCGCTCACGATGAAACAGTTGGCGCTGGTCAAGCTCTTCCAATGGTATGCCCTCTTTTGCTACTGGCAATACATCACCCTGTCGCTGTCCACCACCCTGTACGGCACCACCGACGCAGGCAGCGCCGGTTTCCGTGACGCCGGCTTGCTGAACGGTCAGATCGGCGCGTTTTATAACTTCATCGCCTTCGTGGCGGCGTTCGCGCTCCTGCCTTTTACGCGCCGCTTCGGGCCGAAAGTGATGCACAGTATTTGCCTCATGCTGGCCGGCATCAGCATGCTGTGCATTCCCCTGATTCACACCCCGGCGCTGCTGTTTATCGCCATGATCGGCGTCGGCCTGGCCTGGGCCAGCATCATGGGCAATCCGTACATCATGCTTGCCGGCTGCATTCCGCAGGAGCGCACCGGCGTCTACATGGGCATTTTCAATATGTTCATCGTGCTACCGATGATCATCCAGATCTTCACCTTGCCCCTGTTTTATGGCAGCTGGTTGCATGGCAATCCTGAAAACGTGATACGGCTGGCCGGCGCCTTGCTGCTATGCGGCGCGGTGGCGGCCGCTTGTGTCCGGATCCGTCCCGTTGCCCCGGCTTCGGCTTCGGCCCCGGCCCCGGCCGGCCAGGCCGGTGGCACGCTGCCGGAGCCGGTGTAAGCCGCTTCCGCCAGCCGATACGGCTAGCCGATACGGCTAGCCGATCGGCCTTGTTTTTTTTCGGTCGAACCCTCATCTCCTGGTTCGGTCCAACACGGGGGAGTGTGATGAAACGTATCGTGCTGTTCGTCGCCACCAATCTGGCGGTGCTGCTGGTGCTGTCGATCGTGCTGTCGCTGCTGGGCGTCGGGCGGCCGGGCTCCGGCTCCGGTCTCGATCTGGGCAACTTGCTGATGTTTTCGCTGGTGGTCGGTTTCACGGGCGCCATCTTTTCGCTTTTGATCAGCAAACCGATGGCCAAGTGGAGCACCGGCGCGCGCGTGATCGCGCAGCCGGCTTCGGCCGACGAAGCCTGGCTGCTGGCCACGGTGCGTACCCTGGCCGAGCGGGCCGGCATCGGCATGCCCGAGGTGGCCGTGTACGATGGTCCCGCCAACGCCTTCGCCACCGGCGCGTTCAAGAACGCGGCCCTGGTGGCGGTATCGACCGGCTTGCTCGCCGGCATGGAGCGCGACGAGGTGCAAGCCGTGCTGGGCCACGAAATCGCCCACGTCGCCAATGGCGACATGGTCACGCTGACCCTGATCCAGGGCGTGGTCAATACCTTCGTGGTGTTCCTGGCGCGGGTGGTGGGTTTTTTTGTCGACAAGGCGCTATCGCGCGGCAATGGCGAGCGCGGCCCCGGCATCGGCTACACCGTCGCCGTGTTCGTGTGCGAGCTTGTGTTCGGCCTGGCCGCTTCCCTGATCGTGGCCTGGTTTTCGCGCCAGCGCGAATTTCGCGCCGACGCCGGCTCGGCCAAGTTGCTCGGCAGCGCCACGCCGATGATGCGCGCGCTGGCGCGCCTGGGCGGCCAGGAGGGCGACGGCTTGCCGCAGTCGCTGAACGCGTTCGGCATCCACGCCGGCGCGCACGGCTGGTCGGCCTTGTTCGCCAGCCACCCGCCGCTGGAGGCGCGTATCGCCGCCTTGCGCGTACAATAACGACAATATTGATCACAAGGCGTCCACCGACGCCGCACACAGGGCCACATGAGTCAATTTTTCCAAGTTCACCCCGACAATCCCCAGGGACGCTTGATCAAGCAAGCGGCCCACATCATCCACGCTGGCGGCATCGTGGCTTTGCCCACCGATTCGTGTTATGCCCTGGTCTGCCATCTGGACGACAAGGGCGCGGTCGAGCGGCTGCGGCGCATCCGTGGCATCGATGAGAAACACCATCTGACCTTGCTGTGCCGCGACTTGAGCGAGATCGGCGTCTACGCGCGGGTCGATAACCGTCAATTCCGCCTGCTCAAGGGCGCCACCCCCGGCCCGTACACCTTCATTTTGGAAGCGACGCGCGAAGTGCCGCGCCGCCTCAGCCATCCGTCGCGCAAGACGATCGGGCTGCGGGTGCCGGAAAATCGCATCGTGCAGGCGCTGCTGGAAGAGTTGGGCCAGCCGCTGCTGGGCACCACCTTGATATTGCCGGGCGACGAAGATACCCTGACCGACGCCGACAGCATCCGCGAGCGGCTGGAAAAGCATATCGAACTCATCGTCGATGGCGGCGCCTGTAGCCTGGAGCCGACCACGGTGGTCGACTTGAGCGGCGACGAACCGGTGCTGGTGCGCCAGGGACGCGGCGACCCGGCCGCGCTGGGGCTGTAGGCCGGCGACGCGTAAAAATGGGCGACCAACGCCGGCCGATCGAACCGAGCCGGCCCGCTCTGTTAGAATCGCGACCATGAACGACATCATCCAAACCATTGCGGTCTACGCGCTGCCGGTTCTTTTCGCCATCACCCTGCATGAAGCGGCCCATGCCTACGCCGCCAAGTATTTCGGCGATAGCACGGCCTATCTGGCCGGGCGCATGAGCATGAACCCCCTCAAACATATCGATCTGCTGGGCACCATCATCATTCCGGTGGCCTTGTATCTGGCCACCTCGGGCGCCTTCCTGTTCGGCTATGCCAAGCCGGTGCCGGTAGTGTTCGAGAAGTTGCGCAATCCCAAGAAACAGATGGCCTGGGTGGCTCTGGCCGGTCCGGCCTCGAACGCCGCGATGGCCCTGTTGTGGATGATCCTGACGGTGCTGCTGCGTGGCCTGGGGGTCGAGGAAACCTTTTTCCACGCCATGGCGCGGGCCGGCATCCTGGTCAATTTGCTGATGTTCGCCTTCAATCTGGTGCCGATCCCGCCGCTCGACGGCGGCCGCATCCTCACCAGCTTGCTGCCCGAGCGTTTGGCGCAACCGTTTTCCCGCATCGAGCCCTACGGCTTTTTCATCGTGCTGGGCCTGATTTATTTTAACGTCCTCAGTTTCTGGGTGGCGCCGCTGATGTCGGCGGCCGACTCGGTCCTGCGTGTCCTGGTTTCCCCCCTTACTCTCCTGTTGAGCTAATCCCACCATGTATCCCGATCGCGTCGTCTCCGGCATGCGCCCCACCGGCTCCATGCACCTTGGCCACTATCATGGCGCCCTGAAAAACTGGATACGGATGCAGACCGAGCTGCCTTGCCTGTTTTTCGTGGCCGACTGGCACGCCTTGACCACCCATTACGACGACCCGACCATCATCGAGCGCAGCACCTGGGACATGCTGGTCGACTGGTTGGCGGCCGGCATCGATCCATCGCAGGCGACCCTGTTCATCCAGTCCAAGGTGCCCGAGCATGCCGAGCTGCACCTGCTGCTGTCGATGGCCACCCCGCTGGGCTGGCTGGAACGGGTGCCGACCTACAAGGATCAAATCGAGAATCTGAGCAACAAGGACTTGGCCACCTACGGCTTTCTCGGCTATCCGCTGCTGCAGGCAGCCGACGTGCTGATCTACCGCGCCAGCCAGGTGCCGGTGGGCGACGACCAGGTGCCGCACATCGAAATGATGCGCGAGATCGCGCGCCGCTTCAATCATCTGTACGGCAAGGAACCCGGCTTCGAACAAAAGGCCCAGGACGCGGTCAAAAAGCTGGGCAGCAAGCGCGCCAAGTTGTACAACGAATTGCGCACCGAATATCAGCAAGACGGCAAGGACGCGGCGCTGGAACAAGCCAAGGCCATGCTGGACGATGCCCAAAGCCTGTCGATGATCGACCGCGAGCGCCTGTTCGGCTACCTGGAAGGCAGCCGCAAGCTGATCCTGGTCGAGCCGCAGGCGCGCTTGACGGCCGCCTCGCGCCTGCCCGGCCTGGACGGGCGCAAGATGTCCAAAAGCTACGGCAACGCGATCGCCCTGCGCGAGGACAAGGACACGGTGACCAAAAAGATCCGCACCATGCCGACCGACCCGGCGCGCGTGCGGCGCACCGATCCGGGTGACCCGGCCAAGTGTCCGGTCTGGCAATTCCACGAAGTCTATTCCGAGGCCGACGTCAAGGAATGGGTGGTGAAGGGTTGCAAGTCGGCCGGCATCGGTTGCATCGAATGCAAACAGCCGGTGATCGACGCCATCATCAAGGAACAAGAGCCGATGCATGAGCGCGCCCAGCAGTACCTGGACGACCCTTCCCTGGTGCGCGCCATCGTGGCCGACGGCAACGACACGGCCCGCAAGCTGGCCCAGGAAAC
>JAYVUV010000037.1:0-3391 GCA_043787615.1 Janthinobacterium sp. | reverse complement strand
CCGGGGCCGGAGCGCCGGCTTGGTCGGCGGGCGCCGCCGCGTCGCCGGCGAGCGCCGCGGCGGCCAGGTCGGCCGCGCTCTTCTCTTGCGCCAGCTGATCGAGGTCGGGCTGCGGCAGGCTGGGCGCCGCTTGCCAAGGCGCGTCCTCCGGCACGATGCTGATCCACACTTCGCCGATCCGGGCGAAGCCGCCCGGCTGCAGTTCCACCAGGCGCTGGGCGCGGCTATCCTCGGGGCTGAACAATTCGCCGTCCAGCGCCTCGACCAGCCACCCACCCTCGCCGGCGCTGATGCGGGCATGGCGCGCGGCCATGCCCGGATCGACCAGCACCACGCCGGCCTGTTCGCTGGCGCCGATATCGAGCGTGCCTTCCGGTTCCATCGGTAAGGTGGCGCCGCGGTGCAAGCCACTCAGTATGCGTAGTTCGTAGTTCATATCGAGACCTCTCAGTGTGGGGTGCGGCAGCGTTGCCTGGAGTTTCTTGACCGCTGCGTCTTACTCAATACGTGGCTTGGGCGGGGGCGACGGTTCCACCGCCGCCCAGATTCTTGCGCGACGTGCGCTTACAGCTCCACCATGCCGACCGGATGCACGCGCGAGTGCTGGGTCAATTCGGAAAAGGCGTACACCGGCAGGGCGAAAAACTCTTCCTCGATCAATTTGCGCACCGAGCGCCGGATGTCGGCCGCCGTGACCAGCACCGGCATGCGGGTGCCGCCGGTGCCGACCAACTCGCCCAGCCGGTCCAGCACGGTCTGCTCGACCTCGGGATCGAGGTCCAGATAACTGCCCTGGCTGGTCTGGCGGATCGCGTTGCGCAGCGTTTCCTCCAGCTCCGGCGCCAGCAGCACCACCTCGATCAAGCCGTCGCGCGCCGCCTCGTGGCACAACTGGCGTTTCAGGGCCAGGCGCACATAGTCGGTCACCACATCGGGATCGGTTTCCTTGGGCACCCATTCGAGCATGGTTTCCAGGATCAGGCGCACATTGCGCAGGGACACGCCTTCGCGCGCCAGGCGCTGCATGATCTCGGCCATGCGGGTGGTGGTCACTTGCTTGACCAATTCACGGGCGAACACGGGGATGCGCTTTTCGGCCCAGTAATTGAAGCGGTACATTTCCTGCACGCCAATGAACATTTGGCAGTTGCGCATCAATTCGGTGCGCACGTCGGCCGCGAACACGCGTTCCCACGGCTCCACCAGCACGCCGGCCTCGGCCAGCGCCTCGGGACGGTCCAGCTCGACCCAGACGCGGCGCTTGCGCGAGCCCTCGACCCCGTCCTCGATCGCGTTGAAACCCAATTCCTCCAGCCGCGCCACCGATTCCACGCTGGTGCCCCAGCCGTAACGGATGGTGCTGCTCACCAGCGGCACCTCGGACATCAGGAAGCTGATCTTGTCGGAGGCGACCTTGTTGGTGTACTCGAAGTCGATGATCGGCAAATCGGGAATGCCGTAATGGAGCAGCACGGCGTTACGCATCAGGCGGATCGCGTCGCTGATGGTTTCATTGGCCGGGTTGTCGCGCATTTCGACCGGCATGCGCACCAGGAAAGGCTTGGTGGCGTTGAAGGCCAGCACGTCGGCCACCTTGCTGCTTTGCTCGGCGGCGATGGCGCCGGCGATGGCCGCTTCCGCCTTGGGGCGCAGCATGCCGACCGTGCCGCTCAAGATCAGCCCGCCCGCCAGCAACAGGAACACGGTGGTGGGCATGCCCGGCACGAAGGCGAACACGATCATGATGACGCTGGCGGTGAGCAAGGCTTTCGGTTCGCTGAACAGTTCGCGCACGATATCCTGGCCGATATTGCTTTCTTCGCCTTCTTTTTTCTCGCCCATGACGCGGGTGGTGATCATGCCGGCCGTCAGGGAGATCAGCAGCGCGGGGATCTGGGCGATCAGGGCGTCGCCGATACTGAGCACCGAGTAGACCTTCATCGCTTCGGCGGCCGTCATGTGGTTTTGCAGCACGCCGATCGACATGCCGCCGATCAGGTTGACGAACACGATGAAGATGCCGGCGATGGCGTCGCCCTTGACGAATTTCATGGCGCCGTCCATGGCGCCGTGCAATTGGCTCTCGTTGGCCAGTTCCGAGCGTTTCGACTTGGCTTCTTCCGGGGTCAGGATGCCGGCCCGCAGATCGCTGTCGATCGACATTTGTTTACCGGGCATGGCGTCCAGGGTGAAACGGGCCGCC
The DNA here is from genome assembly GCA_043787615.1 of Janthinobacterium sp. GTDB lineage: Bacteria > Pseudomonadota > Gammaproteobacteria > Burkholderiales > Burkholderiaceae_D > Janthinobacterium. Next base: position 1,188 of record JAYVUV010000037.1, on the reverse strand, counting down.
ACTTCCGAGACCCGCTCGGAACCCTTGGTGATCACGATGAACTGCACCACGGTCAGGATCAGGAACACCACCAGGCCGACCACCAGATTGCCGCCCACCACGAAGTTACCGAAGGTTTCGACGATGTGGCCGGCATCCGCTTCCAGCAAAATCTGGCGCGCGGTGGACACTTCCAGCGCCAGCCGGAACAGGGTGGTCAACAGCAGCACGGCGGGAAAGGTCGAGAAGGCGGTCGGTCCCGGCAGGTACATGGCCACCACCACCATCAAGCCGGCCACGCACAAGTTGATCGCGATCAGGATGTCGAGCAGCCAGATCGGCATCGGCAGCACCAGCATCAGCACGATCGAGATGACGACCGCGGCGGCGGCCAGTTCGGCCCGTTTGGCCAGCTTCTGGGCGAAGGCGTTGAGGAATAAAACAATCTTGTTCAGCATGGTGTCACACTCCTCAACACATCATCCAAGGTGGCGCGCCGCAAAATCAGCGTCGCCAGGCTGCGGTACTGCGCGCCGTCCAGCATGGCGCGCGTGTCTTTATCCAGGGGCATACCCAACTCGCCGCGTGCGTAGGCGTCCAGCAGCATCAACATCGGCAAACCGGGCCACATGCACAGGCAGCCGCGCGCCAGCACATGGGCCGAGCGGAACTGGCGGGTGTTCAAGTGGCCCCAGACCAGGCCGATGGCCAGCGTTTGATCGGGATCGAGGCCGCGCCGCAAATCGTCGGCGGTGAGCGAGGGCGCCGGCTCGGCCAGGCGCACGGCGCGCTCTTGACGCTGGGCCGGAGTGGGCGCCGCCGGCGCGGCGCGCCGCACGATGGGGCGCTGCCGGCCCGGCTCGGAAATGGCTAGTGTGCTCATGGTTTATCCAGGTTGATATTGGTGACGGGCGGCGCCCGGGTTGGCGGCGGCGTCCGCGCCGGGCGCGGCATCTTCTTGTTCCGACATTTCCATTTGACGCAGGCGCAGGCGCAGGCCGACCGCCACTTCCAGCACGTCGATCGCGTCCAGGCAGGGCCGGCGCTCGCCTTGTTCCAAAGTCAGCGAGTGGGCCACCAGTTTCTTTTGCAAATTGCGCAGCAAGCCGACCGCGTTGCCGCCCCAGACCGGGTTGGCCGCGCCCAGGCGGGCGCCCAGCACGTCGGTGAACGGGGCGATCGCGTCTTGCTCGGCGTTGTTATGTTCGG
>JAYVUV010000036.1:0-12162 GCA_043787615.1 Janthinobacterium sp. | reverse complement strand
GCAGTTGCAGGAAATCGACCCGCGCCACGCCGCGCAGGGCGCGCAGCGCGGCTTGCTCGTTCGGCCTCAAGCCAGCCGTGTCGCCGGCGCTGGCGGTGCGCGCGTACAGGTCGGCCGGCAGGATGTGCAGCAGCCAGTCGTCGACCGAGACCCGGAAACTGGCCACCATGATGGCCATCGCCACCATCAGGCTAAAGCTCGACAGCACGCCGCCCAGCGCGATGGCGGCTTGGCTGGAGGCGTTGGCCAAGCGGGCCAGGGTCAGGCCGGGCACCACTTGCGAAGGGCGCGTCGCGGCCAGCCAGCGCCGGTTGGCAAAACCGAACGCGGCGCCGGCCAGTTGCGGCATCAGGGCGATGGCGCCGACCAGCATCAGGGCGATGGCCAGATAGCCGAACAGCGGCAACTCGAACACGGGCGGGGCGCGCGTGAGCAGGGCGGCGGCCAGCAGGCAAGCCAGGGCCGGCCGGGTGGTGGGCAGGCGCGCCAGGGCGCCCACCTCGCTGCCGGATTTGAGGGCGGCGGCCGGTGCGGCGCGCGCCGCTTCCCAGGCCGGGCCGGCGCAGCCGAGCAGCGCCACCGCCAATCCCAAAATGAAGTAGACCAGCGCCGCCACCGGCGTGAATTGCACTTGCGGGCGTACGCCGGCGAAGTAGCCGGCGCCCAGGTCGCCGCCGAAAAAATGCAGCGCGGCGGCGGCGATGGCGTAGCCGCTGCCGATGCCGGTCAGCGCGCCGGCCACACCCAGCGCGGCGCCTTCGAGCAGCACCTGGCGCAGCAGCTGGGCGCGGTTCATGCCCAGCACGCGCAGCAGGGCGAACTGGCTGCGGCGCCGCATCACCGACAGGGCCTGGGTCGAAAACACCAGGAAGGCGCCGGTGAACAAGGCCACCAGGGCCAGCACCGTCAGATTGACGCGGTAGGCCCGGCTCATGTTGTCGGTGCGGTCGTGCTGGTTTTGGTCGTTCGGCTGGCCGACCCGGAAACGGCCCGGATACGCGCCCTCCAGCTCGCGCGCCAGGGCGGCCTGGAAGGCGTCGCGATTGACGCCGTCGCGCAGTTTGAGGTCGATGCGCGACAGCCGGCCCAGCTTGTCGAAGCGCCACTGGGCCGCGCCCAGATCCATCACGCCCAGGCGCTGGCCGACCCGCGCCCGTTGCAGCGCGCCGGCGATGCGCAAGGTCAGGGGGCGGGTGCCGCTTTGCAGCGTGAGCGTCGCGCCCTGGCGCAGCCGTAGCCATTGCATGGCCGCCGGCGACAGGAACAGCGTGTCGTCGCCCAGGGTGTCGGCCGGATTGCCGTCGGCCGGCGCGCCGATCAAGTCGGGCGAGATGAAGCCGGCCCGGAACGGGTCCAGGCCGACGATGGACAAGGCCTCGGCGCGGCCGGGCAGGCTGGCGTTCAGCAGCAGCACCGGCGAGGCCAGCGCCACGCCCTCGTGCCGCGCCAGCCAGGGATAAATGGCTTCGTCGAACAGCGCTTCGGTGCCGCCCACTTGCAGGTCGGCCTGGCCGGACATGCTTTGCACGGCGGAGGAAAATTCGTTGAAGGCGGCCGCGTTGATCAGGTGGATGGCGAAGCCGAGCGCCACCCCGATCGCGATGGCGATGGTGGCCACGGCCGCGCGCACCGGGTGCGCCTGCCATTCGCCCAGCAACAGCCAGCGCGACAGGCGAAGCCGGGACAGCCGGGGACTCAAGCCGGACATGCGAGCGCCAGAGTTTGGCCGGCGCGCCTGACCTTGCGCTCGGCCCGTTCGGCGGCGCGCCCGCGCAGGCCGGCGGCGTCCTCGCGCGCCCACTGCTGGGCCAACTTGCGCGCGGCGCATTTTTTCTCTTGCGCCGCGCTGGCCCGCGCCACTTGCCGGGCGCGCCTGTCCTGCTCGGCCTGTTCCTTTGCGTGGTCGCGGTCGATGGCGGCCGCGCGTTGGCGCTCGCGTTCCAGGCGCGCGCGGTCGGCGGCCGTGAATTGGCGGTAAGGCGGCGCCGGCATGAGCAGCGAGGCGCCGCTCGCGCAGGGCGTGTCGGCAAAACTGGCCACGCCGTTGACGCTGCATTTATAGACCGTTTGCGCGCGCGCCGGCGCGACCAGGGTCGCCGCCAGCAGCATCGCGCAAGCCCAGGTGGTATCGATTGTCGCCATGATCGTGCTCTCCCCCATCAACTGATTCACAGGATTTTCCCCGGATTCATGATAGAGAGCGGATCGAGCGCCGTTTTGATGGCCCGCATCAGCTGGAGTTCCAGCGGCGCTTTATAACGGGCCAGCTCGTCGCGTTTTAGCGCGCCGATGCCGTGCTCGGCGGAAATCGAGCCGCCGAAACGGTCCACGCTGTCGTGCACCACCCGGTTGACGGCTTCCTGGCCGGCCAGGAAATCCCGCTCGTCCATGCCGGGCGGCGGCGCCACGTTGTAATGCAAGTTGCCGTCGCCCACATGGCCGAAACACACCAACTGGCAGCCGGGAAAGGCGGCCGCCAGCAGCGCGTCGGTGGCGGCGATGAAGTCGGCGATGCGCGAGACCGGCAGCGCGACGTCGTGTTTGATATTCTTGCCGGCGGCCGCCTGGGCCAGCGGGATATGCTCGCGTAATTGCCACAAGGCGCGCGACTGGGCCAACGAATGGGCCACCACGGCGTCGCCCGCCAGGCCGCTGTCGAGCGCGGTGCCGATACCGTTTTCCAGCAAGGCGACGGCGTGCTCGGCCGACTCGCTGCTGGCCACTTCCAGCAGCACGCAATGCGCGTGCGGCGCCGGTGGCGGCGTGGCGAAGGGCTTGGGCAGCGCCGGGAAGCGCTCGGCCACCAGTCGCAGGCAATAGCCGGAGATCCATTCGAAGGCCGTCAAGCTGGCGCCGCAGCGGTCTTGCATCAAGCTCAGCAGCCGCAAGGCGTGGGCCGGCGAGGGCAGGGCGACCAGGGCCGTGATGCTGGCCTTGGGTCGCGGATGCAGTTTGAGCACCGCGCCCGTGATCACACCCAGGGTGCCTTCGGCGCCGATGTACAAGTCGCGCAAGTCGTAGCCGGTGTTGTCCTTCCTCAAGCCGCGCAAGCCGCTCCACAGCTCGCCCTGCGGCGTGACCACTTCCAGCCCCAGGCACAACTCGCGCATGGTGCCGTAACGCAGCACGGCGGTGCCGCCCGCGTTGGTCGACAGATTGCCGCCGATGGTGCAACTGCCCTCGGCCGCCAAGGACAGCGGAAACAGGCAGCCCGCCTCGGCGGCCGCATTCTGCACCGCTTGCAGGACGCAACCGGCGTCCACCGTGATGGTGCGGTTGAGCGCGTCGAGCGCGCGCACGCGGGCCAGCCGGGCCAGCGACAGCACCACCGCGCTCCCGCTCGCGTCCGGCACGCCGCCCAGCACCAAGCCCGTGTTGCCGCCCTGCGGCACCAGCGGCACCCGCCAGCGCGCGCAGGCGGCCACCAGCGCCATCACCTGTTCTACCGTGGCCGGGCGCAACACGGCCAGCGCGCGGCCCGTGAAGCGGCCGCGCCAGTCGCGCAGATAAGGCGCCATGTCGGCCTGCGTCACCAGCAGACCGGACGGATCGAGCAACTGGCGGCAGTGCCGCAAAAACGCGACGCTCATTTGGCGGGATTGACCTTGTCGAGCAATTCCTTGGCCAGGCGCTTGGCCGCCTTCTTATATGGACGCACGTACAGGATGCTGCACACGAAATACACGCACACCAGGGCCGCCTCGCCCCAGCCCAGCCAGGACGACAGCGACGACTGGTCGCTATAGCCGCGCACCACCCCTTCGGCGAAATACAGCAGGATCACCATCGACGACCATTGCAAGGTGTACACATCGCGCCGCACCACGCCATGCAGGGGGATCAGCAGCGGCAGCGCCTTGAGCGCCATCCAGGAACCGCCCGGATGCAGGGGCGCGAGCACCATTTCCCACAGCACCAGCCAGACGATCAATACCACCAGGCTGCCGATGGCGCCCCAATGAAACCATTTTTGCGTGTTTTCCATCATGCGCCTTGCATTTTGCAAGCCGTCTCGGCCAGGCGTCGGCCCAGCGCGACGGCCAGTTTCTTTTCATCCTCGGAGAGCGCCTTGTTGCCGTCCAGGCCGGCCCAATGGCTGGCGCCGTAGGGCGAGCCGCCGCTGGCGGTGGTCATCAGTTCCGGCTGCGTGTAGGGCAAGCCCAGCACCATCAAACCATGGTGAAACAGGGGAATCATCATCGACAGCAGGGTCGATTCCTGGCCGCCGTGCAGGCTGCCGGTCGAGGTGAACACGCAGGCCGGTTTGCCCACCAGGGAACCCGACAACCATTCGCCGGCCGTGCCGTCCCAGAAATACTTCATGGCGGCGGCCATGTTGCCGAAGCGGGTGGGCGAGCCCAGCGCCAGGCCGGCGCAGTCGCGCAAGTCTTGCAATTCCACATAAGGCGCGCCGCTGACCGGCACCTCCGGTTCGCTGGCCTCGGTCACGGTGGACACGGCCGGCACGGTGCGCAGGCGGGCGTCGCAACCGGCCACGCCGTCGATACCTTGCGCGATCAATTCGGCCAGCTTGCGGGTGGCGCCGTGCCGCGAGTAATACAAAACAAGAATTATCAGATTGGGTGGGTTCATCGTTGGTATTATAGGGCGCTTTGGCGGAGCGCAGCGGCGCCGGTGCCGTGCATCAATTCATGGATTACATGTTTTCAAAATATATCGCTCCGTTTTTTATTTATCTCTTGCATAGCTGCCGCAGCGGCATCGGCATGCTGCGCGGTTTGTCCTGGCCGCAAGTGCGCGACTTGATGGTGTTCGCCCACCGCCGCGTGCGCGAAGAAAGTTTGCAGCAAGTGGCGGGCAGCTTGACCTTCACCACCGTGTTCGCGCTGGTGCCTTTGCTGACCTTGGCGCTGGCGATCTTCACCACCTTTCCCTTGTTCGACACCTTCCGCGCGTCGCTGGAGCAGTATTTCATCCAAAGCGTGATGCCCAAGGCGATCGCCAACACCATCCTCGGTTACCTGACCACCTTCGCGGCCAAGGCCACCCGGCTGTCGGCGGTGGGCGCGGTGGCGCTGGTGTTTACGTCGGTGGCGATGATGAACTTGATCGAGCGCGTGTTCAACCGCATCTGGCGCGTCAAGCGCGAACGGCGCTGGACCAAGCGCATCCTGGTGTATTGGGCCTTGGTCACGCTGGGGCCGCTGTTGATCGGCATTTCGCTGACCGTGTCCTCGCAATTGTTCATGGCCACCAGCGGTTTGCTGGGACCGATCCCGTTCCTGGGCGCGCTGTTTTACACCTTCGTGTCGGTGCTGCTGACCATGGGCGCGTTCACCTTGTTGTACACGGCGGTGCCGAACCGCGACGTCGATTGGCGCGACGCGGCCTGGGGCGGGCTGGTGGCGGCCATCGCCTTCGAGGTGGCCAAGCGCGGCTTCGGCGCCTTCATCCAGCAATTTCCCACCTATTCGCGCATCTATGGCGCGCTGGCGGCCTTGCCCCTGTTTTTACTGTGGATTTATCTGAGCTGGATGATCACCCTGGTCGGCGCCCTGTTGGTGGCGGCGCTGCCGGTGGTCAAATACGAGCGCTGGTGGCACCAGGCCGTGCCGGGCGGCGCGTTCGTCGACGCGATGGCGATTTTGCGCTTGCTGCATCAAGCTTGTCGCAGCGGCGACAGCGCCTTGGTGGGCGCCGGCGCCATCCGCGCCTCGACCCGGCTCGGCTTCGACGAGATGGAGGCGCTGTTGGCAAAGATGCAGGGCCAGGGTTGGGTCGGGCGGGTCAATGTGGAGGCGCCGGTGCGGGTGCAGTGGGGCAAACGGGTCAGCGATGGCGCCGATCACTGGGTGTTGCTGGCCAATATGAACAAGCTGACCCTGGCCGATGTGTACCGCCTGTTTGTGTTCGGCGGCATGGCCGTCAACGCCGGCAATCCGTCCGACCTGGACGATCCGCGTGACCTGGAGGCGGGGCGCGAGGCGGCGGCGCTGGCGCGCGCGGTCGAGACGGCGGTGGAGGGCGGATTGGGGCAGACGCTGACGCAGCATTTCGGGCAAGGGCGTTAGGCGGTGAGCGACGTATGGCAAACATTGTGGTGACTTCACTACACGGTGGCCGCATAGGTGGAGGCAAACTTTCTGATAAATAGCACTATTGACATTTTCATAGTAAATTTCAATTTCAACAATCAACAGATTTTGAAAAGGATATTATGAAGACAAGTCAGTTTTTGCAAGCCGCCGCCTTGATCGCCATGTTCGCTGGAACCGGCGTGCACGCCACCGAGCTGGTGGTCAACGGCAGTTTTGAAGCGACCCCGGTGCAACCGCACACCACAGAGTTTTTTTATCCCGGGATGCCCGGCTGGACCGCGATAGATGGACCGATCGAGGTGCGCAATGACAACGAGGGCGTGGCCGCGCACGGCAGCAATTTCGTTGAGCTCGACAGCGACCACAACAGCGGCATGTACCAGGACATCGGCACGACGGCGGGTCAGCGCTACACCTTGACTTTTCAATACCAGGATCGCATTTTTCAGCCTTCTTTTACGCAAGGCCTGGACGTGTATTGGGGCGGACAGCTGCTCACCAGCGTGGCGTCCGCGCAGCCTTGGACCACGCTTACCTTCAGTAATCTGACCGGTGCGGCCGGCAGCACCCGGCTCACCTTCTACGCCGCGGGACAGAGCGACAGCCTCGGCACCTCGCTCGATAATGTGTCGGTCACGGCCGTGCCCGAAGCGGACAGCTATGCGATGATGTTGCTGGGCCTGGGTTTGGTCGGCATGCTCGCGCGTCGTCGGCGCGGCAAATCCGGCGCCGCGCGAGCCGCTTAGCGCGCCATCGGCGCTCATCCGGCTTGACTGCGCACCGATGTGCGCCGGCCCTAAACGACGTGGCTGGCGCGCTTCAATCGGTCGCGCGCCAGGGCGACACGCTTGTCGCGAAAAACGCACTGCGGCGCCGCCTCGTTAGCGCGCACGTCTTCATTTTTTGTCTTGGGTGGCGAACGCGAACAGGGCGTCCAGCACCGCGTCCGGTTGTTCGGCCATCAGCTCGTGGCCGCAGTCGAGCCGGATCACTGTGGCGTGGGCGATGGCCGTCGTCAGCGGGGCGGTGGCGCGGGGCGGCGTCATCATGTCGCGCGCGCCGCACAGGAACAGGGTCGGGCAGCGCACCGATTGGGCCGCCGCCATCCCGCCCGCATACGCGTGGCAGGCGCGCAAATCGGTGAGCAGCACGCGCGCCGGATTGATCCGGGCGATGCGTTGTTTGAGCCGGCGCGCCCCGCCCATGGCATAAAACCCTGGCCCGGGAAACGAGGGCTTTTGCGCGATCGAGGAATGCGACCAGATGTTGACCATGTCGATGGCGGCTTGCTCGTCGTCGCCGGCGGCCGCCAGCAGCGCGTCGGACACCTTCATCGGATAGGCCGCGCCCAGCAGCGCCAACTTGCCGACCCGCTGCGGCGCGGCCCGCGCCGTGGCCAGCGCGATCAGGGCACCCATGCTGTGGCCGACCAGCATGGCATCTAGCGCGCCAAGCGCGTCGAGCAGCGCCAGCAACCAGTCTGCCATGGCGTCGATCCCGGTGATGGCGGCGCCGGTGCTGCGGCCGTGGCCGGGCAGATCGAGCGCGATCGCGTTAAAACCGTGGTGGGCGACATAGCGGCTTTGCAAAGCCCACACCGAATGGTCGTTTTGGGCGCCGTGAATGAAGACCACGCTGGGCAGGCTGGGGTCGTAGGGTTTGCCGCCGGTGTAGCAGTAGGCCGTCTCGCCTTGCACTTGCAGCAGCATGTCAGGCTCCTTTTTGCGACAGTTTGAGGGCGCGCGCCAGGTCCTCGATCAAGTCGTCCGCGTCTTCCAGTCCGACCGACAGGCGCATGGTGCCTTCGCCGATGCCGGCCGCGGCCAGCTGCTCGGCCGGGACCCGGAAATGGGTGGTCGAGGCGGGATGGATCGCCAGCGATTTGGCGTCGCCCACATTGGCCAGGTGCGAAAACAGCTGCAAGGCGTCGACGAAGCGGCGCCCGGCCGCGCGGCCACCCTTCACATCGAAGGTGAGCACCGCGCCGCAGCCTTTCGGCAGCAGCGCGCGCGCCAGCGCGTGGTCGGGATGGGACGGCAGCTCGGGATAGCTGACCGAGGCCACCGCCGGCTGCGACAGCAGGAACGCGACCACCTTGCGCGTGTTGGCCACGTGCCGGTCCATGCGCAAACCCAGCGTTTCGATTCCTTGCAGGATGGCGAAGGCGTTGTGCGGGCTCATGGCCGCGCCGAAGTCGCGCAAGCCTTCGCGCCGCGCGCGCAGGGCGAACGGCGCCACGGTCGATTCCTCGGCGAACACCATGCCGTGGAAGCCCTCGTACGGTTCGCACAGTTCGGCGAAGTGGCCGTGGCGCGCGTGCGCGGCTTGCCAGTCGAAGGTGCCGCCGTCCACCAGCACGCCGCCGATGGCGGTGCCGTGCCCGCACAAGAACTTGGTGGCCGAGTGGAACACCAGGTCGGCGCCGTGCTCGAAGGGGCGCAGCAGGTAGGGCGTGGTGAAGGTCGAGTCGAGCATCAGCGGCAGATGGTGCTCGTGGGCCAGCGCCGCCACGGCGCCGATGTCGATCACATCGAGTCCGGGGTTGCCCAGGGTTTCGCCGAACAGCAGCTTGGTGTCGGGGCGGATCGCGCCGCGCCAGGCGTCCAGGTCGCGCGGATCGACAAAGCTGGTCTCGACGCCGAAGCGCTTCAAGGTGTAGGCCAGCAGATTGTGCGAGCCGCCGTACAGCGCGCGCGAGGCCACGATGTGGGAGCCGGCGCCGGCGATGGTGGACAGGCCCAGGTGCATGGCGGCCTGGCCGCTGGCGGTGGCGATGCCGGCCACGCCGCCCTCCAGCGCGGCGATACGCTCCTCCAGCACCGCGTTGGTGGGGTTCGACAGGCGCGAGTAGACGTGGCCGGCCCGTTCCATGTTGAACAGGGCGGCGGCGTGGTCGGCGTCGCGGAAGGCGAACCCGGAGCTGAAGTGGATCGGGGTGGCGCGCGCGCCGGTGGCCGGGTCGGGCGCGGCGCCGGCGTGCAGCGCGAGGGTGTCGAAGCCGGGGTAGTGCGGTGCGCTCATGGTCTCGCTCGCCATTGGTGGGGATGGCTGATCGTACCCGATTCGGCGCCCGCGCAGCAGACTGTTGCTAGCTCGATATTTTTGATGTGGCGCAATGCTGGATTTTTTGCCAGGCATAGGCTACATTCGCTAACAAGGCTTACAATAACGACAAAACCCTCACTCACCGCGGACAGGAAGGCCATCATGAAAGTATCCGAAATTCTTCAAGTCAAAGGCAACATCCTCTACACCGTCACGCCCGACCAGCCGCTGGTGGACGCCGCCAACACCATGGCCGAGAAAGATATCGGCTCGCTGGTGGTGATGGAGTACGGCGATCTGGTGGGCATGCTCACGTTTCGCGAGGTGATCAAGGCGCTGCACCAGAACGACGGCTCGATCGGCGGCGGCACCGTGCGCAAGCACATGGACGACCATCCGATCACGGTCACGCCGGACACCGAGGTCAACGAGGTGCGCCGCATCATGCTGGAAAAGCATGCGCGCTATCTGCCGGTGATGAACGCCAAGACCCTGCTGGGCATCATTTCGTTCTACGACGTGGCGCGCGCCGTGCTGGAGGCGCAAAGCTTCGAGAACAAAATGCTCAAGGCGTATATTCGCGATTGGCCGGCCGAGGAAACGGCCGACTGAGGCGATGGCCCGGGGCCGGGGCCGGGCCGGGCGCCCGGCCCGGCCGGTAGCGATGCCATCACGCGGCGCCTTCCAGGGCCTCGCCGCCCAGCCAGCCCGTCAAGGCCTCGGACGTCATCGGCCGCGCGAACAGGAAGCCTTGCGCCAGCGGGCAGCCCAGGCTTTGCAGGATCTGCGCCTGGCGCTCGTCCTCGACTCCTTCGGCGATCACCGCCAAGCCCAGATTGCGCCCCAGTTGTATCACCATCTCGGCGATGCTGCTGCCGCGCGACGAGCCGGTGATCTCGGTGACGAAGGCGCGGTCGATCTTGAGCCGGTCGATTTGCAGGCGCTGCAAATACGAGAGCGAGGAAAAGCCGGTGCCGAAGTCGTCGATGGCGATGCTCACGCCGGTCTGCTTGACTTCGCCGAGCATCTTGATCAGTTGATCCGGCTCCTCCATCGCCATCGATTCGGTGATTTCGAGCTCGACGAAGTCGGCCGGCGCCCCGGTGTCGTGCAAGGCTTTCTTGAGCACGTCCATGAAGTGCGGATGGCGGAACTGGACCTGGGACACGTTCACCGACATCATGAAGTCGAGATGGCCCAAGGCGCGCAGGCGCACCAGCTCGCGGCAGGCGGTGCGCAGCACCCATTCGCCCAGGTCGATGATCAAGCCCGAATATTCGGCGATCGGGATGAAGCGGTCGGGCGAGATGAATTTGCCGTCCACGGTTTGCCAGCGCAGCAGCGCCTCGGCGCCGACCGGGCGCCGGGTGCCCAGGTCGATCTGCGGCTGGTACACCACGAACAGCTGGTTTTGGCCGAAGGCGGCGCGCAGCGCGTACATCATGCGCACCCGCTCGCGGATTTCGATGCCCATGCTGCGCGAGAAGTAGAAATGACCGGCCCGCTGCTGGGTTTTGGCGCGCTTGAGCGCGATGTCGGCGTCTTTCAAGGCGTCGGCGCCGCTGCCGTCGTGCTCGCCCAAGCGCACCAGGCCCAGGGTGGCAGACAGTTGCACGTCCTGGCCGTCGATGCAAAACGGGATTTGGAACAGCGACAGGATGGCCACCGGATTGACTTGCTCGGCGTCGCCCAGCACGCAAAAGATGTCGCCGCCCAGGCGCGCCACGGTCAAGTGCTGGCCCAGGCGCGATTGCAACCGTTCGGCCACCGCCACCAGCAGCAGGTCGCCGAACTGGTGGCCGAGGGCGTCGTTGGTTTCGGCGAAATGGTCCAGGTCGACCAGCGACAGGGTGGCGTCGTCGCGGGCCGGGCCGGCCAGGGTGGCGTCCAGGATTTCAACCAGGCGGGTGCGGTTCGGCAGCTTCGAGAGCAAGTCGTAAAAGGCCGCGTTGTGCAGGTGCGAGACCAGTTCCACGTTGTCCAGCCCGACCGCGACGTTGCCGCAAAATACTTCCAGCAAGCGTTCGTCGATCTCGTCGGGCGGGCGCGCCATGCGCATATAGGCCACGAAATCGCGGCTCGATTTGCCGGCGAAGTAGAGCGTGAGGAAGTCGCCGCCGTAGATGTTGCGCCGCTGTTCGAGCGTGTGTTCCATGGCCGCCAGAACTTGGCCCTCGGCCGCGCCTGGCAAGGGGCCGCCGCGCAGCCGGCCGTAGCTGCCGGCGCTGGCCATGACCATGAGGGCGCGCCCGTTGCCGTCCGCCGCTTCCTGGGCGCACAGCACGCCGTCGGCGCGCACCCCCAGCAAGTCGGCGACCTGGGCCAGCACGCCGGCGGCGAAGTTTTGCACCCCGTGCAGTGCCATCAGCTCGGTGCTGGCGCGCACGATCCGGTTCAAGCCGCGCCGGCTGCTGTTGATGGTGCGGATTTGCTCGTAGGAACGCACCGCCGCCGTCACCGTGGTGAAGAGCTTGATGCGGGTGAGTTCCGACTTGGTTTTATAGTCGTTGATGTCGAAATCGCGGATGGCGTCGATCTCGGGTGCGTAACCGGGCTGGCCGGTGCGCAAGATGATGCGCGCATCGGACATTTTCAGCGTTTCGCGGATGTAGCGCACCAAATGCAGGCCGGCGTCGTCCTGTTCCATCACCACGTCGAGCAAGATGACGGCGATGTCGGGCTCCACTTTGAGCAATTCGCGGGCCTGGGCGGCCGAATAGGCGTGCACGAATTCGAGCGCGCGCTGCTGCATTTCCAGGTTGCCGAGGGCGAAAGTGGTGGTCGAATGGACATCCTCGTCGTCGTCGACGATCATGATGCGCCAGGTGGGGCGCGCGCTCGCGGGCGCCGCCGCGCCCGGCGATTCTTCCAGGAAGACCAGATCGTCGTGATCGTCCTTGTCCAGCTCAAGGGGTAGGATCGGTTGGGGCATGGGGCGCTTCTCCAGGATGTCTCGCTGTGGTCTGCTTCAAGTATATAGTGAATTGATAAGAAGAATGACAATTTAGCTGGGTAAACACGTCGCGCCGGGCCGCCGCCGCCCCGGCGCGACGCCGAG
>JAYVUV010000035.1:0-14877 GCA_043787615.1 Janthinobacterium sp. | reverse complement strand
CAAATGGCAGGCGGCCGGGGTGCTGTGGTCGAGCGCCAAGTCGATCGCCACGGTCAAGTTCGTCAACGGCGCCATCGATGGCGACGGCAACGGTTATCTGGCGTCCAACGTCGGCCTGCAATTCACCAGCAATGGCACGACTTGGTTTGATTCTGGCTGGAAAATCAGCCCGGCTTATCCCAACTCGGCAGCGGCGGCCGGCGCCAGTTACCAGTTTTCCGGCGCGGTCGCCAGCGGCATCGTCGGGGTCCGGGTCACCGGTCAAACCGGCAGCGATTCCTGGAGCTGGCGCGTCAATGAGGTACAGGTGACGGGTAACTGATCTATTCGACATCGCTTGGGGCGCCGCTTCGGTGCCGGCGCCCCGACGGCCCTGGACCGTCGCTCCACCCACGGCGGTGTTTGCGCCAGACGCTCCTCCCGTACGGCGCCCGATACCGGTGCCCGCTGCGGCGCCCGTTACGGCGCCCGATACGGCGCCGATGTCGCTTCGATCAAGGCTAGATGCTGTTCACGCAATTGTGCAATAATTCGTATTGAATGAGAATTATTATCATATATGGTTGATGCGCAATGTGCTGATCGACCGCCATCGGCTGGGCGATTCCACCCAGCGTGAAATTGCCGATCAGCGCGACCTATCGCCGACTTTGGTGAAGCATCGTTTGAGAAGGCGTTAACAATTGAAGGAGGCGATATGAGTTTCAACCGCGAAGATGCCGTGTTCCGGGTGCTGGTCAACCAAGAGCAGCAATATTCGATTTGGCCCGAGTACAAGACTATTCCGGGCGCTTGGTCCGACGTTGGCGTTAGCGGCGATAAAAAAGCCTGTTTGGCGTACGTGGAAAAAGTCTGGACCGATATGCGTCCACTCAGCCTGCGCCACTTCATCGCGCGGCAAGACTAAAACCTCGAGCGGCACATCGCAGCGCGGCGTCGAAAGTCATGCCGACAATCTGCCCGGCCTGTTGCATCTCAAGGGCGAATCCGTATTGCGGAATGGGGTGGAGCGGGTGTTGAGTGAGGGAGGGAATTACGGGGAATGGGGCGGACCCGGGACCGGGGCCGCCCTTGCGCCGGTTCGCGCCCTATCCCGTACTTGAAGCGGGAAGGGGCGAACTGGCGGTAAAAAACCTAGCGCTGAGCCGATTATTTGGCTGGTGCGGCGGCCGAAGCGGCGTCGGTTTGCGCTTCTGCTTTGGCTTTAGCTGCTTTGTGATGCGCTTTAGCTTTGGTTTTTTTAGCGGTGGCGTGCGCGCTGGCCATGTCCGATTTGGTATCGGCGGCTGCTGCGGCTTCTTTGGCATCGGCCTTGACCACGGCTTTGGTTTCTTTCGCTTCGGCCTTGGCGACTTCTTTGGTGGCTTTGGCTTCGGCGTTTGCTGCGGCCGGGGTGGCTGGCGCCACTGGAGCGGCAGGAGCTTGTGCGAAGGCGGCGGTTGCGAACAGGCCGGCGATCAGAGCAGCGATAATTTTGGTCATGGTGTTTTCCTCGGTGGTTTATCAAGTTGGGGAGTATTCCCTTGTCACTGAGCATAAAACGCGGCCACGACGCCTGACGTTGACGCCTATTACATTCACTTACAGTTTGACCCGTGTGCCATGCGAGACACATGGCCTTGGCCAGCGTTTGCGATGGTCGCGCTTGACAGCCTGCCAGGCTTTGCCGATGCCGGGTGCGGCGCCGCCCGTGCCGGACCGAGGCCGCCTACGCGCGAGCGCATCTCGCCCGGCCGGATCGACAATTCTGGTGCCGGGGACCCTCAGCCGCGTTTGCGTTCGTGCTGCCACAGCACGTCACCGCCGCCGGCGAAGCGGTTCAGCACGCGCGCCAGCACGAACAGCAAGTCGGATAGGCGGTTGACGTATTGGCGCGGATGCGCGTGGATCGCCTCGCTGTTGCCGAGGGTGACGATGCTGCGCTCGGCGCGCCGGCACACCGTGCGGCACACATGGGACAGGGCGGCGGCGCGCGAGCCGGCCGGCAAAATGAATTCGGTCAGCGCGGGCAGATCGCCATTGTATTCGGCCAGCAGCGCGTCGAGGCGGGCCACATGGGTCTCGGTGATCATTTGGTAGCCCGGTATGCATAGCTCGCCGCCCAGGTCGAACAGATCGTGCTGGATCGAGATCAAGTGTTCGCGCAAGGCGTCCGGCATGGCTTCGCACAGCAGCACGCCGAGCTGGGAATTGAGCTCGTCGACGTCGCCCATGGCGTGCACGCGCAAGCTGTCCTTGCTGGCGCGGCTACCGTCGCCCAGACCGGTGCTGCCGTCGTCGCCGGTGCGGGTGGCAATTTTTGAGAGGCGGTTGCCCATGCTATGTCCTGATCAATGAGATGGCGCCGTGCGCGCTGGGCGGGGTGCTAAATTGGCCGCCCGAGGTTATATCGACAATTGTGCGCTTTTGTCTTGACTAGCTTCTATACTAGCAGCTTCCATCCCCGTCGCTTCCATTCCATGGTCAAACAACCCGAGCCGAGTCAAGCTTCCGCCCCCTTCACGCCGGCGCGCCAGCATCAGGTGGTGGCCGCCTTGCGCGCGGTGCTGCCGGAGCGCTGCGTGCTGTGGGCGGCCGAGGACACCCGGCCCTACGAATGCGACGGGCTGGCCGCCTACCGCCGGCTGCCGATGGTGGTCACGCTGCCCGACACGGAACAGCAGGTGGTCGCTATCCTCAAGGTGTGCCACGCGCTGGCGGTGCCGATCGTGCCGCGCGGCGCCGGCACCGGCTTGTCGGGCGGCGCCTTGCCGATCGCCGACGGGGTGGTGCTGTCGACGGCGCGCCTGAACCAGATCGTGCGGGTCGACCCTGGCGCCCGCGTCGCGGTGGTGCAGCCCGGCGTGCGCAACCTGGCCATTTCCGACGCGGCCGCGCCGCACGGGCTGTATTACGCGCCCGATCCGTCGTCGCAGATCGCCTGCACCATCGGCGGCAACGTGGCCGAAAACGCGGGCGGCGTGCACTGCCTGAAGTACGGGCTGACGGTGCATAACGTGCTGCGCGTGCGCATGGCGAGCATCGACGGCGAGGTGCTGGAGCTGGGCGGCGCGGCGCTCGATGCGCCCGGCCTCGATCTGCTGGCGGTGTTCATCGGCTCGGAAGGCATGCTCGGCATCGTCACCGAAGTGACCGTCAAACTGATTCCCAAGCCGCTCACGGCGCGCGTGATCATGGCCTCGTTCGACGACATCGTCACCGGCGGCGACGCGGTGGCCCGGGTGATCGCGGCCGGCATCATCCCGGCCGGCCTGGAGATGATGGACCGCACCTCGGCGCGCATGGTCGAACCGTTCGTCAAGGCCGGCTACGACACCGAGGCCGCCGCCATCCTGCTGTGCGAGGCCGACGGCACGCACGAGGAGGTGGAGGAGGAAATCGGCCGCATGACGGCGGTGCTGGAGGCGGCCGGCGCCAGCGCGATCGCCTGCTCCGGCTCGGAGACCGAGCGGCTCAAGTTTTGGTCCGGCCGCAAGAACGCGTTTCCGGCCGCCGGCCGCATCTCGCCGGACTACTACTGCATGGACGGCACCATTCCGCGCAAGAAGCTGGCCGAGGTCTTGCTCGGCATCGCGCGGATGGAGGTCAAATACGCTCTGCGCTGCGCCAATGTGTTTCACGCCGGCGACGGCAATTTGCATCCGTTGATTCTGTTCGACGCCAACCGGCTCGAGGAGCTCGACCGGGCCGAGGCCTTCGGCGCCGAGATCCTGGCGCTGTGCGTGGAAGTGGGCGGCACCATCACCGGCGAGCATGGCGTGGGTATGGAAAAGATCGATTCGATGTGCGTGCAGTTCGCGGCGGCCGAAATCGCCGCCTTCATCGCTCTCAAGCGCGCCTTCGATCCGGTCTTCCTGCTCAATCCGGACAAGGCGATTCCGACCCTGAACCGCTGCGCCGAATTCGGCAAGATGCGGGTGACGGGCGGCCGATTGACGTTCGCGCAGTTGCCGCGCTTTTAGATCGGAGCGCCGTGCAAGCGATCATCGAACAATTCAGGCAGGCGATTCTGGCGGCCGGCGCGACCGGCGCCTCCTTGCGGCTGCGCGGCGGCGGCAGCAAGGACTGGTATGGCGGCGCGCCGGCCGGGCAGGTGCTCGACACGCGCGCCTACGCCGGCATCGTCGCCTATGAGCCGACCGAGCTGGTGATCACGGCGCGTTGCGGCACGCCGCTGACCGAGATCGAAGCGGCGCTGGCCGAGCGGCACCAGATGCTGGCCTTCGAGCCGCCCCATTTCGGGCCGGGGGCGACGGTGGGCGGGATGGTCGCCTGCGCCTTGTCCGGCCCGCGCCGCGCCAGCGCCGGGGCGGTGCGCGACTTCGTGCTGGGCGCGGGTTTGATGGATGGCCGGGGCCAGGCCTTGCGCTTCGGCGGACAGGTGATGAAAAACGTGGCCGGCTACGATGTCTCGCGGCTGTTGGCCGGCTCGCTCGGCACGCTGGGGTTGATTCTGGAGGCGTCGCTCAAGGTGCTGCCGCTGCCGCCGCGCGAAATCAGCCTGTGTTTCGCGCTGGGCGAGATCGAGGCGCTGCGCCTGTTGAATCAATGGGCCGGGCAGCCGTTGCCGGTGTCGGCCAGTTGCTGGCATGACGGCGAATTGACGCTGCGCCTGTCGGGCGCGCGCGCGGCGGTCGAGTCGGCCCGGCGCACCTTGGGCGGCGAGGAGCTGGCCGACGGCGCGCCGTTTTGGCACGCGCTGCGCGAGCAACATCACACTTTTTTCGCCGATGGGGCCAGCATCTGGCGCCTGTCGGTGCCGTCCAACGCCAGCGCCATCATCCTGCGCGGGCGCCAGTTGATCGAGTGGGGCGGCGCCCAGCGCTGGCTACGCGTGGACGGGGCGGGCGAGGGCGGGGACGAAGGCGCGGCGCTGGCCGGCGCGATCCGGCGCAGCGCGGCGGCCGCCGGCGGCCACGCCACCTTGTTCCGGGGCGGCGACAAGCGGCTCGGCGTGTTTCATCCGATGGCGCCGGCGCTGGCGGCGGTGCAGCGCCGTTTGCAGCAAAGCTTCGACCCCGAAGGCATTTTCAACCCAGGCCGAATGTACTGACCATGCAAACCAATCTCGCCGATTTCATCAAACACAGCGCCGACGGCGACGAAGCCGAGGCGATCCTGCGCAGCTGCGTGCACTGCGGTTTTTGCAACGCGACCTGCCCCACCTATCAGCTGCTGGGCGATGAGTTGGACGGGCCGCGCGGGCGCATTTATCTGATCAAACAAGTGCTGGAGGGGGCCGAGGTGACGGCCAAGACCCAGCTGCATCTGGACCGCTGCCTGACCTGTCTCAATTGCGAAACCACCTGTCCGTCCGGGGTGCAATACGGTCGGCTGGCCGACATCGGCCGCAAGGTGGTCGAGCAGCGCGTGCGGCGGCCGCCGGTCGAGCGCTTCAAACGTTTTGTGTTGAGGGAGGCGCTGCCGCGCGAGTGGGTTTTCACGCCGGCGCTGCGGGCCGGGCAGCTGATGCGGCCCTTGTTGTCGAAGGCGCTGCAAGACAAGCTGCCGCGCCGCCAGGACGCGGGCCGCCGGCCGCAATCCGATCACGCGCGCGCCATGCTGCTGCTCGACGGTTGCGTGCAGCCGGCCATGGCGCCCAACATCAACGCCGCCACCGCGCGCGTGTTCGACGCGCTGGGCGTGCGGCTGATCGTGGCGCCCAAGGCCGGCTGCTGCGGCGCGCTGCGCTTTCATATGAACGAGCAGGAAGCCGGCTTGAACGACATGCGGCGCAATATCGACGCCTGGTGGCCGTATGTCGAGGGCACAGGGGAGGGCGCGGGCCGGGCGCCGGTGGAGGCGATCGTGATGACGGCGTCCGGCTGCGGCGTGACGGTCAAGGAGTACGGCCGGCTGCTGGCGCACGACGCGCGGTATGCCGCCAAGGCGGCGCGCATCGCGGCGCTCACGCGCGACTTGAGCGAGGTGCTGCCGGAGTTCGAACTCGAGCTGGCGCGCCGGCTCGGCCATCGGAGCGGGCCACGGGTGGCTTATCATCCACCGTGTACCTTGCAGCATGGCCAGCGGATACGCGGCAAGGTGGAGGCGCTGCTCGCCCTGGCCGGCGTGGAGGTGGCGTTGTGCGGCGAGAGCCATCTGTGCTGCGGCTCGGCCGGCGCCTATTCGGTGCTGCAAGCGGAGCTGGCGCTTCAGCTGCGCGACCGCAAGCTGGCGCACTTGACTGCGGTGGAGCCGGAGTTGATCGTGTCGGCCAATATCGGCTGCCTGGGTCATTTGCAGTCGGGGACGACGCTGCCGGTGCGGCATTGGATCGAGTTGATCGACGACGCGCTGGCCGCCGCGCCCGCGTCGAACTAGCTTTCGTGGGCCAGCACCGGCCGCCAATTCGGCGCCGCGCTAAACGAGGCGGCCCACGATTGCACCGCCTCGGCCGGCATGGGGCGGGCGATGCCGTAACCTTGCGCCAGGTCGCAGCCGAGCCCCATCAGGGCGGTGCCGTGTTCGATGGTTTCCACGCCCTCGGCGATCACGCTCAGGTTGAACGAGCGGGCCAAGCCGATCACGGCGCCGACCAGGTGTAAATCGTCCTGGTCGTGCAGCATGTTGCGCACGAAGCTTTGGTCGATCTTGAGCACGTTGGCCGGCAGGCGCTTGAGGTAGGACATCGACGAATAGCCGGTGCCGAAATCGTCCAGCGCGAAGGTGATGCCCAGCTGCTGGCATTCCATCATGATGCCGCGCACATGCTCGATGTCGTGCAGGGCCGACGATTCCAGGATCTCCAACTCCAGCATGGCCGGCTCGGCGCCCGGGAATTCGGCCAGGATCTGCTTCAGGCGCGGCACGAAGTCCGCCATCTGGAAATGGCGCGCGGCGATATTGACGCTGACCACCCAATGGCGGCCCGGGCGCGACCACTGCTGCATCTGCGACAGCGCCTGCCGCAGCACCCACTCGCCGATCTCGATGATCAAGTCGGTGTGCTCGACCAGGGGCAGGAACTGGCCCGGCTTGACGATGCCCTGCTGCGGGTGCTGCCAGCGCAGCAGTGCCTCCATGCCGACGATGGCGCCGCCGCGCATATTGATCTTGGGCTGGTAGTACAGCCGCAGTTCGCTCGCCAGCAGCGCCTGCCGGACCTCGCTGCGCCGGGTGTGGTGGGTGCGCACTTCTTCATCGAGGCCGGCGTCGAAGATATGCATCTTGCTGCGCCCGGTCAGCTTGGCTTGGTACAGGGCTTGGTCGGCGTGGCGCAGCAGCGTCTCGGCGCTGACGTCCTTGCCGGCGTAGATGGCCACCCCGGCGCTGAGCGAGAGCGCCAGTTGCTGCTGCTCGTACTGGTAGGGCTGGTTCAATTCCCTCAGCAGCTGGTCGACATGGCGCTCGATCGAGGCCAGGTTGTCCTGGCCGCTGAGCAGCAGCACGAATTCGTCGCCGCCCAGCCGCGCCACGTAATGGCGCTGGTCGGCGAACGCGTGCAGGCGGGCGGCGGCTTGCTTGAGCAGTTCGTCGCCGGCCTCCGGGCCGATGCGGGCGTTGATGTTTTGGAAGTGGTCGAGATCGAACAGGCAGATCGCCAGCATGCGGCGCCGTTCGCGCGCCAGATACATCTCTTGCTCGAAGCGGGACGCCAGCGCGGCGCGGTTGGGCAGGCCGGTCAGCACGTCGTGGTAGTTTTGCCAAGACGCTTGCTGCATGTCTTTTTGCATCTCGCTGGTCTGGGCCAACTGCTCGTCCAATTTTTTTTGGCTGGTGCGTAGCGAGCCGACCAGGGTTTCGACGGCGCTGGCCATGTGGTTGAAGGTGGCGGCCAGCGCGCGCGCCTCCGGGGTGCGGCCGGGCGCCATGCGCACCGCGTATTCGCCCTGCCGGAAGCGCTCGGCGATCCCGGCGAAGCGGCTCAGGGTGCTGCGCTTGGCCGCCACCACCGCGCCCAGCACCAGCAGGAACAGGCCGATGGTGAGCAGCGAAATGATGGCTTGCTTGCGCATCGACAGCCAGATGCGGTTGATCGGCGAGACCGGGCTGTAGTCCAGGCGCAGGCGGGCGCCGCCGGTATGGACCGAGGCGATCGGGAAGTCGAGGCGGAGCGCGTCGATCTCGCTCAGGGCGCTAAACCAGGCGGGGTAGAACGGCACGGCCGGATGCGGGTTGCGGTAGTCGATCGAGACGGTGCCATGCACCAGACTGATGGCGACCAGGTCCTTGCCCAGGACCATGACGCTGCTCAGTATGGCCTTGGTGGTGGCGTGGTCATGTTGGTCGGCCAGCGGTTCCAGGGTGGCGGCCAGATAATGCGCCAGCTGCTGGGCCTCGGCCTGGTATTGCGCCTTGGCGGAGGCGGTCTCGGATTGAAACAGAAAGGTGTAGCGAACGGAGAAAACGGTGGTGACGAGAAAAAAAACGGGAATGAACAGACGCGGATAAATTCCCATCTGCATCCATGAAGATATTATTTTCCCAGAAAATGGCATCAGTATTGAATTCTCATCGGCGAAGAAACCGCATGCATTATTACCGAAAAGTCTAGTCAATGGAGCATGCCGATGAAAACGGTTTGAAAATATATGGCGGGCACGCAGTGGCCGCGATCTTGTATACAAGCCGCACGGCATCACAATTATTATTTAATATCGATATTGTCGCTATGCAGCGACAAACAATTGTCGCGAAGCGGATCGGGCGTCGCGCGTGACGTGGCTCGCCGAGCGCTTCGCCGGGTGGATCGATGGTGGAGGAGTTATTCGGCCAGCAGTTTTTCTATATCGTCGATCAGCCTTTCCGGCTTGGTGGACGGCGCATAACGGTCATATACGCTGCCGTCTTTTTTGACCAGGAATTTGGTGAAATTCCATTTGATCGCTTCGGTCCCGAGCAGGCCGCGCGCCTGCTTCTTTAATTCGACGAACAAGGGGTGGGTGGCCTCGCCATTCACGTCTATTTTGGCGAACAGGGGAAAGCTGACGCCGAAATTGGTTTCGCAAAAGGCCACGATCTGGTCGGCGTCGCCCGGCTCCTGGGCGCCGAATTGATTGCAGGGGAAACCGAGCACCGTGAGGCCCCGGTCCTTGAACTGTCGATAGAGCGCTTCCAAGCCCTTGTATTGCGGGGTGAAGCCGCAATTGCTGGCGGTGTTGACGATCAGCAGCACCCGGCCTTGGTACTGGCTCAAGGGAACCGGCGCGCCGGCCAGGCTGTCGGCTTGGAAATCGAAGACCTTGGCGGGCGCGCCCATGGTCACAGAATGCCCAGGTGCTCGGTGCCGATCGACAGGTCGCGGTTCTTGGCGTCCTTGCCTTGTAGTTTGATGGTCAGGCGCAAATCGTTGACCGAATCGGCGTTGCGCAGCGCGTCCTCGTAGCTGATCTTGTCGGCCTCGAACAGATCGAACAGGGCTTGGTCGAAGGTTTGCATGCCCAGTTCGCGCGATTTTTTCATGATTTCCTTGATCTCGTGCACCGCGCCCTTGAAAATCAAGTCCGAGATCAGCGGCGAGTTGAGCATCACTTCGATCGCCACGCAGCGGCCTTTGGTGTCCTTCATCGGCACCAGGCGCTGGGAAATCAAGCCCTTCAAGTTGAGCGACAAGTCCATCAGCAATTGCTGGCGGCGCTCCTCGGGGAAAAAGTTGATGATGCGGTCGAGCGCCTGGTTGGCGCTGTTGGCATGCAGGGTGGCCAGGCACAAATGGCCGGTTTCGGCGAAGGCGATCGCGTGGTCCATGGTTTCGCGGTCGCGGATCTCGCCGATCTGGATCACGTCCGGCGCCTGGCGCAAGGTATTTTTCAGGGCGATGCCCCAATCCTCGGTGTCGACCCCCACTTCGCGCTGGGTGATGATGCAATTGCGGTGGGGATGGACGTACTCGACCGGGTCCTCGATCGTGATGATGTGGCCGTAGCTATTTTCGTTGCGGTAGCCCACCATGGCGGCCAGGGTGGTCGATTTGCCGGAACCGGTGGCGCCCACCATGATGACCAGGCCGCGCTTGCTCATCACGACATCCTTGAGCACGGGCGGCAAGCCCAGGTCTTCCAGCACGGGAATGGTGGTGGTGATGGTGCGCAATACCATGCCGACGCAGCTCATCTGCACGAAGGCGGACACGCGGAAACGGCCCAGGTCGCCCGGACTGATGGCGAAGTTCGATTCCTTGGTCAACTCGAACGAGGCGGTTTGCTTGTCGTTCATGATCGAGCGCGCCAGGTCCATGGTGTGGGCCGGGGTCAGTACCTGGGTCGAGACCGGGGTCATCTTGCCGTCGATCTTGATGGCGGGGGGGAAGCCGGCCGTGATGAACAAGTCCGAGCCGTTTTTGCTGACCATCAATCGCAGCAAATCGAACATGAATTTTGATGCCTGGTCGCGTTCCATATTTCTTATTCCTTGTGGCGCGCCGTCTGGCGGCGGCGCGCGGGTCTGTGACGGGTGAATTAACCGGGGAAGTTTTCCGGTGTTTTGGCGGCGCTGCGGGCGGCGCTGGCGGAGATCACATTGCGTTTGACCAGGTCGGTCAAGGTTTGATCCAGGGTTTGCATGCCGACATTGCTGCTGGTTTGAATCGCCGAATACATCTGGGCGATCTTCGCTTCGCGGATCAAGTTGCGGATGGCGGGGGTGGCGATCATGATTTCATGGGCCGCCACGCGCCCGGCGCCGTCCTTGGTCTTGAGCAGGGTTTGCGAAATGACCGCTTGCAGCGACTCGGACAACATGGCGCGCACCATTTCCTTCTCGTCGGAGGGGAACACGTCGACGATACGATCGATGGTTTTGGCGGCGGAGGAGGTATGCAGGGTGCCGAACACCAAATGGCCGGTCTCGGCGGCCGAGAGGGCCAGGCGGATGGTTTCCAGGTCGCGCAACTCGCCGACCAGGATCACGTCCGGATCTTCGCGCAGGGCCGAGCGCAGCGCGTTATTGAACGACAAGGTGTGGGGACCGACCTCGCGCTGGTTGATCAGGCATTTTTTCGAGTCGTGCACGAATTCGATCGGGTCTTCGATGGTCAAAATATGACCGTATTCGTTTTCGTTGACGTGGTTCACCATCGCGGCCAGGGTGGTCGATTTGCCGGAGCCGGTCGGGCCGGTCACCAGCACCAGGCCGCGCGGCTTGAGCGAGAGCTCGGAAAAGATGCGTGGGCAATTCAAGTCTTCCAGGCTGAGGATCTTCGATGGAATGGTACGCAGCACGGCCGAGGCGCCACGCTCCTGGTTGAAGGCGTTGACGCGGAAGCGGGCCAGGCCGGGAATGGCAAAGGAAAAGTCGACCTCCAGCATTTCCTCGTAGGCTTTGCGCTGGCCGTCGTTCATGATGTCATAGATCATGCTATGCACATCTTTGTGTTCCAGCGGCGGCAGATTGATGCGGCGCACGTCGCCATGCACGCGTATCATCGGCGGCAAGCCGGCGGACAGATGCAAGTCGGAGGCCTTGTTCTTGACGGAGAATGCGAGTAGTTCTGAAATGTCCATTTATAATCCCTGTGCCTGCTGTGATGGGGCGCAAGCCTCGGTCAAGTGCGCCGAAAATTGCTTTTACTTTACCCCGCTCATTGATTATGTCCACAATCGACCAGAACTTGCAAGCAATCCATCATAGTATTGTTGCCGCAGAGCAGGAGGCCGGACGGGTTGCCGGGGCGGTTCAACTGTTGGCGGTGTCCAAGACTTTCGGCCACGAGGCGGTGCAGGAGGCGGCCCGGGCCGGCCAGTGCGCGTTCGGCGAAAACTACTTGCAAGAGGCGCTCGACAAGATCGCCGCACTGGCCACCAGTTTGCCGGGCATGGCGCTGGCCTGGCATTTCATCGGACCGATACAAAGCAACAAGACGCGTCCGATCGCCGAGCATTTCGACTGGGTGCACAGCGTCGAGCGCGAAAAGATCGCCCAGCGCCTATCCGAGCAGCGGCCGGGGTCGCTGGCGCCCTTGAATATTTGTTTGCAAGTGAATATTAGTGGCGAGGCCAGCAAAAGCGGTGCCTTGCCGGCCGAGGTGCCGGCGTTGGCGCGCCGGGTGGCCGCCTTGCCCAACATCGTGCTGCGCGGTTTGATGGCCATTCCGGAGCCGTCGGACGATTTCGCGGCGCAGCGGGCCGCCTTTCGCCAGGTGCGCGAGTTGTACGAACGATTACGCGCCGATGGCTTGCGGCTCGATACTTTATCGATGGGCATGTCGGGCGACTTGCGGGCGGCCATTGTCGAGGGCGCCACCATGGTGCGGGTCGGCAGCGCCATTTTCGGCGCGCGGCGCTATGCGAACGGTGCTTGAGCGATGGCGTGCCGGGTCTGGCCGGGCCGAACCGGTCGCGCCAGACCGGGTTGCGAGGCACCGGGTCTGCCCGACTGGATCTCCCCGACCGGGTCTGCCCGACTGGATCGAATTGATTAATAACTCATTAAGAAGGATAGGATGAACGCTGTCAGCACGGAATTGAAGATCGCTTTTATCGGTGGCGGCAACATGGCGTCGGCCTTGATCGCCGGATTGGCTGGAAAATTGACGGCGGGCGCGCATATTCATGTGGTCGACCCGCATGCCGCCTCGCTCGATACGTTACGGGAGCGATATGGCGTGGGCACGGCGGCCGGTATCGACGCGGCCGTGACCGCCTGCGACGTGATCGTGCTGGCGGTCAAGCCGCAAAACATGCGTGAAGTAGCGGCGCAATTGGCGCCCTGGTTGAACGGCGCGACGCCGCTGGTCTTGTCGATCGCCGCCGGCATCCGCAGCGCCGACTTGTCGCGCTGGCTCGGGGGCTACCACGCCATTGTGCGTTGCATGCCGAATACGCCGGCCCTGATTGGACTGGGTATCACCGGCATGGTCGCGAGCGCCGCCGTGAGCGCGGCGCAAAAGGCGGCTGCCGATGCCATCATGCGCGCCGTCGGCGCCACCGTCTGGCTGGACGACGAAGCCTTGATCGATCCGGTCACCGGGCTGTCCGGCAGCGGCCCGGCCTATGTTTTTTATTTTATCGAAGCGATGCAGGCGGCCGCGGCCGAACTGGGCCTTACGTCGGAGCAAGGCACGCAACTGGCTCTGGCCACTTTCGTTGGCGCCTCCCAATTGGCCGCGCAGTCGGCGGATCCGGTGGCGGTCTTGCGTGAGCGTGTCACATCCAAGGGCGGCACCACCTACGCCGCGTTGACCAGCATGCGGGACAGCGGCGTGAAGGAAGCGATCGTCGCCGCGGTCAAGGCCGCCGCCGCCCGCGGGAAAGAAATGGGCGAGGAAATGGGAGGGGCCGCCTAGGCCGGGCCCGCGCCACCCTGAGCCACATCCGCGCGGGCGACCCGGGTGCGGGCGCGGAGCTCGCCATTCAAGGCGTGCCGCTCCGCTTGCCGCGAGTCCGTCGAAATCGATCAGTAATCCCACGCGCCAATGCCAACATTGCGCCCGCGCTTTTCAACTTGGCTGCACCCGCCAGCACCGCCGTGAGTATGTGCTTTGGCCTGGTCGCGAGCAAGCCAAGCGCGGCGCCGGCGATGATGAAGGGCATGGTGCTATGTTGCAAGCGCATGCGCAGCAGGCGCGGATCGAGCGGCATGGTCAAATTATTGACCTCCGCAGCCAGCATCAAACGTTGCAGGGCGCACCGCTGAAGCAGGGCGGCGTGTCGTGTCGTTGGCGCACGAAGGTGGGAAGCGAGGTGTTTCATGAGCTTTTCGTCAAGCTCTTCATGCTGCTGAGGTCTTTGCTCAACTCGGCCAGCGTGAACGACAATAGTTTGGGTTTGCGACGAAAGCTGTTGCGCACTCCTAAAGCCACGCCCGTTCCGATCAGCGCGAAGATGCCAGCGGTGCCGGCGATGGCGCCGATGCGGTGGCTATCCCACAACAGCGCGATGGCGAGCAATCCCAACAACATCACGCACATGGAGAAGCACACCACGGTCAGCAGCGCGAGCGCCGCATAACCCAGAAGGCGTAGCGACTCCTCTTCCATTTCGGCCACGGCCAGCTCCAAGCGGGTCTGGATGATGGCGACCATGGTGCCGGCGATACGTCCAAGAGTTTCCGCGATTGCCATGATGGCGCCTTTCGCCGGACGGTGGGACGACTATTTGCGCGCGATCAGCAAACCGAACGCCACGCCGACGGCGGCGCCCAAGCCGACCGCCGTCCAGGGATTGCCCTTGACGTAGGTGTCCGTGGCCTGGGCCGCTAGCCTGCTCTTGGCTGCCATGTTGCCTTCGAGCCGAAGCAAGTCGGTTTTCGCATTATATAAGGTGGTTTGAAATTTTTCTCTGGCCGCGCTCAAGTCTTCGCCGGCGCGCGCGCTCGCGTTGCTGAGCCAGCTTTCGGCCTCGTCGATGACGTTTTTCATGTCGTTCATCAGTTTTTCGCGCGTGTCGGCATGGCTGGTATCGAGCGCCAATCCCGCGCCGTCGGTGCCACCGTTGCCACCGGATTTATTGCCTTGCTGTGTAGCGCTCATGACTGACCTCGTAAGGAAACCGCGATGGGAAATCTCAGTGTAAGCAGTGCGAACACCGCCACTTTGTGCCGTGTCAATCGTGCGCCCTGACTTTAGCGCAGGGCGAAGTCGAGCGCGGTGCCGGCGAACACGGCGGCACCCAGCCAATTATTGTGGCGGAAGGCGGCGAAGCAGCGCGCGCGCTCGCGGCCGCGTATCAGGGTGTAATGGTAAAGCGCGCAAGCGGCGGCGACCGCGATGCCGAGCGCGAACCACAGGCGCAGGCCGGCTTGCCAGCCGCAGAGCAGCCAGATCAGCAGGGCGGCGGCGTAGCACGCCATGATGGCGGCCACGTCGAAGCGGCCGAAGGTGATGGCGGAGGTCTGGATGCCGAGTTTTAAGTCGTCGTCGCGGTCGACCATGGCATATTCGGTGTCGTAGGCCACGGCCCAGAACACGTTGCCGATCAATATATACCAGGCCAGCGCCGG
>JAYVUV010000034.1:0-3628 GCA_043787615.1 Janthinobacterium sp. | reverse complement strand
CCCGGCGGCATGCGCCACCCCGGCCACGGCCGGCCAGCCGGCTTGCGCCAGCCAATCGCGCGCGGCCAGCACGCTGGCCAGTTCGGCCACGTCGCAAGCGAAGTATTCGACCCGGGCCGTGGCGCGCAGCGCGGCCACTTCCGGACCGACTTCACGCGGCACGCCGCGCGCCAGCAGCAGCACGTTTTTGGCGCCGCGTTCGACCAGCAGCTTGGCCACCACCATGCCGAGCGCGCCGGTGCCGCCGCTGATCAGATACGTGGCGTCGGCGCGCACGGCCAGCTTGCCGGTGGCGCCGATGTCGGCGCCACGGCGCAGGCGGGCCAGCCGCACCGCGCCGTCCGCGTCGAGCGACAACTCGTCCTCGGCGGGATAGGCGGCGCTCAGCGCCACCGCCTCGGCCAGCGCGTCGGCGGCGCACTCGATGCAGCGCAGGCGCAGCTCCGGGCGCTCAAGACGGAAGCTGCGCGCCAAGCCCCACAGGCCGGCGTCGGCCTCGCTGCCGGGCGTGGTGGCGAACACCAATTGGCCGATGCGCGTCGCGCCTTCCGTATTCGCGGCGGCCGTTTGCAGCAAGCGCAAGCCCAGCGCCACGTCGGCTTCCTCGTTATCGCCGAGCAGGGCGACGGTGTTCCAGGCGCCGGACAACAGCGCCGGCAAATCGGTGTCGTGGCTCACCACGACGGCTTTCCAGGCGGCCGGCGGCGCCGTTTTCAGTGGCGCGCGCGAGAGCAGCAAATGACGTCCGCCCGCGCCGGCGCCGGTGTCCGACGGCGGCAAGGCCACCCACTCGGTTTCAAACAGGCTGTCGTTGGCGGTGGTGTCGACATCGGCCTGGCGGTAAGTCATGCCTTCGAGGACCGCGTAGATTTCGCCGGTATCGGCGAACAGCGTCACCGTCCCCTCCACGCTCTTGGCGCTGCTGGCGCTGACACGGGCGTGCGCCCACAGCTCGACCGGCTGGTCTTCCAGCGTGAACAGGCGCGCGCTGGCGACATGGAAGGGCAGGCACACGCCGCAAGTCTTCATGCCGCACAGGCCAAGCAGCTGAATGCCGGCGTCCAGCGTGGCCGGATGCAGCAACGTCAGCGCGCGGTCTTCGGTGGCCGCGTGCTCGACCCGGACGCGGGCGATGGCTTCGTCCTCGCCGATGCGCAGACCGCTCAAATTGCGGTAGCCCGGGCCGAATTGCACGCCATGCCGCTCCATATTGTCGTACAAGGCGTCTACATCGACCTCCGGGCAGCGCGCCGTGACGTCGTCGACATCGACGTCGCTCAGATGCAGGTCGGCGCTCCCCAACACGCGCGCGCCCTGGCAGTTGGCGACTTGTTCGCTGGCGCCGTCGCGCGTCGCTTGCACGCTCCACTGGGCGCCGTCGGCGACGCAATGGACCATGGCGCCGGCCTCCACCACCAGCGGGCGTGGCATCAGCACCTCGCGCAGCGCCACCCCGACCGCCTTGGCGGACCCGCTGTGCTTGAGCAGCGCGGCGCCGCCCATCAGCGTGATGTGGCTGGCGGCCGGCACCAGCACTTGTGCGCCGATGCGGTGGTCGGCCCACATGGCGGCGCGGGCGCCGGTCAGCGCGGCGACGAAGCCGGCTTCGTCCTTCCGGCCGAGGAAGGGATGCGGCAGGCGGCGCCACGGCAGGAAGCGCGGTGTGTAAGCGACCGGCGCAGGGCGCGGCCGCGGCCGTGACGCCGCGCCGGGGTAGGATTCCAGCACCGCGTGGGCATTGGTGCCGCCGAAGCCGAAGGAGGAAATGCTGGCGATCAGCGGGCCGTCGTCGCCGGCCAGGCCGAGCGCCACCGGCGCGTTCGAGATCAGGGCGGCGAAGCCCTGCAAGTCGATATTCGGATTGAGGGTGGTGAAATGGACGTTGCCCGGCGCGGTGCGGTGACGCAGCACTTCGACCACCTTGATCAAGCCGACCACGCCGGCGGCGCCTTCGAGGTGGCCGATATTGGTTTTCACCGCGCCCAGCACGACCGGCTTGACGCGTTGCTTGCCCAGCACGTTCTTCAAGGCCTCGACCTCGATCGGGTCGCCCAGCGCCGTGCCGGTGCCGTGACACTCGACGTAATCGACCTCGTGACCGGCCAGGCCGGCCACGGCCAGCGCCTGGCGTATCACCGCTTCCTGTGCCAACCCGTTGGGTGCGGTCAGGGAAGCGCTGCGGCCATCCTGGTTGACGGCGGTGCCGCGGATCACGGCCAGCACTGCGTCGCCGTCGGCCAGCGCGTCGCTCAAGCGCTTGAGCACCACGGCGCCCGCGCCTTCGCCGCGACAGTAGCCGTCGGCCGAGGCGTCGAAGGCGGCGCTGCGCCCTTTCATCGACAGCATCTTGGCGGCGCAGCAGCCGACGAAGGTGCGGTGGTGCAGCATCACGTTGACGCCGCCGACCAAGGCCTTCGAGCACACCCCGCTGCGCAGTTTTTCAACCGCCAGGTCAAGCGCCACCAGCGAGGAGGAGCAGGCGGTGTCGAGCGTCATGCTGGGGCCGGTCAAGCCCAGCAGATGGGAAATCCGGTTCGAGGTGATCGAGGACGACACCCCGGCGCCGAAGAAGGGATTGCGGGCCTCGTCGTCGCCGCACACTACGGTCCAGTCCTGGTTGGCGACGCCGACGAAAACGCCGGTGGCGGAACCGCGCAGGCGCTTTTTGTCGTAGCCGGCCGAGTGAAAAGCCTGGTACGCCACTTCCAGCAGCAGGCGCTGATGCGGGTCCATGGCGCGTGCCTCGGCTAGCGAGATGCCGAAGAAATGGTGGTCGAAGTGTTCGACCTCGCTCATGAAGGCGCCGCGCTTGGTGTAGCTGCGCCCGACCGCGTCGGGGTCGGCGTCGTACACCTCGTCGATGTCGAAGCGCGAGATGGGCACGTCGCCGACGCAGTCGGTCCCGGCCAGCAGCATGTCCCAGAACGCCTGGGGCGAGCCGACGTCGCCCGGCAAGCGGCAGGCGGTGCCGACGATGGCGATCGCTTCCTCGGAGCGCCGCACCGGCTCCGGCGCCGCGACGGGCGCCGTCTCGCCGGCGTCGTCCAGACGCGCCATCAGCGCCTCGGCCATGTCGCCGATGGTCGGGTAATTAAGCGCGAACACGCTGCCCAGCGGCAGGCCCAGTTGCTGGCCCAGCGTCTGCGCCAGCACCACGGCGGCGAGCGAGTCGAGGCCGTTGGCCATCAATGGTTCGTCGTCGGCTACGCTCTGGCCGATCGCCTCCAGCGCCGCGCGCCGCACGATGCCCAGCAAGTCGTCGATCCGGTGGCCGGCGCCGGCGACAGCGCGCGAGCCGGCGGCTTTGGCGGCCAGGCGCGGGCGGAAGCGCGAGATCAGCGGCATGTCGAGCACCAGGCGACTCCAGTCGATCGGCGAGACGCAAACCGTGCCGCGCTTGCCGGAGGCCAGCAACTGCTCCAGCACTGCCGCGCCCAGGGCGTTGGAAATAGCGCCGAAGCCGCCGGCCTCGGCGCGCTTGACCGCGTCCATGCGCGCCGCCATGCCGGCCTCGGACCAGGCGCCCCATTGCACCGACAGGGCGGGTTCGCCGGCTTGCGCCCAGTTGCGCGCCAGCGCGTCGAGCGTGGCGTTGGCGGCCGCGTAACTGGCTTGCCCGGCCGAGCCG
>JAYVUV010000033.1:0-5595 GCA_043787615.1 Janthinobacterium sp. | reverse complement strand
GGCCCGGCCGGCCTTGCCACGGCGGTCTATGCGGCCTCCGAGGGGCTGTCGGTCGCCGTATTCGACGCGCGGGCCTTCGGCGGCCAGGCCGGCGCCAGCGCCCGCATCGAAAACTATCTGGGCTTCCCGACCGGCGTCTCGGGCCGGGCGCTGGCCGGGCGGGCCTTCGTCCAGGCGCAAAAATTCGGCGCCGAAATCGCCATCCCCGCCACCAGCGCGCGCCTGCTGTGCGACCAATATCCGCTGCGCGTGGCGCTGGGCGACGGCAGCCAGTTGCAGGCGCGCGCGGTGGTGCTGGCCTGCGGCGCGCGCTACCGCCGTCCGGCCCTGGACAACCTGCACGAATTCGACGGCCGTGGCGTCTACTACTGGGCTTCGCCGATCGAGGCCAAGCTGTGCCGCCGCGAAGAAGTGATACTGGTCGGCGGCGGCAATTCGGCCGGCCAAGCCGCCGTGTTCCTGGCCGGCCACGCGGCCAAGGTGCACATGGTGATACGCGGCGCCGACTTGACGGCCAGCATGTCGAGCTACCTGATCGAGCGCATCGCGGCCATGCCCAACATCGTGCTGCACGCCCACACTGAAATCACGGGCGTGGAAGGCGACGAGGAAGGCCTGTGCCGGGTGCGCTGGAAAGACCGGATCGGCGGCGCGCAGCAGTGGTGCGTGGCGCGGCGCGTGTTCCTGTTCATCGGCGCCGAACCGAACACCGGCTGGCTGGGCGAATGCGGGGTCGGGGTCGACGCCAAGGGCTTCATCCGCACCGGCTTCGACGTCACGCGCGCCCAATGCCGCGCCAACGGTCATTATCCGGACGACGGCCCGGTGCGGGCCGCGCTGGAAACCAGCGTGCCGGGCGTGTTCGCGATCGGCGACGTGCGCGCCAACTCGACCAAACGGGTGGCGGCGGCGGTCGGCGAAGGCGCCGCCGTGGTGGCCCAGGTGCACGCCTATCTGGCGCATTTGCCGGTCGCGGCGAACCCGGACTGACGCGGCGGCGGCGCGCCCGGCGGCGCCACTTTCAGCGCGGCGTGGCCCGATCGCCGGGCGCCGCCAGCGCCAACTAGCCAGGTCGAGCCGCCAATCGTCGAGATTGCCCCGCATCGGCCAGGTCCACCAAGCCGCCCGGGACCACGATCGCCCGCGCATTCGGCGAAAGGCCGCGCGATGCCGATGAAGTCATCCGGACGGTCGCCGGCCGTGGCCATCCCGCGCACCACAGGCCGCCAACACGCGCCGGACTGATCCCGATCAGCACCTGTTTTTATTTCAGCCGCTAAAGTCCACTGAGCATGACCCGCTAACTCCACGCCTCGGCCATCACGGGTGAACCAGATGACAATCGAACGCTATCAGTCCGCTTACACCGATTTCGTCAACGGCGAAATCGAACTGGAACGACACAATTACGAACAAGCCATCGCATTATTCCGGAAAGGCATCGTAACGCTGGGCGACGCATATCAGCACCCGACAATCACGGAGAACAGCAGCATGCGCATCATGCTGGCCGATATGCAAGAGCAGCAAAAACACCTGTATTCGGCCGCCGGCTGCTTGAAAGACGCGCTCGACTCCCGCCTCTTCATCTACCACAGAAAATTGGCCGAGCCGGCCGGCTAACGCGCGCCAGGCCTGGGCGCCCCCGCCACGCCAGGCGTAAAAAAACCCCGCCGTTCGCACGCGCGGGGCCGATCGGAATAAAACCGATTATTTCTTGACGGCTTCCGCTGGCTTGGCGGCGCTCGCCACCGAAGCGGCGGCGCCGGCGGCCGGCTTGGCCTTGGCATCGGCGGACGGCATCGCGGCGCTGGCCACCGGCGCGCTGGCGGCCGGTTTAGCTTTGGCATCGGCTTTGGCATCGGCCGGCTTGGCGGCGGCGCCCGCTTTGGATTGGCCGTTCACTTGCAGGCCCGCGGCCGACAATTTAGCCGAATTCTTGCCGCCGATACCTTTCACGCGCTTCTCGAAGTCGGCCCAGTCCTTGAAGTCGCCGCCCTTGGTGCGCTCGTCGAGGATTTGCTTCGACTTGACGGGGCCGATGCCTTTCACGCTGTCGAGCGCGGCCTGGTCGGCCTTGTTCACGTCCACTTGGGCGAAGGCGAAACCCATCGTCGCCACCAGGGTCGCAATCGCGAGCAATAATTTCTTCATCATTTTTATTTCTCCGGAAAAGTTGGCAGAGCTAAAGGTTGGATTCGAACGCAACACCACGTTTGGCGCCTTGCTCCCTTAACGGCCGGGCCGCGATATGGTTGACCGGCGCGACCGTGGCCGCGCCCGGATCTGCGCCACGTCAAGCCGGCGCGGCCGCCGCCGTCAGCCGAATAATTCCTCGCGCGTGACGGTGGCCGTACCCAACTTGCCGACCACGATGCCGCCGGCGCGGTTGGCGGTGCGCACCGCGTCGCCCAGACTCAGGCCGGCGCCCAGCATGGCGGCCATGGTGGCGATCACCGTGTCGCCGGCGCCGGAGACGTCGAACACTTCGCGCGCGGCGGCTGGCATGTGCAGGATCTCGCTGTCGGTGTAGAGCGTCATGCCCTCTTCCGAACGGGTCAAGAGCAAAGCGTCGAGCCGCAGTTCCTGGCGCATCTGCCGCGCCTTGGCGGTCAACTGCTCTTCACTGTTCCAGCCACCGACCACGCGCCGCAATTCCGCCTTGTTCGGCGTGAGCACCGAGGCGCCCGCGTAACGCGTGAAATCGTCGCCCTTCGGATCGACCATCACGATCTTGCCGGCCGCGCGCGCGGTCTGGATCATGTCGGCCACGTTGACCAGGCTGCCCTTGGCGTAGTCCGACAAAATCACCACATCGTAGTCCGGCAACAGCGCGTTAAATTGAATCAGTTTGTCGCGCAGGACGGTGTCGCTGGGCGCTTCCTCGAAGTCGATGCGCAGCATCTGCTGCTGGCGCCCGATCACGCGCAGCTTGATGATGGTGGAGATGGCTTGATCGCGTTTCAGGTAGCTGTGAATGCCACCGCCCAGCAGCAGCTGCTCGACCTGGTCGCCCGCCTCGTCGGCGCCGACCACGCCCAGCAAGCCGGCGTAGGCGCCCAGCGCGGCGGCGTTGCGCGCCACGTTGGCCGCGCCGCCCAGACGCTCCTCGCGCCGCTCGATGCGCACGATCGGCACCGGCGCTTCGGGCGAAATACGGCTCACGTCGCCGAACCAGTAGCGGTCCAGCATGACGTCGCCCACCACCAGGATGCGCACCGCGTCCAGCGCCGGCGCGCCCGGCCGCGTGCTCACGGCGCCGCTCATGCGCGTGTCAGGACCGAGCGACCGATCCCGTGGTATTCGATGCCCGCGTCGGCCATGAGGGCCGGCTCGAACAGGTTGCGGCCGTCGAAAATGACGGGCTGCTTCAAGCTCGATTTGATGCGCTCGAAGTCCGGGCTGCGGAAGGCCTTCCACTCGGTCACGATGACCAGCGCGTCGGCTTGCGACAAGGCGTCCATCGGGCTGTCGGCGAAGCGCACCCGGGCTAGCTGCGCCGGCTCCAGGTCGAGCGCCAGCACCCGTTTCGCTTCCGGCATGGCGACCGGATCGTAGACCGCCACGCTGGCGCCGCGCGCCAGCAGTTCGGCCAGCAGCACGCGGGCCGAGGCTTCGCGCATGTCGTCGGTGTTCGGCTTGAACGCCAGGCCCCAGACCGCGAAGTGACGCCCGCTCAAATCCTGGCCGAAGCGGCTGGTCACTTTGGCGCCCAACACCAGCTTCTGCCTGTCGTTGACCGCTTCGACCGCGCGCAATATCAGCAATTCCTGGTCGTAGCCGCGCGCGGTGCGCTCCAGGGCCTGCACATCCTTGGGGAAGCACGAGCCGCCGTAGCCGCAACCGGCGTACAGGAAGCTGTGGCCGATGCGCGGGTCCGAGCCGATGCCGTGCCGGACCGCCTCAATATCGACCCCGACCTTGTCGGCCAGGTTGGCCAGTTCGTTCATGAACGAGATCCGGGTCGCCAGCATGGCGTTGGCCGCGTACTTGGTGAATTCGGCCGAGCGCACGTCCATCCAGTGGGTGCGTTCGTGATTGCGGTTGAACGGCGCGTACAGGGTCTTGAGCAGCTCGCGCGCGCGTTCGCCCTCCAGGTTGCCGTCGCAGCCGATCACGATCCGGTCCGGCCGCATGAAGTCCTCGACGGCCGCGCCTTCCTTCAAAAACTCGGGATTGGAGGCCACCGAAAAGCCGGCCGCCACGCCGCGCGCGTCCAGTTCGGCCTGCACGGCGGCGCGCACGCGCTCGGCGGTGCCGACCGGCACGGTGGACTTGTCGACGATGACTTTGAACTCGGTCATGTACTTGCCGATATTGCGCGCCGCCGCCACCACGTACTGCAAGTCGGCCGAGCCGTCTTCGTCGGGCGGGGTGCCGACCGCGATGAATTGCAGGGTGCCGTGGGCCACGGCGGCCTCGATATCGGTGGAAAAACGCAGGCGCCCGGCGGCGCGATTGCGCGCCACCACTTCTTCCAGGCCCGGTTCGTGGATCGGGATGCCGCCGCCGTTGAGCAGCGCGATCTTGCGCTGATCGACATCCAGGCAAAACACATCGTTGCCCAATTCGGCCAGGCAGGCCCCGGTGACAAGGCCGACATAGCCGGTGCCGATAATCGTGATTTTCATAGTGTGGCTCGCTTTAATTCATGACGTTGAGTTCTTCGGTGCGGCGCGGCGGGTAAGTCTCCCAACGGCTGCAACCGGGGCATTGCCAATAAAACTGGCGCGCCTTGAAGCCGCAATGGCTGCACTGGTAGCGCGCCAGCTTCTGGGTATAGCCGTGCACCAGATTCTTGACGATCGATAGTTCGGACCACAGCGCGGCCGGCGCGTCCATCATGCGCGCCTCGAGCAGCTTGTCGAGTCCCAGCAAGGTGGGGGTGCGACGCAGTTCGGCGCTGACCAACTGCTTGGCCGCCTCCACCCCATCGAGCTCGATCACGGCCTTGAACACCACTTCGATCAAGTCGATCGAGGAGGCTTCTTCCAGATACGATTTGAGCAGGTTGACGCCTTCCTGCGGGCGGCCGACCTTGCGGTAGCCATCCATCAGGCGCTGCGCCACCAGCGCCACGTGCATCACGCTTTGCTGCTCGACCCGGCGCCACGTCATCAAGGCGCCTTCGACGTCGCCGCCGACCAGCTGGGCGTCGCCGATGAGCAAGGTGGCGCGCACGTTCTTGCGGTCGGCGTGGACCGCCTTGTCAAGCAGCGCCAGCGCGTCGGCCGTGTGCAGGTGTACCAGCGCGTCCTGCGCCAGCTCACAGTAGAACTGCGCGATTTCCTTCTGGCGCGCGCCGGCGCCGGATTCCTGCAGGCCGATGGCCGCCTCGATGGCGCGCGTCCATTCCTTTTCGCGCTGGAAGATTTCCAGCAGCGCGCGGCGGGCCTGCACCGAATACGGCGTCTCGACCAGCTGGTTGAAAGTTTCTTCGGCGCGGTCGAGCAGGCCGGCTTTCAGGTACTCCATGCCCAGTTCATATTTCGCCTGGGCCTGCTGTTCGGCGGGCAGGTCGGGGCGAGCCAGCAGGTTCTGGTGGACGCGGATAGCGCGCTCGATCTCCCCGCGGCGCCGGAACAGATTGCCCAG
>JAYVUV010000032.1:0-3326 GCA_043787615.1 Janthinobacterium sp. | reverse complement strand
AACCTGCGACCCGATGAGCTTGGGCGGCGTGCCGCATTTGCAGATGCAGAGGTCGTTTTCCATCGCGATCTGCTGCCCGTTTGACAAGCCAAACGGCCTGCGCGGCCCGACACAGCTGATTTTACCGATGGACTTGCAGGCCGGACACGAAATCCGCGCGCCATGGAAGGCTGCGGCGCGTTCATAAATCACATGGTGCGCCAATCCTTCGAGAACCACGCCACCGGCGGTGGTTTTGTCGCCCTCACGAATAAAGTGTTGCCTCATACTTCCTCCTGATTTGGAAACGTGACCGGGCCAATGTGCCGATTAATAAGGTCGATAACTCAGCGAAGCCCGGCCATGTATGACGGCGGGTTGCGAGGATCGCGGGGAAAGTGTTTGCACGATGTGTGGCTTTTTAAATAATAGCACGCCACAGTCATGCCATGGAAAACATGTTTTGTAAAAGGTAAGCTTTACAAAATACTATGGATACCGGAAGCCGATGAATGAATTCAAGTCGGCAATCGCCCACGCCCTCAACCCGGCGCCGGGAGCGGCGCGCCCAAGCCATCCCGATCCGCCCGGCCAAGGCGGCCGAGATCAAAGTCAAGCGCCTTACACCGAACTATCGAGCGCCGCCTTCAATTCCATCAAATCATACGGTTTGCGCAAGACGCGGGCGGCGAAACCGAGTCCGCTGAGCGATTCCTTGCCATAGCCAGTGGAAAAGATAATGCGCAAACGAAGCTGGGCGGCCACCACCCGCTTGGCCAATTCGATGCCCGACATGCCCGGCAGGCTGACATCGGTGAACAAGATATCGAACTCTTGCTCGCCGATCCGTTCCCAGGCTTGTTCGCCATCGGACACCCCGCTCACGGTGTGGCCCAGCATGCCGATCAACTCGCACACCATTTGCTGCGAATCGAGATTGTCCTCCACCACCAGGATGCGCAGCGAGGTGGGCGTGTCGCCGTCCGGCGCGGCCGATGGCGCGTTGTCGGTCAGGTTGAGGAAATCGCGCGCGCGCAAGCGCTGTTGACGGTTGTTGAGCACATGGCGCAACTTGCGCGCCAATTCCTCGCGCCGATAGGGTTTGCTGAGCAACTCGACCCCGGCGTCGAGCCGGCCGCCGTGCACGATGGCGTTCTGCGCGTAACCGGAGGTGAACAACACGCCTAGATCGGGCAGCAATTCCTGCGCCTGACGCGCCATGTCGGTGCTGCGCACCGGCCCCGGCATCACCACGTCGGTGAACAGCAAATCGATCGCCACCCCGCTGTGCAGCACGGCCAGGGCGCTTTCGCCATCTTCGGCCTTGAGCACGTTGTAGCCGAGCGCGTCCAGCATGTCGACCACGGTCGCGCGCACCCCCGGGTCGTCTTCGACCACCAGGATGGTTTCGCTGCCGCCGCTCGCCTCGGCCATCTGCGGCCCGCTGTCGACCGCTTCATCCAACAGCGAGCGCGGCAAATAAATTTTCACCGCCGTGCCCTGCCCCGGTTCGCTGTCGATGCGGATGTGGCCGCGGCTTTGCTTGACGAAGCCGTACGCCATCGACAAGCCCAGGCCGGTCCCCTCGCCTTCCGGCTTGGTGGTGAAAAACGGCTCGAACACGCGCTGCAAAACCGCCTCCGACATGCCGCTGCCGGTGTCGGCCACCGACAGCATCACGTATTGTCCGGGCGGCACCTCGACCAGGTTTTGCACATACTGTTCGTCCAGCACCGCGTTGCCCAGCTCGATGGTCAGCTTGCCGGCGCCGCTCATGGCGTCGCGCCCGTTGATGGCCAGGTTCAAGATCACGTTCTCGATCTGGCTCGGATCGACCAGGGTGTTCCACAAGCCGCCGCCCACGATGATGCCGACCTCGACCGCCTCGCCCAGCGCGCGCCGCAGCAAGGTGTCCATATTGCGCACCAGCCGGCCCAGGTCGGCCACCACCGGTTGCAGCGGCTGGCGCCGGGCAAAAGCCAGCAGGTGCGAGGACAACTTGGCGCCGCGCTCGACGGCGGCGATGGCCGTCTCCAGGCGCTGGCGCGTGGCGCTGTCCTGCATCGCCAGTTGATACAGCAGATGCAAGTTGCCGGAAATGATTTGCAGCACGTTATTGAAGTCGTGCGCGATGCCGCCGGTCAGCTGGCCCACCGCTTCCATCTTCTGGGCTTGGCGCAAGGCTTCTTCGGCCTTGGCGCGCTCGTCCACTTCCCGTTCGACCCGGTGTTCCAGGGTTTCGTTCAAATCGCGCAGCTCGGCTTCGATGCGGCGCCGCTCGGTGATGTCGGTCTTGACCGCGATCAAAGCCTGGGGCCGGCCATGCTGGTCCACCAGGCGGCTGACGTTGCTCGACACCCAGACGTAGCTGCCGTCCGGTTTCAGATAGCGTTTTTCCAGGGTGAAGGCGGTGCCTTGCTCGATCAAGGCGCGGAAGTGCGCCGTGTTGCCGGCCACGTCGTCGGGGTGCAGGATATCGTTCATATTGAGCGCGAGCAGCTCGTCGGGGCTGCGGCCCAGCATCGCGGCCAGCGCGCCGTTGACGCGCTGGAAACGCCCTTCCAGGTCCAGTTCCGACAAGCCGACCGAGGCTTGGCCGAAGATGGCGGCCAGCCGCTCCTGGCTGGCGTGCAAGGCTTGCTCGATCAGCTTGCGCTCGGTGATATCGAAGGACACGCCCACATAGCGCACCGGCGCGCGCGGCCCGGTGCGCACCACCTCGCCCTGGCGCGCGATCCAGCGCAGCTCGCCATTGTCGGGCCGGCGGATGCGGTATTCGGCATACATCAGCGGATTGTCACTGTGCGTCAGGCGCGACGGTCCCACCTTGTCCAGGTCGCGCCGGTCGACCAAGCCGACCAGCAGGTCGGCGCTGACCGCGATCGTGTCGGACAAGCCCCACAGGCGGCGGAAGGTGGCCGACACCAGCATCGCGCCGGTCTCGGGAAACCATTCGAAACTGCCGACCCCGCCCGCCTGCTGGGCGATGCGCAGCCTTTCCTCGGTTTCCACCCGCTCGCTGACATCGACCCCCTCGACCAAAATACCGCTGACCTCGCCCCGCTCGTCGCGGATCGGCTGATACACGAAGTCGAGCCAGCGCTGGCGCAGGCCGCCGTCCGGGCCGACCAGCTCGATCTTGGTCTGCTTGCCGTGATACGCCACACCGCTGTGGAACACTTGGTCCAGCAAGCCGATGAAACCCTGGCCCGACACTTCGGGCAAGGCTTGCGCCACGGTCAAGCCCAGCAGCGCGCGCCCGCCGCTCAGTTGGCGATACGGCTCGTTGGCCAGTTCGAACACATGTTCCGGCCCGTGCAACACCGCCATGAAGCTGGGCGACTGCT
>JAYVUV010000031.1:0-3961 GCA_043787615.1 Janthinobacterium sp. | reverse complement strand
ATGCCGGCGCCATTGATGCCGCCGCCCACTACCAGGACATCGCAATCGATACGGTGTTGCATCGGACTCCTCACGCGTGACGGGAACAGCATGGCCATGACGAAACGAACAAGTTCAATTGAAATACAAGCAATACAATACGACAAAATACGAATGACTAGCAACAAGATACTATAAATATCTTTTCGTTTCGGTTCGTTTACAGCGCGGATGGCCTAAAATGCGTCGTATGATAATGAATCCACGGCAACGCCTGCTGCTCGACGCGGTACGCCACAAGCTCACGATCTCGGTCGACGATTTGGCGGCCCAGCTTCACGTGACCGCCCAAACCATCCGGCGCGACGTCAAGCAATTGGAACTGGCGGGTTTACTGGTGCGTTACCACGGCGGCGTCGGCCTGCCCTCGTCCTCGGTGCAAAACATCGATTATCGCCAGCGCCAAACCCTGAACAGCGACGCCAAGCGCCGCATCGCCGCGGCGGTGGCGCAGCAAGTGCCGCACGGCTGCTCCATGTTGATCAATATCGGCACCACCACCGAAGAAGTGGCGCGCGCCCTGGCCT
Source organism: Janthinobacterium sp. (assembly GCA_043787615.1). Classification (GTDB taxonomy): domain Bacteria; phylum Pseudomonadota; class Gammaproteobacteria; order Burkholderiales; family Burkholderiaceae_D; genus Janthinobacterium. The sequence continues at coordinate 3,395 of JAYVUV010000031.1, read as the reverse complement.
GGCACAAAGGTTTGCATGTGGTGACCAACAATTTGAACGTGGCCGCCATCCTGGCCGACAACGCCCAATGCGAAGTGATCGTGGCCGGCGGCGTGGTGCGCGCGCGCGACCTGGCATCGTGGGCGAGGCCACCATCGACTTCATCCGCCAAATCAAGGTCGACATCGGCGTCATCGGCATTTCCAGCATCGACGACGACGGCAGCCTGCGCGACTTCGACGCGCGCGAGGTGAAGGTGGCGCAGGCGATCATCGAACAGTCGCGCGAGGTGTGGCTGGTGGCCGACCGCGACAAGTTCGGCCGCAAGGCGCTGGTGCGCATGGCCCATCTGTCGCAGATCGACCGCTTGTTCACGGACGCGGCCCCGCCGCCCCAGCTCGCCAAGGTATTGCAGGACGCGAAAGTGGAAGTGGTGGTGGCGGCGTAACCGGCCGGCCGTCAGAAGGTCAAGTCGCCGACGCCGCGCATGCCCAATTGAGCCAATAGTTTGCTTGATAACTGCAACTCGTGCGCCAACCAGGCGCGCAAATGCAGCAGTGGCGCCCATTCCGCCAGCGAGGGCGGATAGACCAGAAAATAACGCTGCGTCACATCATAAGGGATGGCGATATCGGATAGCTGAAACAGGCGTGCGTCGCGCAGCGCGTCGACCGTGTACAAGCCGCGCGCCAAGGCCAAGCCCAGGTCCTGTTCGGCCGCCTGCAACATCAAGCCGGTGTCGGTAAAGTTGGCCACGGTTTGACACACGCCCGTCACCCCGGCAGCGTCGAACCAGCGCTGCCACAACACCGGATCGCCTAATAAAGATTCGCGCGCGATCGCGTCCGCACCGCATCCCGCCAAGCGCCGCGCCGCTTTGCGCGAGCCGATCACGATCAGTGGCGCCTCCAGGTCGAACAGCCGTTCCGACACCAATCCCGGCCAATGACCGGCGCCGGCCCGAATGCCGACGTGTATGCCGTCGCGGAACAAGTCCACGGTTTGCTGGGTCGCCTTGATTTCCAATCTGATCGCCGGATGCGCGTCGCGCCAGCGCCCGATTCGCGGCAACAACCAGCATTGCGCCAATGACGGAATCACGGTGAGGCGCAATACTTGATCGCCACCGTCCACGCCGGCCGCCGCCGCTTGCAGCCCGGTATCGAGCTCCCTCAACGCCAAGCGCACGCTGCGCAAGAAAATCTCGCCCGCCCGGTTCAGCACCACTTTGCGCCCCTGGCGCTCGAACAGGGCGAAGCCCAGTTGTTCTTCCAACGCCCGTATTTGCTGGCTGATGGCGCTCGGCGTGAGATGCAATTGGGTTGCCGCCGCGCGCAGGTTTTGAAACTCGGCGGCGGCCTGAAAAGCGGGCAGGAACTGAAGCGGAATGCGGGCCATCGGCTAGCGACCGAGTCGAAGAGTGGCCGAAGCGATATGCCAGTCCAATTGCTCCTGCGTCGCGCCGTCCACGTCATTGACGCGCCGCAGGGTATATTTACCGCGAAAATGCTGCTTGCGGCCGTCTTTGAGCGTGGCGAACACCTCCACCGGAACATCGATATAGATCGAGCCGGCCCCCGCGTCACCGTTGGTGGGCGCGCCCGTGACGACCCGACTACGGGTCGTGGACGCGAAGCCGTGACGGAAAACGGCGAAAGTTTTACCGCTGGCGCTGCCGCCCCCGCCCCCGCCCTCACCCCATAAACGATAGGCGGCGCGATAGTCCGCCGTATCGATCGCCTTGTAATAATTCTCCACCACCAGGCGGGCCGCGGCGGGGCCGCGATCATCGTTCTGCGCCATCACCGGGTGCGCCGTGGCGGCGGTAAATACCGCTAGAAGGAGCATGCTGATTTTTTTATACATGGTGAAATCCCGTCGCTTTCAATTTCGCTAGGATATACCAGCCGGGCAGCAAGGCAGCGCACGGCCAAGTCAGCGCTCTCGCCGGCCTTAACCTGGCTTGTGATGCGAAAAGTGGCTGCAATCGAGAAGCAGGTTTTGAATGAGGGCCGGGTGCGCCGCCCTGCCCGACCTGGTGAACCCGCATTTTTCCAGCACACGGGCCGACGCGCGGTTTTGCACGGCGACATACGCGTCCACGCTTTGCAAGCCCCACTCGCCATAAGCCAGCACGGTCAGAGCGGCCACCGCCCGTGACGCGCAACCTTGACCTATATAGGATTGGCCGATGCGATACCCGATCTCGGCCGAGCCGGCGATACCATCGATCTGCTTGAGATTCGCGCGCCCGGCGATCGCACCGTGCTGGTCCACGATCAGGCAGGGGTGCAACACGCCGCGTGCATAATCGGCCAGATATTCGTCGATATGGCGAGCGATTCCATCGAGCGAATACGTGGCCTGCGCTCTCGGCAAAACGTGCTGCTCGAACCAGGCGCGATTGCTTAATTCGAATTGCAACAGCCGCTCGGTATCTTCGCGCCGCAGGGTGCGGATTATCATGAGCAAAGGGCGACCGATTCCTGGCATCGGCCCGGGCTGAGCATTGTCACGCGGTGCTGATCAAACATGGTATCTCCATCCATGGCCGGTCGGATCGGCCGGCCAGACGTCGTTATCTGGTCGCGTAAGCGGCCAAAAACACCGTCACGGCCCGCTCGATACAGCCGGCGATGTATTCCTCGGTCAAGGGCGGCAAGGCGTTCAACTGCCACGCGTCCATCACCTCCGATTCCATCAAGGCGCGAAAATGGGCGGCCATCACCCCCGTGTCGGCCGGGCGCAACTGCCCGGCCGCGATCACGCTGGCGAAATAATCGGCCAGCAGTTTCATGCCCGGCACGCTGCCTCGCTCATAAAAATAGCGGCCGATCTTTTCATCGACGGCCGCCGTGATCAGCATGCGCCGGGCCGCCTGTTTTTGGGGCGTGTACAGCATGCGCATGGCGCGCTCGCCAAAACTGCGCAAGGTCAGGGCCAAATCGTCCGATGGTCGCAGCAGGGCCAGCGTGGATACCATGTCTTCGTTGGCCACTTGACAGCCATCGCCCATCGGCTTGCGCTTGAGCAAGGCGGCCAGCAATTCCAGATCCCGCTCGGCGGTGTGCTGTATCAATTCCAAAAACAGCGCTTCCTTGGAACTGAAATAGTTATACAAGGTCGCCTTGGAGCCGCCCAGACGCGCGGCGATGTCCGACATGGTGGTTTGTTCGAATCCCAACTCCTCGAACGCCGACTTGGCCGCGTCCAGGATGGCGTGCCGCCGGGCTTCTGATTTTTTCCTCAAGACAATTCCTTTAACTAGACCGTATGGTACAGTTTTACTTGACGACCATGCCAAGACAAGCATAAACTAAACCGTACCGTTTAGTTTACTTATCTTGATATTGGGCCGCTATGTTATTTTTCCGTTCGACCTTGACCTATGCCGGCGGCGCCTTGCTGCTCGCCGG
>JAYVUV010000030.1:0-7552 GCA_043787615.1 Janthinobacterium sp. | reverse complement strand
TTGCCGGCGCCCGGATGGACCACCAGTCCGGCCGGTTTGTTGATGACGATGATATGCTCGTCCTCGTGCACGATATTCAAGGCCATCGCTTCCGGCTTGAAGGCCTCGTCCTCGGGCGCCGTTTGCGGCAAGATCACGATTTTTTCATCGCCGTAAGCCGTCATCTTGCCCTTGGCCACCTTGCCGTCGACCGTGACGAAGCCGGCCTCGATCCACAGTTGCAGGCGGCTGCGGGAAAATTGCGGCACCAGCTTGGAGATCACCTTGTCGAGCCGCTCGCCGCAGGCGGCCGAGCTCAATTCGAGCACGATCGGCGCCATCGAATCGAGCGCGTCGTCGCCCTCGTCGGCCAGGTCGAACTGGTCCGCCCCCGGGGGCGGCGCGTCATGTTCTGGCGGAAGTTCGGCCGGATTCGGCTTCGGAGTTAATATCACAGCATTCCCATCGGCTATAATCAGCCTATTGTAAAAACTTGGTTAAACACCTTCTTGCAAAACGTCATGCAAAAAAAATTATCGTTGGTTGTCGCTACTGTCGCCCTGCTCGGTTTGTCGGCTTGCAGCCTGTTGCCCGAAAAGGTAGACGAAACTAAAAACTGGTCCGTGTCGAAATTATACTCGGAGGCGCGCGAGGAAATGGAAGGACAGCACTACGAGCGCGCCATCGAGCTGTTCGGCAAGCTCGAGACCAACTACCCGTTCGGCACCTACGCCCAGCAAGCGCAGATGGAGATCGCCTACGCCTACTACAAGACCGGCGACCAGGCCCAGGCGCTGGCGGCGGTGGAGCGTTTCATCAAGCTGCACCCGAACCACGCCAATGTCGACTATATGTACTATCTGCGCGGCTTGGTGAACTTCAACGACCAGATCGGCATCCTCAACTTCATTTACGAACAAGACCCGACCGAACGCGACCCGAAAGCGACGCGCGAAGCCTTCACCGCCTTCAAGCTGCTGGTCGACAAGTTCCCGAACAGTAAATACACGCCCGACGCGCTCGACCGCATGAAGTATCTGATCAACGCCATGGCGCAATACGAAGTCCACGTGGCGCGCTACTACTACCGGCGCGAAGCGTATCTGGCGGCGGCCAACCGGGCGCAAGGCGCCATCAGCGATTACCGCGACTCGCCCGCGATCGAGGAAGCGTTGTTCATCATGACGCGCGCCTACGACAAGCTGGGCATGATCGAACTGCGCGACGACGCCAAGCGCGTGTTCGACAAGAACTACCCGAACAGCCGTTTCTTGACGGCCGAGGGCAGCAAGGCCGAGCGCCACTGGTGGAAGATTTGGTGACAAGCAGGCTAGAGCGCACGGCCGACGCGGCCGCGCGGCCCGGGGTCTAAGCCATGCCGAGCAGGCCCTGCTCACGTAGCGTTTTCAAGAACAACCACAAATCGGCGGCGTACAAGCGTGGCTGCTCCCATGCCGGGAAATGCCCGCCGCGCGCTTGCACGCTGTATTGACACACATTATAAAAACGCCGCGCCCACGCTTTGGGCGGCCGCACCAGATCCTTGGGCCAGACGCAAATGGCGGTCGGCACGGCGACACGGTCGGCCGGCGTGAACGGCGCGCGAAAATGCCGCGCCTCATAGTAATAGCGCATGGACGCGCCAATGGTTTGCGTGCTCCAATAAATATTCAGATTATCGAGCAGCATATCGGCCGGGAACACTTCGAACGGATCCGGGCCGCTATCGCCCCAGCGATGAAATTTTTCCAGTATCCAGCTGGCCAAACCGAGCGGCGAATCGTTGAGCGCATAGGCCAGCGTTTGCGGCCTGGTCGATTGCACATGGGCGTACGCACCTTCCTGGTCCTGCCATCGCTCCACGCTGGCCACATATTCCCGCTCCAACTCGTCCAACGGCGCCGAGGCGCTGGTCAAGGGCGGATCGACCACGGCCGAAATGTGGATGCCACGCACCTGATCCGGATACTTCAACGCCATGCGGGTTGCCACGCCGGCGCCGATATCGGTGCCCGAAGCGATGAAGGATGCATAACCGAGACCGTCGGTCATCAGGCGCTGAAACAAATCGACCGCCCGCGCCTGGTCCGGCGCGGTGGGCCGGTCCGAATAACCGAAACCCGGATGGGCCGGCATCACCACGTCGAAGGCGTCGCCGGCCTGGCCGCCGTGGCTGGCGGGATCGGCCAGCATGGCGGCCAGTTTGGTATATTCGACAAAGCTGGACGGCCACCCGTTCATCAATAAAAGCGGCTGACCGCGCGCGCCGCGCGCCTTGATATGTAAAAAATGGATGCAGAAGCCGTCGATCTCGGCCCGGAAATGCGGCAAGCCGTTCAAGCGGGCGGCGGCGAGGTCCCAATCGTAGCCTGATTGCCAATGCCGCAAAAGCTGGCGCAAGGGCTGTTCGGCCGTGCCATAGCTCCAGTCGGGCGCGACTTGGTCGCTCCAGCGCGTCTCCAGCAAGCGGCGGCGCAGTTCGCCGGCCGGCTGGGTGTCGAACGGCGCGTGCCAGGGTGCGATGCGCACGCTCGATGTTTCATTCGAGCGGACGCCGGCGGTTGGCGCCGGGCCAAATACAGCTTGGTTCATTCATTCCTCTGATTTTCGCGCGAAGACGCCATGCCTTCGCTTTCCGGTCAGAGTAGCTTGATAAGAAAACCATGCAAAGCGAGATTTTCTCCACTGCTGTCGGCTTGCGCTACACAGCGGCGGCGTATCGATTGACGCGCCAGAAGGATGAAACAGATGTCGCCACACTCACCAGCTTTAAGCCTCCAGGCGGCGTCGGAATAACCAAGTGCGTTGGTCGGAATCGCCCGGCACGAAACGATATCCGTCCAGATCGAAACCCTTGAGCTTTTCCGGATCGCGGATTTTCTTCACGGCGGCGTAGCGCGCCAGCAGCCCGCGAGCGCGCTTGGCATAAAAAGAAATGATCTTGTATTGGCCGTTTTTCCAATCCTGGAACACCGGCGCGATCACCGGCACGTTCAACTGGCGCGGCTTGACCGATTTAAAATACTCGGTCGAGGCCAGGTTGATCAAGACTTTGGCGCCCTGCTCCTCGGCCGCGCGATTCAAGGCCTCGGTGATGGTGTCGCCCCAGAACGCATACAGATCCTTGCCGCGCGCGTTAGCCAAACGGGTTCCCATTTCCAGGCGGTGGGGCTGTATCATGTCGAGCGGTCTGAGCAATCCATACAGGCCGGACAGGATGCGCACGCGCGCTTGCGTGTAGTCGAGCTGGGCCGGCTTGAGGCTGCGCGCGTCGAGGCCGGCGTACACGTCGCCGTCGAAGGTCATCACGGCTTGGCGCCCGTCGCGGGCGTGTGGCGACCAGCTGGCGTAGCGCGCCACGTTGAGCGCCGACAAATTGTCCGACAAGGCCATCAAGCCGCTCAATTGGGCGGGGGAAAAGCAGCGCAATTGGGTGATCAATTGCGCCGAATGGTCGAGAAAGTCGGGTTGGCTGTGCAAGGCGGTGGTGGCGGGCGTGTCCAGGTCAAGACTTTTTGCAGGCGATAACACAATCAGCATAAGATTCCACATTCCATCCATAAAATTCAATTGCCGACATGATACCCCTTCCCTCCCGTGTCGTCCTCGACACCAATGTCTGCCTCGATTTGTTCGTGTTCCACGACCCCCGCTGGCAAACCCTGCTGGCCGCCATCGAGAGCGGCGCAGTCAAAGCCATCACGCGCGAGGACTGCCGCATGGAATATCTGGTGGTGCTCAACTACAGCCATTTGCCGTTGGACGAGCACAGCCGTGCCATCAGCGCGGCCCGTTTCGACGCCCTGATCGAGGTGGTGGCGCCGCCCGCCTCCGGCATCCGTTTGCCGGTGTGCAGCGACAAGGACGATCAAAAGTTTTTGGAGTTGGCGCGCGACGCCGGCGCCGATATCCTGATCACCAAGGACAAGGCCTTGCTCAAGCTGGCGCGCAAGACCGCCAAGGCCGGCATGTTCAAAATCATCGTGCCCGAGGCGTGGGTGCCGGCCCAGCCCGCCGTCGCATAGTTTGTCTTTTTAAGCAACACCGAAGGGGGCCGGCCTGCGCTAAAATGAGCCATCGACAGCAAACCCATCGCTCAGCCACATGACCAGCCGCCCGCTTCCGTCCGACCCGCCGCACACCCCGCCGCTCGCCAGCAAGTTGCCGGCGGTCGGCACCACCATTTTCACGCGCATGTCGCAGCTGGCCGCCTTGCATGGCGCGGTCAACCTGGGCCAGGGGTTTCCCGACTTCGCTTGCGAACCGCGGCTGGTGGACCTGGTGAGCGAAGCCATGCGGGCCGGCTTGAACCAATATCCGATGATGACGGGCGCCGCGCCCCTGCGCCAGGCGATCGCGGCCAAGATCGCCGCCCTGTATGCGCACCAGTATCACCCCGATCACGAGATCACCGTCACGGCCGGCGCCACCCAGGCCGTCAGCGGCATCATTTCGGCGTGCGTGCGCGCGGGCGACGAGGTGATCGTGATCGAACCGGCCTACGACGCCTATCAACCGGCCATCGCGCTGGCCGGCGGGGTAACGGTGCCGGTGGCGATGCGCCTGGGCGAACACGGTTACAAGGTGCCTTGGGACGCGGTCGGCGCGGCCGTCACGCCTAGGACGCGCATGATCGTCATCAATACGCCGCACAACCCGACCGGCACCATCTTGCGCCAGGACGATATCGCGGCGCTGGCCGACATCGTGCGCGGCAGCGACATCTTGATCTTGTCCGACGAAGTGTACGAACACATGGTCTACGACGGCGCGCGCCACGAGTCGGTGTGCCGCCACGCGGAACTGGCGGCGCGCAGCTTTGTCGTCTCCAGCTTCGGCAAGACCTACCACGTGACCGGCTGGAAGATCGGTTACGTGGCCGCGCCGGCCGCCCTGAGCGCCGAGTTCCGCAAGGTGCATCAATATCAGGTATTTAGCGTCAACACGCCGATGCAGCACGGCTTGGCCGACTACATGGCCGATCCGGCGCCGTACCTGGACTTGCCGGCGTTTTACCAGCGCAAGCGCGACCTGTTCCGGGCCGGCCTGGCGGGCAGCCGTTTCGAGCTGTTGCCGGCCGACGGCACCTATTTCCAGTGCGTGCGCTACGGCGCCATTTCGTCCCAGACGGAAGCGGCCTTCGCCGAATGGCTGACCGGCGAGATCAAGGTGGCGGCGATTCCGGTGTCGGCGTTTTACGGGCAAGCCCGGGAATCGGGCGTGGTGCGCTTTTGTTTCGCCAAGCAGGATTCAACCCTGGAACTGGCGTTGGCGCGGCTGGCGCGCCTGTAAACGGGGCCGGCGACGGCCGCTATCGACAAGCCGCCACGCGACCTCGGCCGCGCGGCGCGGGCAAAACGGGAAACAACATGGTGCAACGCCGTATCAATTTATCGGACCTGGTGTTTGACGAACCCTTGCCGTGGGATTTGTACCCGGCCGATCCGGCCGGCGGCCCGCTGTTGCGCAAGGGGCAGGTGCTGCCGGACCGCGACGCGCTCGGCCGCATGCTCGAGCGCGGCTTGTTCGCCGCCGACCCGGCCACGCCCTCGGTGCTGCATCTGCTGAACCATTCGAACCTGCGCCTGGGCCACCTGCTGCACGAGCTGCGCAACAAGAGCGACGCCGAGCGCGAGGTGCGCGACGTGGCGCGCGAGGTGATGCGGGCGGTCGACATCAATCCCGACGTCGCGCTCGCTTGCATATTTCTGAGCCAGATCGCCGGCACCTACGCGATCCGCCATTGCATCGAAACGGCGGTGGTGGCGGTGCTGGTGGCGCGCGGCATGGAAAAATCGGCGCGCGAAACCTTGGCCATCACGTCCGCCGCGCTGACCATGAACGTGGGCATGCTGCGCCACGCCGACACCTTTCAAAACAAGCGCAGCGCGCTCAGCAGCGAGGAAATGGCGATCGTGCGCCGCCATCCCGAAGAAAGCGTCGACTTGCTCACCAGCGCCGGGGTGGACGACGAGGAATGGATTTCCTGCGTGATGCTGCATCATGAAAACGACGATGGCAGCGGCTACCCCTGCGGCAAGACCAGCGACGAGATCAGCCAAAACGCCAGATTGATCGGCTTGGCGGACCGCTATTGCGCCCAGGTGTCGGCGCGCAACTACCGGCGCTCGATGCTGCCCGACCAAGCCATGGACAATATTTTCCTGAACCGCAAGCAAGCCATCGACCCGGCCCTGGCCGAGCAATTCGTGCGTCAGCTCGGCAAGTATCCGCCGGGCAGTCTGGTACGCCTGCACAACGGTGCCATCGGGGTGGTGGCGCGGCGCGGCGGGCAAGGCGGCGCGATCGAGGTGCGCGCGCTGCGCGACGCGGACGGCGCCCTCATCAAGCTCGATGGCGACGCCGCGCGCACCGGGCGCAGTATCGAGGAACCCGGTTACGGCATCGCCGAGGCCTTGCACGAGGACCAGGCCGATGTGCGCTTCAGCATGAAACTGGTCTGGGGCGACCAAGCCAAGCTGTAACGGCGGCGCGGCGCGCCGCATCGTCTAGCGCGCCAGCAATGCCAGCTCGCGCTCGACAAAACTTTGCAGCTCCGGGCTCAGCCCGCCGCCGGCCTTGGCGCGCGCGAACGCCTCGCGCGCTTCCACCGCGTGTCCATCGGCTTGCAAGGAAATACCAAGGCCCATCCACCACACGCCGTTGGCGGGCGCGATCCGCAACGCGGCCTGATAGCGTTGCGTCGATTCGGCGTAGCGCCGCTCGCGCTGCAACACCCCGGCCAGAAAAGCCAGATAATCGGCCTGGTTGGCGGCATACGGCAAGGTCCGCGTCAGGGTGTCGAGCGCCGGCCCGCCCTTGTCGATTTGTAGCCGCGCCAGCATCATGGCCATGGCGGGCTGCTTGGGATCGAGCGCCAAGCCTTGCTCCATCTGGCGCATCGCCTCGTCTTGCCGGTTGGCTTCGAGCAGCAGCCGGATCAGGGTTTCACGTGCACCTTGGTGGCGCGACTCGATCGCGAGCGCTTGCTCCAGCGCGCTCATCGCCTCCGACACACGGCCTTCCTGCAAAGCATCGACGGCGCGCCGATACTGGTTTTCGGCGCGTTGCTGGGCGCTCATATTGACCCCGGCGGCGGCCGGCGGCACACCGCCCGCCTCCTGCCCTGCTTTGCGCTTGGGCCCGCCGGACGACCGCGGCGCCGCCGAGACGGCGGCTTGGCGCTTGGGCGACAACGCCGAGGCGTCCGCCCCGCCCGCCTCTTCCTCGGCCAGCGGCGCTAGAGCGGCCGGGCGCGCCCGCGTGGCGGGCATGCCGGCGCCGCGCGAAGCGGCGGACGCCATGCGCGCCACGCCGGCATCGGCTTGGTCGACCGCATCGTTTTGCGGCGCGGGCATGCTGGCCGACGCCGCGCGCGCGTTCGCCATCGACCCCGAGCGCGCATCGGCCGCGACGTTCGCACGCGGCGGCCGGTCGGACGCCGCGTGCGCCGCGTGCGTATCGGTTGGCGTCGGCGCCGAGTCGGTCACGGCGGCGGCCGGGGGCGCCGCGTCCGCCACAACCACGGGCGGTGCCGCCATTTCGGGCGCGCGCGCGGCCGCCGGCGGTGGCT
>JAYVUV010000029.1:0-9579 GCA_043787615.1 Janthinobacterium sp. | reverse complement strand
GTGCCGGCGCCGATCACGGCGGCCCGTTTGATGGCGCGCACTGGGGTGTCGGCCGGCACGTCCGGCACCTTGCCGGCCAGGCGTTCGGCGAAAAAGGCGTGCCGCAGGGCTTTCGATTCGCTCGACTGTATCAATTGCATGAACAGTTCGCGCTCGAACTTCAAGCCATCCTCGAACTTCATGCTGATGGACGCGGCCACCGTCTCGACGCACTTGAGCGGCGCCGGGAACGGCCCGGCCATGGCCTTGACGGTGTTGCGCGAAAATTGCAGAAAGGCTTCATGGTTCGGATAATCGACCTTGCGCTCGCGCACCTTGGGCAGCGGGCGCAGGTCGGCCACCTGGTTGGCCAGGGCGATGGCGGCGGCCAGCAAATCGGCGCCGGGCGCCACCACCTCGTCGAATAAGGCGGTGCCGGCCAGCTTGTCGGCCGGCACCGGATTGCCGGACACGATCATGTTGAGCGCCATTTCCAAACCCAGCACGCGCGGCAGGCGCTGGGTGCCGCCCGCGCCCGGCAACAGGCCGAGTTTAACTTCGGGCAAGGCGATCTGGGTGCCGTGCGCGGCGACGCGGTAATTGCATCCCAGCGCCAATTCCAAACCGCCGCCCATACACACCGAATGGATCGCCGCCACCACCGGCTTGGTGGCGCCCTCGGCCACGCTGATCAAGGTGTGCAGGCTGGGCTCGGCCAAGGCCTTGGGCGAATTGAATTCCTTGATATCGGCGCCGCCGGAAAACGCGCCGCCGGCACCCGTGATGACGATCGCCTTGACCGCCTCGTCGGCCAGCGCGCGGCGGATGCCCTCGACGGCGGCGGTGCGCGTGGCCAAGCCCAGACCGTTGACGGGCGGATTGTTCAGGGTGATCACGGCAACGCTGCCGTCGACTTGGTATTCGGCGCTCATGTCTCTTCCTTTATAGTTGGTGTCTTGCCGAGCGGCCGCGCGCGGCGGCCCTGCGTCTTGGTCAAACATTCAATAAACGCAATATCTCACTATACCCCATAAAAGAACGGTCGTATTATTCGAGAGCGGGTTTTTGACTTTTAAATTGGCGGCGCAACGTCGGGCATCGGGCGTCGGGCCTCGGGCTTCAAACGCCGGGCAAACGGTAATCCTTGAATTGCTCGCGCAATTTGTTTTTCTGAATCTTGCCTGTGGCGCCGGTCGGCAAGCTCTCGACGAACACCACGTCATCGGGCATCCACCATTTGGCGATCTTGCCCTCGAAGAAGCTGAGCAAGCCGGCGGCGCTCAATTCCTGCTCCGGCCGCCGTACCACCAGCAGCAAGGGCCGCTCGTCCCATTTCGGATGGGCCACCCCGATGCACGCCGCCTGCGACACGGCCGGGTGGGCCATGGCCAGATTTTCCAGGTCGATGGTGCCGATCCATTCGCCGCCGGACTTGATCACGTCCTTGCTGCGGTCGGTGATCTGCATATAACCGTCGGCGTCGATGGTGGCCACGTCGCCGGTCGGAAACCAGCCGTCTTGCAACACGTCGCCGCCCTCGTGCTTGAAATACGAGGCGATGATCCACGGCCCCTTGACCAGCAAATGGCCATAGGTGCTGCCGTCCCACGGCAATTCGGTGCCGGCGTCGTCGACGATCTTCATGTCCACCCCGTAGATGGCATGGCCTTGCTTTTGCAGTATCTTGCGCTGCGCGTCCTTGGACAAGCTCAAATGCCTGGCTTGCAAGCCGCCGGTGGTGCCCAGGGGCGACATTTCAGTCATGCCCCAGCCGTGCACCACATCGATCCCGAATTGATCGATCAAGATATCCATCATGGCCGGCGGGCAAGCCGAGCCGCCAATCACCGTGCGCCGGAAGGTAGAAAAGCGCAACTTGTTTTGCAAGGCATAGTTGAGCAGACCCAGCCAGACGGTCGGCACACCGGCCGAAAACGTGATTTTTTCGCTCTCGAACAACTCGTATAGCGACTTGCCGTCCAGCGCCGCGCCGGGAAACACCATCTTGGCGCCCGACAGCGGCACCGAGTACGGCAAGCCCCAGGCATTCACATGAAACATGGGTACCACCGGCAATACGGTATCGGCCGACGACACGTTCAACACGTTCGGCAAGGCCGAGGCATAGGCGTGCAGCACGGTCGAGCGGTGCGAATACAGGGCGCCCTTGGGATTGCCGGTGGTGCCGGAGGTATAACAGAGGGTGCAAGCGGCGTTTTCGTCGAAGCGCGGCCACGCGTAATCGTCCGGCGCGGCGGCGATCAATTCTTCATAACACAGCAGATTCGGTATCTTGCTCGCCGCCGGCATGTGTTCGCGCCCGGCCATCAACACGAAATGGCGCACCGTGACGCACTGGGCGGCGATCGCTTCGATCAGCGGCAGGAAGGTCAAGTCGAACAGCAAGATCTGGTCCTCGGCGTGATTGGCGATGTAGGCGATTTGCTCGGGAAACAGGCGCGGATTGATGGTGTGCAAAACGGCCCCCGACCCGGACACGGCATAATACGCTTCCAGGTGGCGATAACCGTTCCAGGCCAGCGTGGCGACCCGTTCGCCCATGCGCACGCCCAGGGTTTGCAGGGCGTGCGCCAAGCGCCGGCATCGCTGGTGGCATTCGCGGTAGGTGTAGCGATGCAGGTCGCCTTCCACCCGGCGCGATACGATTTCGTTACTGCCGTAATGACGTCCCGCGAATTCGATGATGCTAGACACCAGCAACGGTTGGTCCATCATCTGTCCCAGGACCGGGCTGGTTTGATAGGTCGACATTGGTACTCCCGCGGTTTTGTTGAATGATTATAAAGTTTGGTCTGGCCGCATCGGGCCAGTCAATGTATTTCGATGCTGCGACGCACCAGGGCGCGCCCCGACGCGGTAACCGACGCGGTAACCGACGCGGTAAGCGACGCGGTTACCGAATGTAAGCGCGCTGTTCGCCACGGCGCGCCCGCCGCTACAATCGCCGGTGCGGTAAAATTGGCCAGCCCGCGCGGCACCCCGAGGCCACACATTTAAAGAACGGAACTGCCATCACTCCCATCGACCTGCCTTTCGACAATTCGTTCGCGACATTGCCACCGGCGTTTTACACGCGCCTGATGCCGACCGCCCTGCCGGACCCGTATCTGGTGGCGCTCAGCGAGCCGGCCGCCGCCCTGTTGGGCCTGGCGCCGGCCGACCTGGATCGGCCCGACGCGATCGCCGCGCTGGCCGGTAACCAGGTGCCGCCGCGCGCCCAGCCCCTGGCCGCCGTCTATTCCGGCCACCAATTCGGCGTGTGGGCCGGCCAGCTGGGCGATGGCCGCGCCATTCTACTGGGCGACGTGGCCACCGCCGCCGGCCCGATGGAATTGCAGCTCAAGGGCGCCGGTCCCACGCCCTACTCGCGCATGGGCGACGGGCGCGCCGTGCTGCGCTCCTCGATCCGCGAATTTCTGTGCTCGGAAGCCATGAACGCGTTGGGCATCCGCAGCTCGCGCGCGCTGTGCGTGATCGGCTCGGATCAAGGCGTGCTGCGCGAATCGATGGAAACGGCGGCCGTGGTGACGCGCCTGGCCCACAGCTTCGTGCGTTTCGGTTCCTTCGAACACTGGTTTTACGCCGACAAGCAAGCCGAATTGAAGGTGCTGGCCGACTACGTGATCGACCGCTTCTATCCGGCCCTGCGCCGGGAGGACAATCCCTACCAAAGCTTGCTGGCCGAAGTGGCGCGCCGCACCGCGCACATGATCGCGCAATGGCAGGCGGTGGGCTTCATGCATGGCGTGATGAATACCGACAATATGTCGATCCTCGGCCTGACCCTCGATTACGGTCCCTTCGGCTTCATGGAAGCCTACGACCCCAAGCATATTTGCAATCACACCGACCAGCAGGGCCGCTATTCGTATGCCATGCAGCCGCAAATCGGCCACTGGAATTGCTACGCCTTGGGCCAAGCCCTGCTGCCCCTGATCGGCGAGGTGGAGGCGGCGCAAGCGGCGCTGGACGTGTATCAGCCCGAGTTCGCCGCGAAAACAGCGCAATTGATGCACGCCAAGCTCGGCTTGAGCACCGAGCAAGCGGCCGACACGGCGCTGTTCGATAGCTTGTTCGCCTTGATGCAGGCCAACCGGGTCGATTTCACCCTGTTTTTTCGTCGCCTCGGCCATTTGCAGCTGGACGCGCCCGAGGCCGACGCGCCGCTGCGCGACCTGTTCCTCGACCGGCCGGCCTTCGACGCCTGGGCCGGCCACTACCGCGCCCGTTTGCGCGCGGAAGGCAGCCAAGATACGCCGCGCCGCCTTGCGATGCATCAAGTCAACCCCAAATACATCTTGCGCAATTATCTGGCGCAAATGGCCATCGAGAAAGCGGCGAACAAGGATTTCAGCGAGGTACGACGTCTGCTGAGCGTTCTGGAGCGCCCCTTCGACGAACAAGCCGACCATGAAAGCTACGCGGCGCTGCCGCCCGACTGGGCCGGCGCTCTTGAAGTGAGTTGTTCTTCCTGAGGTATAGCATGACCGACAAAGTAAACAAGACCGACGCCGAATGGCGTGCCATGCTCGACACGATGCAATACGACGTGACGCGCCACGCGGCCACCGAGCGCGCCTTCACCGGCAAATATTGGGATCACCACGAGCACGGCATCTACACCTGCGTCTGCTGTAACACGCCGCTGTTCGCCTCCGACGCCAAATTCGATTCCGGCTGCGGCTGGCCGAGTTATTTCAAGGCGCTCGATCCGGCCAACGTGACCGAGATCGTCGACCGCAGCCATGGTATGCTGCGCACCGAAATTATTTGCGCCGTGTGCGACGCGCATCTGGGCCACGTGTTTCCCGACGGCCCGCCGCCGACCGGCTTGCGCTATTGCATCAACTCGGCTTCCTTGCGTTTCGACCCGCAATAATTTCGAACAGCATCGCTCCGACCCACGCTCACCTGGCACACCATGAAACTTTTGTTCGACTTTTTTCCCTTGCTGCTGTTTTTCGCGGCCTACAAACTGGGCGGCATGCATCAAGACGCGGCCCACGCCATGGTGCAGCACTATTTGTCGGGCTTCATCGCGGGCGGCACGTCCGAGCCGAGCCAGGCGCCGCTGATCGTGGCGACCCTGGTCGGCATCCTGGCCACCGCCCTGCAAGTGGGCTATCTGCTGGTGCGCGGCAAAAAGGTGCCGGGCATGGCCTGGGTTTCGCTGGGCGTGTTCGTGGTGTTCGGCGGCGCCGGCATCTACTTCCACGACGAGAACTTCATCAAATGGAAACCGACCATCATTTACTGGTTGCTGGCGGCCGGCATGCTGTTCGCCCAAGTCTTTTTCAAGAAAAACCTGATGCGCAAGACCATGGAAGAGCAAATCCAATTGCCGGACCAGGTTTGGCAAAAACTGCTGTATTCCTGGATCGCCTTCTTCATCGCCATCGGCGGCATCAATCTGCTGGTCGCCTTCGTACTGTATAAGGGCGACACCAGCGCCTGGGTCAGCTTCAAGGCCTTCGGCACCACCGCCATCTTTTTCTTGTTCATCGTGGTGCAAACCCTGTTCTTGTCCAAACACATCAAGGAGGAGGCATGAGCGCCGACACCCGCATGACGCGCATGCGCGAACGTTTGCAAGCGGCCCTGGCGCCCGAGGTATGCGAACTGGTGGACGACTCGGCGTCCCATGCCGGCCACGCCGGCGCGGCCAGCGGCGGCGGCCACTATCAGCTGCGCATCGTGGCCGGCCGCTTCGAGGGGCTCAAACTCGTCACAAGACATCGACTCGTGTATGATTCCGTCCAAGATATGATGCACACGGAAATACACGCGCTGGCTATTGTCGCTTTGGCCCCGTCTGAACTAAGATAGAGCGCGTGAATTTTGAAGGTCATCGGATTTTTGTGTTTAAAAAATTGAACAAAAAGACGTGGTTACGATCTATCATTTTTAACGTACATTTTACGAACTTTCCTCTAACAGGATTTGATAATGACTTTTAAGCCAGCCCGCTTGCTGATCGCACTTCTCGCCGTTGCCGCCTTGCCTGCCGTCGCGCAAAACATCGCTGTTGTCAACGGCAAGCCTATCCCGTCCGCCCGCGCCGATGCCGTCGTCAAGCAAGTCGTGGCCCAAGGTCAACAACAGGATACGCCGCAGTTGCGCGAATTGATCAAGAAAGACTTGATCGGCCGCGAAGTGATGATGCAAGAAGCGGAAAAGCAAGGTTTTAGCAAAGAAGCGGCGGTCAAGCAAGCCATCGACAACGCGCGTCAAGCCATCATCATCAACGCCCTGGTCGCCGATTACTTGAAGAAAAATCCGATCAAGGACGAAGACATCAAGGCTGAATACGACCGTTTCGTGGCCCAGACCGGCGACAAGGAATACCATGTGCGCCATATCCTGGTCGGCACCGAAGCCGAAGCGAAGGAATTGATCGTCAAGCTCAAAGGCGGCGCCAAGTTCGAAGACTTGGCCAAGGCCTCGAAAGACACCGGTTCGGCCGGCAATGGCGGCGATCTGGATTGGGCGGCCCCGGCCTCCTTCCCGAAACCGTTCTCGGACGCTTTCGTCGCGCTGCAAAAAGGCCAATACACGGAAACCCCGGTGCAAACCCCGAACGGTTTTCACGTGATCAAACTGGACGACACCCGTCCCGCCAAGCTGCCGACCCTGGAAGAAGTGAAGCCGCAGATCTCCGAAGCTTTGCAGCAAAAGAAATTGTTAGCCTACCAAGAAGAAATGGTTAAAAAAGCTAAAGTGCAGTAAGCTTTTCACCTGCTGACCGGCGCCTCCATGGCGCCGGTTTTTTGTTGCGTTTGTTTTTGCGGCCTGTCATGGCCCAATCTCACGTATTTTTATAGGATTTGATAAATGATGTTGAAACCAGCTCACCTGTTGTTAAGCCTGATGGCCGCCGTCGCCATTCCCGCCATCTCGCAGAACGCGCCGTCCGCCAGCGCCGCCGCCTCCGCCCCTGCCGCCAGCGCGCCAGCGGCCAAGAGCGCCTCGGCCCCGGCCGCCGCCGCGCCGACCAATCAAAACGTCGCCACCGTCAATGGCAAGGTCATTCCCGGTTCGCGCATCGATGAAGTGGTCAAGCAAGTCGTGGCCCAAGGCAAACAACCGGACAGCCCGCAGCTGCGCGAAGCCATCAAGAAAGACCTGATCGGCCGTGAAGTGCTGATCCAGGAAGCCGACAAACAAGGTTTCGGCACCCGTCCGGAAGTCAAATCGCAACTGGAAAACGCCCGTCAAAGCATTTTGATCAACGCCATGCTGGCTGATTTCTTGAAAAAGAATCCGGTCAAGGATACCGAAATCAAGGCCGAATACGACCGCTACAAAGCCCAAACCGGCGACAAGGAATACCATGCGCGCCATATCCTGGTGGCGACCGAAGCCGAAGCCAAAGACATCATCGTCAAGCTCAAAGCCGGTGGTAAATTCGAGGAATTGGCCAAGGTGTCGAAAGACAGCTCGGCGGCCAATGGCGGCGATCTGGACTGGGCCAACCCGGCCAACTTCGTCAAGCCGTTCTCGGACGCGATGATCGCCTTGAAAAAAGGCCAATACACCGAAACCCCGGTGAAGAGCCAATTCGGTTATCACATCATCAAACTGGAAGACACCCGCCCGGCCAAGATCCCGGCGCTGGACGATGTGAAAGGCCAGATCTCCGAAGGCTTGCAACAAAAGAAATTGGCGGCCTTCCGCGAAGAATTGCTGAAAAAAGCCAAAGTGCAGTAATCGCTTCGGCTTGAAAAAAAGCGCTCATTCGTGAGCGCTTTTTTTATGCCCATCGCGCCGGCGCGCGTCGGCCACCGCTTATTTCGGCATCAATACCGTGTCGATGACTTGAATCACGCCATTCGACTGATATACATCGTAGGTGCTGATATTGGCGCTCTCGCCTTTCTCGTCGCTGACCGTGATGTTATGCATGCCATTCATGCTGAATTTCAATATGCCGCCGGCCACCGTTGGTAATTCGGCGCTGCCCTGATGTTTTTTGATTTCAGCGCTCAAGGCCGTGAAATCGTATTTTC
Source organism: Janthinobacterium sp. (assembly GCA_043787615.1). GTDB lineage: Bacteria > Pseudomonadota > Gammaproteobacteria > Burkholderiales > Burkholderiaceae_D > Janthinobacterium. The sequence goes on along the minus strand of JAYVUV010000029.1, from coordinate 1,573 downwards.
CCGACACCACGTGATAAGTCAGGATCTTGGTCAGCGTGGCTTTGTTTTCCGGCTTGAGCAAAGTGTCGACGGTGCCGGCCGGCAGCTTGGCGAAGGCCGCGTTGGTGGGCGCGAACACCGTGAACGGGCCCTTGCCTTTCAAGGTATCGACCAGGCCGGCGGCTTTCACCGCCGCCACCAAGGTGGTATGGTCGGCCGAATTGACGGCGTTATCGACAATATCGTTGGTCGGCAACATGCTCTTGCCGCCGACCATGACGTCGGCGTAGGCGATATTGGCGCTGCCGAGAATTGCGGCCAGCAGAATGGCGGATGTAAATGTGCGCATGATATTTCCTTTTAAGTTGGGATCGTCTTACCTAGTGATATACGCGCCCCACCACGCAACGGATTCAACTTGATTGGCCGCCGGCGCCGCCGCGCTAAAAACGGTGCGCCAGCGTCAGACGCATCGAGCGCGGTTCGACCGGATGAAAATGGCGGTCGTCCACGCCCTGCTCCGCCTCGCCGGGTAAGCGCGAGGCATAGTAATAATCGATGTCGCTGGCTTGTTTATCGAACAGATTAAATACATCGAGGGTCAGCCTGGTGCGGGCGCCCAGCTTGTAACCGACCCGGGCATAGGCCAAGGTGGTCGAGGCCGAGCGCACGCGATTGTCCTCGATCAGCGGGCGTGGACCGAAATGGCGCACATCCACGCCGCCGAACCAGCGCCCGATGTCATCGACCGTCATCCCGAACGACAGTACCCGGTTCAGCGAGCCCGGAATAAAGTCGCCGGCCGCGTCGGCCTGCGTGTACCGGGCGCGCGAGGTCGCCAGATCCAGATCGAACAGCAGCCAGGGCGCGGCGATATAGTGATTATTCCACTCGATACCGGAGCGCCGGCTGGCCCGGCTGGGCTCGGTCTCGCCGGCATCCCCGACAAACAGCAATTCCGAGCCGATATTGAGCCGCCACAGCGCCAGGCTGCTTTGCAAGCCCGGTAGCCATTCAGTGCGCATGCCCAGCTCGGCGCCCCGGGTGCTCACCAGCGGCGTCACCGGGCTGGACGGGCTGCCGTCGGGCAAGCGCGTCTGGGTGGTGCCGCGCGCGTCGTTGCTGTGGAATCCCTTGCCATAATTGACGAAGTATTCGGTCTTGGCCCAGGGACCGAAAATCAGCGACAACTTGGGCGAGGCCACATGATCGTCCGCCTTGCCGCTGTCGCCGTCGATGCTGCTGGCTACATCGAAACGGTAGGCGTCGTAGCGCAGGCCGGCGACGCTGCGCACGCCGGGCGACCATTGCGTCACGTTTTCCAGATACAGCGCGGCGCTGTTTTCGCGCACCCGGTCCTCGCGGACGGTGCCGGTGCGGGTGCGCGCCACGGTGTCGTACAAGCCCACCGGGGCCAGCCGGTCGAATCGCGTTTGCAGACCGACCTTATTGCGCATCTCCAGCCCGCCCAGCGTGGCCAGCCAAGTCTGGCTCGCGTTCACGCCGGCCATGTCGCGCCGCTCGCTCTGGTTGAATTGATCGCCCTGCTCCGGCTTGGCCAGCAGATAGGTGAAGTCGCTGTACAAATCCAGGC